>JAFDWT010000062.1:71000-77953 GCA_018268335.1 Armatimonadota bacterium | reverse complement strand
GCGTAAGCGAAGTTGTTGTTCGCAGTTGCTTTTTTGCCGTTTATTAACGAGGCCAACGGCACCTCGGCTCGCAACCTCGGCGCGATCCAGCTCTGTCGAAGCCTGACGCCCCCAAGTGACATTAGTATAGACGGCCCTTTTCACCTCCGCGTTCAGGCCGCCAAAGGACTATAGGCCAAATATCGGGGCACTTCTGGCAACAATGTCGCTAATATAAACAAGTGTTGGAGGAGACGACATGGTCACAAAGGTGTACGAAACACTCGTCGACGCTCCGGTACAGAGGGTCTGGGATTTCCACTCGAACGCGAACGCGCTTCGGTTGTTGACCCCTCCCGACGACCACATCGAACTGCTCAGCCGCAACCTGGAAGTCAGGAACGGCGCGCTCCATGAGTTCCGCATCAAGAAATACGGAAGGCACTTCATCTGGCGGGCCCGGATCTCCGACGTCCAAGCCCCTTATACGTTCACAGATACCGCCGAGCGGTCCCCGTTCAGGCACTGGAAGCACGTCCACGAGTTCGTCGAGGACCCCCAGGGCACAATCATCCGCGACACGGTGACCTACCAGGCTCCAGGCTTGCTCTTCAGCGGCATCATCAACGCCTTGTTGGTCGAAGAATCGCTCGACAAGCTCTTCCACTATCGCCACAAGGCCACGCACGACTTCTTGGAAAACAACCAACGGGCCGTGATCAACGAAGAGCTGGTCGGCAACGCGCACGACCACTACGAGCCGCACGTCACCTGAACATGAACTTGTCGAGGCCGACGACCAGCCCTTCGAACGAGCGGATCTGGCGCACGGCCAACAGGACGCCGGGCATAAACGAACGGCGGTCGACGGAGTCGTGGCGCACCGTCAGCAACTCGCCGTCGCCGCCAAAGACCACCTCTTGGGAGGCCACATAGCCCGGTAAGCGTACTGAGTGGACGGTCACGTCCTTGACCTTGCCGCCCCGTGCCCCTGCAGCCTTCTCCGTCGTGCCTTGCGTGGCCCTAGGAACCTCTTTGCGCGCCTCCGCGATGCACTCGGCGGTATGCATCGCAGTCCCGCTCGGGGCGTCCAGTTTGGCCTTGTGGTGCCGCTCGATGATCTCGACATCCGGAAGCCAAGCCGCCGCCAGTTCACAGAAGCGCACCATCAACACCGCGCCGACGGCGAAATTGGGGATCAAGGCGGCAGGAGTTGAAAACTCCCGGCATGACTCGCGGATCGCCGAAAGGTCGGTCGGGCTGATGCCGCTGGTGCCGATGATCACCGGTACCCCACGCTTCAAGCAGCTCATAGCGTGCTCCGGCGCCGCCAGCATATGGGTGAAGTCAATGGCGACGTCCGGCTTCGTGGCGTTCAGAACGCTCCCCAGCTTGTTGTCGACGGGGATGTCGGCGACATCAGGTCCGGCGATGGATCGGGCCGACTCGATGCGCTCGCCCTTGTCTACGGCACCGACCAACTCCATATCATGGGCCACAGACACCGCCCGCATCGTCTCCTGCCCCATCTTTCCAGCCGCTCCGATGACCAGGACACGCAAATCGCCTTCGCTCATGCCACCATTGTGGCCGGTCTGGTCAGGTCCGTTCCATTACCATCTGGCCCGACTCCAGGCGTACCGGGTCGCCCTTGTCGTCCAGATATGACTTCACCGACCCCATCAATACGCAATTGGCTTCATAGGCCTTGCCGCCCGACCGCACCTTCCGCTTGCCGACGTAAACGCACTTAGTCTCGACCCACTTCTGCGTGGCCAGGTCGAACCGCCAATAAGTGGTCTCGCCGCCAGCCTCGACTTTGTCACGGATGAACCAGAACTCGGGTGTCGCCCTCCATGGCTTGGAAGGGGTCGGCACGCTCGACTCCGCCTTGTGCCCGCCCTCTTCGAGGGTCACTTGGGCCTTGGTCTCGGTGAACTTGACCGTCAAAGCCTGCAATGCCTTGCCTCCGGGCATAGAGGTCGTCTGCGACATCGAGACGGGCCGCGCCTGCTTGTCGTACACCGACTCCTGCACTACCACGCGTAAGCGCCCCTCTTTGTCGCGGAGCGTCATTTCCAGCCGCAGGTTCTTGAATCCGTTTTCGCCCAGACTCTGCCGGACAGTGGCGCGGCCATGGATTCCCGGCGCGGCGATGGTCATCTCGACAGACCCAAAGGCAATGGCGGCAAGGACGACGGCGGTCATTTGTGTTCTCCAATCAGCCGCTCGGCCGCGGCCAGCCCCGACTCATAGGCGTGCTCGATCCGGCCCTGGGCGACCCCGTCGCCAGCGATGATCAAGGTGCTCCCAGGCCGGTTGACGCTGTCAAATGCGGCGGTCGTCTCCGGTTGGCTGTACCGCCAGCGGTGGACACAGGCGACCTCTGGGGTCTCAAACTGCTTGCCCAGCAGCCTCTCAATGTCCACCAGGACGTCGTTGACGATCCGGTCGTCAGCGTGGTCTAGGTTCCATTTGCTGTAATCGGCGCTCATCTGGGCCACGATCGCTGTCTTTCCCTGGGGCGCGCGAGAGCCTGGGCACTTGACCGACTCGACACTCAACCAGGCGAGCGGCATCCGCTGGTCGGGGTCGATGGTCGCGAAGTACGGCAGGTCGGCCTCAACACCATAGCCCAACATGACGGAGATGCACGACCGATAAAAGACCTTGTCGAACTGCCTCGACTCGCCCAGCGAGTCGAGCAAGACTGTCACTTGCGGCAGCGGCGGAGTCAGGACCACGGCGTCGAAGTGCTCGCCCTCGACGACATATCCCGAGCCCTGTCGGGCCAATCCTTCGACCTTCACTTCCTGTCTGACGTCCAGCCCTTCGGCCAGCAACTTACCGAGTGTGTTCAGGCCCTTGCTGTAGCAGAACCGCTGCAGATGGCCACGGGGATCGCCGGGAGCGACACGACCGGAACCGTGCGTCCATATCGGCTTCGAGACCTCGACCAGGTCGGTGGTGTCCAGCTCGTATAGGAGCACGTTCTCGATCTTCGTGTGTCGAGGAGCCACAGAGGTCGCGCCGTGGTCAAAAGTGTAGTCGCCGATTCTCCGCGTGGCTGCTCTGCCACCAACGCCACGGCTCTTCTCAAAGACGACGGATTCAATCCCGTCCGAACGCAGACGCCGTGCCGCCGCCAAGCCGGCGATGCCCGCCCCGACGACCGCGACCCTCACGCAGGCGCCGACTCCCAGACCTGGTCAAGGACTGCGACCGCTGCTTGCTGTCCGCTGCGCACCGCCCCGTCTGAGCCGGGGTACTCGGTGACTTCGCCAGCCAGATACAGGCCACGTACCGGCGTCTTGACGCTCGGGCGTCGCTCGTGGAACCCCGGGCCGACCGCCGGCTGCGCCTGTGCCACTCGCCGGACAGCAATAGGACGCCACGCGCCGACGTTGTGGGCTGGGAACCAGCTCTTCAAATCGTAACGGGCCGACTTGGCAAAATAGAGGTCGTTTTCACTAGGCAGGCCGATGTGCGTCGCCGCGACCAGGTACTGGCCGTGCGGTGCCAGAGCCGGGCTGGCGGCACTGGCGCAGACCGCGAAGTCCACCAGCCCCTTGCCGGGGCCGTTAAGGACCAGAGTGGCATCGTCCGTCGGCTTCGTGTCAGCAGCGAAATAGGCTGTCGTACACGACCGCCAGGTCATTGTCGGCACGCTCAAACCCAGCTTGGCCGCCGTCTCCGGCCCTGCCGCGACGACCACGGCCTCAGCATCGACAGTTTCGCCTGTCGACAAACGCACTGCTTTGACCCCGCCGCCTTCCTGGATGACTTCCTCGACTCGGGTGTGCAGCAGAACGCAGTCGTTAGGAATGTCAGCGGCGATCTGGCGCGGAATCTCTTCGATACCCAACGCCGGCACGCTAGCGTGCCCTTCGTCGAGCATTTTCCAGTAGTACTGGAACTGCAACGCCGAC
Organism: Armatimonadota bacterium; assembly: GCA_018268335.1. Lineage (GTDB taxonomy): Bacteria > Armatimonadota > Fimbriimonadia > Fimbriimonadales > Fimbriimonadaceae > JAHBTB01. Next base: position 74,045 of record JAFDWT010000062.1, on the reverse strand, counting down.
CCGGAGAGCCCACGATCCAGCAACACACCGCCGAAGAAAGGCCTCACGAATCTCTCGACAAACGCCTCGGTGAACTTGCGTGAGGACAGATAGTCGCCGATGGACATGTCCTCGCCAGACCAAATGTCCGCGGCCGACTTGCCCCGCAACTCCTCGTTGAGGTTGTTGATGCGCATGAAGTCCGCGAACGGGACGACGCCGTCAAAAATTGTCTGGAGGATATTCTCCCGGTGGACTTCCCGCTTCTTCTTGCCGTCCCACACCAGGGCGCCGGGCTCAAAGTTGCAGATGTCCAGGCTCTTGAGGTCCAGTTCCAACCGCAAGTGCGGATACCGGTCGAACATCACCTGGAAGCCCCGGTCGATCCGGAAACCGTCGACAATGTCGGTCCGCATCTTGCCGCCGATCCCGTCGCTGGCTTCGACAAGCAGAACTGGAACGCCAGCCTGATGCAGACGGCGGGCACACACAAGGCCAGTGAGACCCGCACCGACGACAACGACTGGGCTACCCATACTTTTGCACTGACGTTTTACCTGTTGGGCGGGCCTGCTCGCACTACGGTTGGAACCTGGCCGACTTCTTGGCGGTACATTCCAGTCGGCGATGCCCGAAGAACAGGAGCACTTGCAGAGCGACGAGGACATGGAAGCGATCCTCCGCCTTGCTGTGCGTCGATCACCTTTTGACGACGACCTGCGCTCCCGCCTTCGCCAGACCGCCGACGAACTCGGCATCACGCCCGAGCAACTGGCCGCCGCTGAAGCCGAATACGCCCTCAAGAAAAAGCAGGACGAAACCACTCGGGCCGAACGCGAAGCCTACGAAACTGATTTTGCCGCGTTTCGAAAAAGCAGATGGAACGGGCTGTACCAGTCGATCGGCAGCTACATTTCCATCAACCTCTTGCTTCACGCAATCAACTATGCGACGACTGGAGGCACAATGATCCAAGCTGGCGGCAGGTTTGCGCATTACTGGGCGATCTGGCCGCTGATTGGCATGGCCTTCCCCCTCTTTGGCCGTTTTGTCCGCGTGGTCTTCGCCTCTCGTGAGGAAGAGGAAGCCAAATTCCGCAAATGGCGGATCAAGAACGGCGTCCTCGCCCGGGTCGAGGCGTTTGTCAAACCCAAGCAGCAAGACTAAAGGGTGACGTTCAGGCTGGTCTACCCACGAGCAAATTCACGCCGAAATAGCCGGCAGCGCAGCTGAGCATGCCGAGCGCCACAGAACCCAAGGCATAAGTGGCTGCCGCGCCAAATTGACCCTGCCTGACTTGATTGAGCAAGTCAAGCGAAAACGTGGAGAACGTCGTATAGCCGCCCAAGACGCCCACGACCGCAAAGAGCTGCCAGGTCACCAGCACTGGCCGATGGGCTAGCAACGAGGCCACGACACCGATCAGCAGGCTCCCCGACACGTTGATCACGAGCGTCGCCCACGGAAAGGGGCCAAAGTTCTGCGCTTTGAACCACAGGCCTAGCCAATACCGCGCGTTCGCGCCGACAGCCGCACCGGCGGCCACTGAAAAACTTTCGCGCAACGCCTCGCCTGGCACGGCTTCAGACCTTGGTGCGCTCGCGGCCCTCGGTCGAGACCACTGCTTTTTCGGCGACCGTCTCGATCTCAGTGCGGCCCTTTTCCACAGTAGCCAGCACCCGTCCGACGACGCCTTCCAGGCTACTGAGGACATCGTAGACATATTTGTCGGCCCCGCGCTTCATTTCGCGCGATTCGCGCTCGACCGCGTTTCGAATCTCGTCAGCCTGAGCCTTGGCGATCTTGAGCACTTCGCTCTCGCTCACCAGCTGGGACTGCTGGATGCGGGCCTGTTCGACAATCCGCTCTGCCTCCTTGTGGGCGGCTTCTACGATCGACTGGGCTTCTCGGTCGGCCTGGTTGAGAAGGCTGTCCGACTCTTCCTTGGCGGTTTCGACCAGGCGCTCACTCTCGCGAGCCAGCGACGCGGCGTCGCGAAGGTCGCGAGGCAGAGACGCCCGGATCTTGTCGACCTGCATCGACAGGTCGTCTTGGTTGAAGCCGAAGGTGATGCCCAAAAACGATTTGGGCGCCCGGATTTCCTGCTTCAGGTTGTCCAGCAGGCGCATGACGTCGATCGAGTAGTCGTTTCGGACGGACATTGTAGGGCTCAGCCCAGTCTAACACGCCTTGCCCCGCCGACGAGGCCCTGTACCCTGGTGTTTATGCCAGGGCTTTCCTGATCTTTTCCACGACCGGCGGTGGAACAAATCCCTCATACCGGCCGCCCAGCCGCGCCACTTCGCGCACAACCGAGCTAGCGAGAAAGCTGTGCTCCTCTTTGGTGATCAGAAACACGGTCTCTATCTCCGGTGCCATGGCCCGGTTTGCCAGCGTCACCCGGAATTCGTAGTCAAAGTCACTGATCGCCCGCAGGCCGCGCACGATCCGCTGGCAGTCCTTGCGCCTGGCGTAGTCCACGAGAAGGCCTTCAAAGGACTCCACCCGCACGTTGGCCATGCCTTGGACGCATTCCTCAAGAGAAGATAGGCGGTCTTCCACGCTCAAGAAAGGTGCTTTGTCGCTGTTCACGCCCACGGCCACGATGAGTTCGTCGAACAAGTGCGCCGCACGGGCGACAACGTCCAAGTGCCCCAGCGTCGGCGGGTCAAACGAGCCCGGATAGATCGCGAGTCGCGACATACGACCGATTCTATCCAGTCACGGCGCGGAAGACGCTGATCGGGTCGCCGGTGAAGACGTCGGTGCCCTTGGCCGTCTTGACCGGTTTCCCGTTGATTTTCACGCTGTCCAGCTCGGTCAAGAGGGCGAATGACGCCTGCACGGGGCCAAACCCCGACTCTTCCAATGTAGTCGTCAGTTCCACCTTGCCACCCTTGGCCATGAGTTTGACGACGAGAACAGACTGGCCGCCGTTCCGATAGGCGTAGGACAGGCCGTCGTCCGCCACATATCGAAACTCGGACTCACCCGACCAGCCCGGAGGCACCGCCACCACGAAAGTCGGCTTCGACAAATCGACTTCTTGGCCCGTCGGCAGTTCTG
>JAFDWT010000062.1:0-70960 GCA_018268335.1 Armatimonadota bacterium | reverse complement strand
CCCGGCACCAGCCACTCGCCGACCGACAAATCGAACCACGGCTCAGCCCCGGGCAGCACGACGATCCGCTTGCGGCCCTCCGCCTGGACAACTGGCGCGTGCATGAGCATCGGGCCGACCATCGCCTGGTCGGCGACGTCGTCCAGCCCCGAGTCCTCATAGTCGTGGACCAGCGGCCGGAAGACCGGCGACCCGTCCGCCTCTTGCTGGGCGAACAAGCTGTACAAATAAGGCAGAAAACGGTAGCGGAGCCGAATGAAGTGCGCCAACACTCGGCGGGTCGAGCCAGGGTAAGCGAAAGGCTCCTGCTTGCGCGTCCCCTCGGTCGTGTGGTTGCGCATGAAAGGTGATAGGAACGCCGCCTGCACCCAGCGGGTCATCAAGGCAGGCTCCGAGTCCCCGCCAAACCCACCCACATCCGCTCCCGCGAACGGCACCCCGCTCAGAGACATCCCCAGCAGCGTGGTGATCGATAGACCGAGATAGAAGTCGTTGGAGCAGTTGTCACCCGTCCAGACCGCCGCATAGCGCGAGGTGCCGACAAAGCCGCTCCGGCTGAGCATAAACGGCCGCTCGTCGGGCCGCGCCGCCAAGAACCCGGCGTGGGTCGCCATTTGCATGCCCAAGGCGTATTGGTTGCGGTGCTCCGCATGGCTGCGCTCACCATTCTCAAAAAGCATGTCCTCGGGGTCGGCCGGGCCAGTGCTCGGGTCGTTCATATCGACCCAGCAAGCATGGAAGCCGCTTTCGCGGAATCCTTTGACGTAGCTGGTAAACCAATCCCGGGCACTCTTTTGGGTGAAGTCAGGGAAGACGGTGTCCCCAGGCCAGACGACGCCGACATACTCACCGCCCTCGCGGTTGAAGCAAAAAACGCCCTTCTTCTTGCCTGAGTCGTAAACCTCATAACCGGCCTCCTGTTTGACTCCAGGGTCGATGATCGGCACAATGCGGCGGCCAGCCAGCGCGTCGGCTGTCACCTGCGGTCCCCGTGGGAACATCTTCTTGTCGACCGTGAAGATCCGGTACCCGTGCATGTAGTCCAGGTCGAGCCACAAGCCCGAACACGGGATCTCCGCCTTCGTGAACTTTTCATCCAGCGCCACCAAGTCCTTGTGGCCGCCGTAGCCCCAGCGCGATTGGTGGTAGCCAAGAGACCACAGGGGAGGCCGTGGCGTTGTGCCGACAAGACGGCTCAGCTTCGCAGTCAGCCCGGCCAGGCTGGCGTCGGTGATGAACCACAGGTCCGGCTCACCGTCCCGTGCACCGACGATCAGATGGGGGCTTGTCCGTTGCCATTCGACAAAGACTCTGCTTTCGTCTTTGCCCGGCGTCTGGATGAAGCTGGGCGACGGGTTGTGCAGCAAGATTCCCACCCACCCGTTCGGTGTGCGCACTGCGACGTAGGGGGTTGAGAAATAAGACGGGTCGGTCGGCTTGTCGCCCCACTGCGCCCAGTGGAAGTCGCTCCAGACATCGGTGTTCCAGAAGCAGGCCCGAAACCCGCTCAGCTCTAGCTCGCCAAAGTTTTTCTCTCCCATACCAAAGTAGCGGCAGTCTGGGCTGACATCAAACTGCAACATGGATGACTGCGCATTGAAGCCGATCCCTGCCCCCGGGACTGTGCGCAGCCAGCATTGGCCGTCCGGCCCGACGACTTCTAGTGCACCGTCCTTGGCCCACCGCAGGCCGTCTTGGGACACAGGCTCGGGCGGCGTCAAGGCCACCAGACTGCGGTTCGAAGGCCAGGATTCCGGATCGGACAACCGGAGCCGGTGTACGCCGCCGACAAAAGACCGCCGGTCGGCCCGCAGTGTCTTCTTGCCCACCACCAGCCGGTCGCCTTTGCGATCGCCTGCTTGCGCAAACGAAAAGTTGGCGGGATAGGGGAACTTCGTGAAGAACATCGCGAGGCCCAATTGTGCGCGTCCGACGATGCAGACCCGGGCCTCAACGGCTACAGGTGGGCATGCTGCGGCTTCATGACGGGGTCATGGCGTGCGGCATCCAAGATAGACCCTAGCAACCCCGGAAAACGCGCCTCGATGTCCTCGACTCTGACGCTGTTCAACATGGCCACACCCTCGGGCCGCATGCGGATGACCCCAGCCTCCCGCAACACCCGCAGGTGATGGGACACGGTGGACTTCGGTGCATTGGCAGTGCATCGCCCGCAGGTGACCTCGCCTTGGTCGACCAAGCAGAGCACGATCTGCATACGGGCGGGGTCGCTCAGGGCGTGCAGCACGTTTTCCAATCGGATGCTCTCCGTGGATGGATGGTGCAACTCCCGCATGGCCGTTGATTATGTCCTACGCCGAAGTTCACAGTCTGTTCCCCGACCCTGGACATAGAGAAAGGGCGGGGCCGATCGGCCCCGCCCAGTCGTGGGACGCTTGCGCGTCCAAATTCAGATTACTTACCGGCTTCCGGCGTCTTGGGGGCTTCGCCCTCTTTCTTCTCGCCTTCACCGGCGGGAGGAGTCGCAGCGCCAGGAGCTCCAGCGGTCTCGCCTTCCTTCTTGGCACCGGCGTCGCCAGCAGTCGCAGCAGCGTCGGGAGCCTTGGTCTCAGGGGCCTTGGTCTCGGGGGTGGCACCGGCATCCGGGGCCTTGGTAGCCGTCTCGGGCTTCTTGCCGGCCGCGTCGCCGCCAGCAGCGGGTTGGTCGCCGCAGCCAACGAGGGCGATCGAACCGAGGAAAGCGGCCACTACGGCCATGAGCATGATCTTGTTTTTCATGTGTGTCTCCTGTGTCAGTTTCTCGGTGTCGCCGGTCAGTCCCGTCAAGACCAATGGTCGGCGTCACCCGGCAAAGCCTGCTTCGCAGAACTCAGCCGAGATTAACATACACCGTGTAAATGGTGGCCGATCCCGCTTGGGACTATAAGGCCTATAGGTACTTTTGCCGGGTAGCCAGGTTCAAATGAACTCAGCCCCACCGCAAAAAACTTGCGGTGGGGCTGAGATTCTGTTCAGGTGGCTTACTTGCCGCCCTTCTTGTCGGCGTCCGAGCCGAAGTACTCCTTCACTGGGTCAGGAGAGTTCTTCAGGCCAGTCCGCGGCGAAGCGGCGTGGGCGCGGTTGCTGGGGTCCACCACGTTCGCGGTCAAGAAGAACACGATTTCGGTGCGCACCCGGCGATTGTCCGTCCGGCTGAAGAACATGCCGATGATCGGGAGGTCCTTCAGGAACGGGATGCCGCTGACCGACTTGCGGTCTTGGTCTTGGATCAGGCCGCCGATGGCGATCGTCTCGCCGCTCTGCATGTTCACGAACATGTTGGTCGTGCGGTCGCTGGTCTGCGGCAGGTTGCCACCACCGGGGACCGGGGTGAAGCCGGTCAGAATGCTGAAGTTCTGGTCGAGGCCCAGAGCGATGGCGCCGCCACTGCCGATCCGGGCGTTGATGTCGAACTTCACACCGACCTTCAACTCGTCGCTGACGACAGTCGTGCCGTTCTGGCTCTGCGTGATCGTCTTGATATAGCGGACGGTGTCACCGACGAAGAGGTTCGTCGAGCGGCCGTCACTGATCAGGGCGTTCGGGCGAGCGATCATCTTGTTCGATCCGCCCAGCTGGTCCAGAGTGCCGAGCACCGAGTGGCTGTAATCATCCTTGTAGGGGAAGGCTCCCGAGATGGTGCCGCCCGACGACGACGTGGTACCAGCGCCTTGGTTCATGCGGAAGACCGTGGCCTTGCCCGGATCCAAGATGCTCCAGTCCAGACCAAGCTTCAGGGCGTCCTCTTTGGTCAGTTCCAGAACGCGGAGTTCCAGGGCGACCTGCTTCGGAGCCACGTCAATCTTGCTGACAAACGCTTTTACTTCGTCGATAACCGAGCGCTGGCCGCGGACGATGAGCTTCATGGGCTCAAGACCGTTGACCGACTGCGATTGCGTGCTGGACGACGAACCGCCAGAAGCCTGTCCGGTCGAGCCGCCGCCACCGGCTGCCCCACCGCCACTGCTCTGCGTCGAGCTGACCGAGCCACTGGCTCCAGGAGTCACCGGTTGGGCAAACGTCCACACGGAGATGTTCGGGAAGCGCTGACGCACCTGAGCGAGGGCCACCGTCGGCTCCACGAACTGGAGCTCGATGATCTCGTCCTCCTTCATCAGTTTGCCGGCGTCGGCGACGTAAGTCTTGCTGGAGACGCGGCACAGCTCTTGGTCCAGCGTGTTGGCCACGAGCGTGAGCGTGTTCAGCGCGCTCTTTGGGCCGACCAGCATCAGCACCTTGGTGCCAGGCACGCCGGGGATATTGTCGTCGACCGTCGATTCGCTCACCGAGAACTCGCCGACACGCGGGTCGTCCGCGATCATCTTCTCCAGGGTCGCCTTGATCCGGTCGGTGCTGCCCGACTGGATGTTGATGACACTGGTGCCCAAGTCTTCTGACTTCGACAGGCTGCTCGAAGCGGCGATCTGCTTGTCCAGCTCGTGGATGTAGCCTTCGACCTCTTCGACACGCTGCGGGTCGCCCACCACCATCAGGTAGTAGGTCTTGCTCGCCTTAGCTGCCGTCTGGGCGGCGGCAGGGGCTGCCTTGGGGTCGGCCGGTTGGGCCGCCATCGGCGCCACAGGGATGTCGCCGGTGCCCGGGACGATGATCTCGTAGTAACCGTTCTTGCCCTCGGCCGGGATCGCCTTCAGCGCGGCGTCGCGGATCTGGGCGGCCGAGCCGCTGACCAGGTTGACGACGCGGGTCTCGAACTTGTTGTTCGTCCGGTCGACGACCATACGCATGGCCTGGCTGAAGTTCTGGCTCGGCGTGACAATATAGGTGCTGCCGACGCGGGCGTACCGCAGACCGGCCATCGCCGTGACGAAGCTCAGTGCGTCGTCGAGCGAGACCTTGTTCAGCGAGACCGTCAGCTTCAGTGGCTTGTCAGCAGGACTGACATCCGGCGAGACGACGATGTTCTCACTGGTCTGGATCGCCAAGGCCTTGAGGATCTGGACGACGTCCGTGCCGACAAAGTCGAGCGAGACGTGCTGCTGCAAGCGGACCGGATCCTTGATGACGACGTTTTCGGTCGACGTCTTGGTGGTCTTGTCGTTCAGCGTCAGCCGCATGGCCTCCTGCAGGGACCACGGCTTGGCCGCGCCAGTCAGCTGGGCTTCAGCACTCAGGTTCACCGGGGGAGCCGTCGGCTTCTTCAGCTCGGTCTCGATCTTGCGCGGAGCCACCGGTGCCGGCGTCGCCGTCGGCGTGGTGTTGCCCTGGGTCGGCACCGAGACAACCCAGCTGCCGTCGATGAAGGTCAAGGTCGGCTCGACGTTGCCGTCCGTGCGGACAGCGACTCGGACGCGCGGCGGGCGGCTGGTGTACCAGACCGTCTGCACATTCTTGATGCCGTCGGCGTTGACGTCAATATCCGACTTGCGGCCGGCCAGCCGGGCGTAGAACTCCAGGATGTATGAGGAGTGCCGGTTGGCCCAGATGATCCGGGGCTTCGACACGTCAGTGCCCTGGATCCACAGCTGGCGGGCTGTGTCGGTCGTCTTGACCTCGACTCCCTGGATGCTGGCCTTTTGGGCGTAGGCTGGGGCGACAAGGCCGACTAAGGCCGCCGCCACGACGATGCGGTGTTTGTTCATGGTTTAGCTTCCTTCTCCGATCGGCATTGTTTTGCTCTTGCCGTGTTCGCTGACAGTGACCTGTCCTTTTTCGATGCTGGTGATTCGAGTTCCTGGCTCCAGTTCGCCACCCACAGGCACGAGCCTCTGGTTGCCGCTGGAATCTTCGACGACGACGACGGGTTTCTGCCCGACAAGCGCACCCTTGACGCGGAACCTGGGCACGATGGGGCCCGGAGCAGCACCGGCGCCTTGGGTCGGTGGCGTCCAAGGCGGAATGCTGTCGCCACCACCCAGTGGCTTGGGGCGTTGCTGCCGCGGCGCAGGAGCATGCGTGTCGGCTCCTGGTACCGGTGCCTGAGGCGCCGGCGGCGTCACTGCGATTTCAGGCACCCCCGACGGAATCGCGAACGGATCACGAGCCTCCTTCGTCCCATAGCCCGAAATGCTGCCGATGATCGCGCCGATCTTCGCCTGCGTCGGGTCTTGCGCGTAGGCCTTGGTCGCCTCCGTCAAGTCCTTCTTGGCATCGGCTTTGCTACCCGTAGTGCTGGCCACCGGGGCCGGCCCGCCGCCCATCATGGTAAACGCGCCGATGGCGCACAGCACCATGACAAGGGCGCCGATCACGAAAAGTTTCTTCTTGTCTTGCTTCATTGGGCACCGCCCTTGACGTTGTTGGCCTGCAGATCCTTCTTCGCAGTCGGGTCCTCAGCCTGCTTGAACATGAACGCCTTCACGTGCAGGGTCGCCTCGACCGTGGCCGCCGTCGGGTTGGCCGGGTCGCGCTTGGGCGTGATGCCGATGGACTGGACGGACACGATCTTCGGGAACGACTGCAGTGCCGCCAGCATGTCGCCGACCGACTTGTAGTTCCCGCGGCCCGAGACGTCGAACTCGACTTCGTCGTACGGCTTGTCCTTCAGTGACTTGGCGTCGCCGCCAGTTGTGCTGGCGGGCTGGGCCGTCGGCGTCTGGGCCTGCTTGAAGACGGTGACCTGCAAGTTCTGCGACTTGCCGGCCGACTCCAACTCCTGCAGCAGCGTGGGGACATAGGCCAGTGTCGGCACGCCGCCCTCCAGATGCTTCAGGTTCGTCGAAGCTTTGTACAGTTCGGCTTGGGCGTCCTGGAGTTGCTTCTCCAGCTTGGCCTCGTCGGGCGTCTCCGCACGCATCTTGTTCAAATGCGCCTCGGCGTCGCCGTGGACGCTGTACTGCCAGTACACAAGGCCGCCGCCGATCGCGATGACGCCCAGCGCCATCAGAGCGATCGTCTTGGCCGGGTTTTCAGGCTTCATACGTTCTTGGTCTCCTTGCTCTTGGTTTCGTCACCCGAGCCTTTCAGCTCGGCAGTGACCTCGAACTCATAGACCTTCTTGTTGCCTTCGGCCATTTTCTCGGTGGTCGACTTCAACGCAGGGTTCTGCAGCTCGTTGCAAAATGTCAGGCGCAGGGTGAACTCCGACGCCGCCTCGTGGCTAGCCGCCATGCCGGTGAAGGTGATCAGGATCGGCTTGGTCTTGTCTGTCTGCATCGTTTTGATGCCGGTCAGCCAGGAACCAGTCGGCGTGTTGCTGCCCAAGTGGTTGAGCACCGTGCTCCACTTCTGGGTCGATTCGACGGCCTTTTGCAGAGTCTCGATCCGCGGTTTCAGGCGGTCGATCTCCTTGTTGGCGTCGTCGAGCTTCGTCAGCATCGGCGCGAGTTTCTTCTTCTTCGCCTCGAGGTTCGAAGCCTCCAGGTTCAGCCGCGTCGTGTCGAGCAAAAGGGCGCCGGCACCCAGAACCGCCAGGCCACCGATGCCGAGCGTGCCCAGGAGGGCGGTGCGTGCCTTTTGCTCGCGCTGGCGGGCCGCCAGGCGTTGTTCACGGATCAAGTTGATCAATGGCATTGTGCTTCTCTCTCTTGGCTAGACCGCTTTCGCGAAAGCCCTCATGGCCAGTCCGGAAGCCACGACCAAGTCGAAGCCCCGTTCTGTGTCGTCGAGCAGGCCGTTGGTGACCCGCGGGTTGTCAAAAATGCCGCCGGCGACGACTTGCATCCCCAGCTTGTTGGCCATGTATTCGCCCAGGCCGACGAACTTCGCGCCGCCACCAGAGACCAACAAGTGGGTCACCGGGTTCGGCTGGCCCTGCTCGGTCTGCTGCGACTGGTAGTAGTTCAGCGACCGACGGATCTCGCGGATGAGGTCGTCGATGTGCGGCTGGACAATGCGCAGTGGCGGGTTCTCCACCACCTTGGCATCGGCCAAGAGCACGCTCAAGTCGAGCTGTGTCTTGCCCGACTCCGCGTCGGCGTCCGTGAGCTTGAAGTAGGTCTTGAGCGCCTCCGTCAGCACTTGCCCGGCCTGCGGGATGGTGCGGCACATGGCGAACTGGCCCTTGGAGACGACGCTCACCGATGTGGTCATCGCACCGATGTCGACCATAGCGACCGTCAGTTCCTTGAGGACGTTGTTCTCTTCGACCTCGACGACCGCACGGTAGTTGGCAAAGGCCTCGACGTCGACGATCTCGACGTCCAGCCCAGCAGCCTTGCAGGCGGCGACACGGCTGTTCACCATGTCTTTGGGCGAGGCCACGATCAAGACGTCCATCTGGCCGTCCACGTCCTGCTCGACAATGTCGAACTCGATAAAGCTGTCCTCGATCGAAGACGGCACGTACCGGCCCGCCTCGTAGCGGATCGACTTGCGCAAGGTCGTCTCGTTCATCTTGGGGATGCGGACGTTGCGGACGATGACCGAGCCACCGGCGACGCCGACGACCGCGCTGTCCGCATGGATGTGCGCCTGCTTCATCCCCGCCTTGATGGCGGCGCCGACCGGATCGGGGTCGATGATGATCCCTTCCTTCACAGCGTCCGGCGGCGTGGTGATGTTAAAGGCCTTGACGACCTTCCATCCCGAGCCTGTCTTCTCCACCTGGGCGCCTTTGATGGCGTGGTGGCCGATGTCCAGGCCCAAGAACGATTTCTTCTTGAAAAGACTAAGCGACATCTTCTACTTCCTCTGTTGAAATGGTCTGCGCCAACAGCCAGTCGTCCAAGCTGGCCTTGGGGAAGCGCCAGCGGCCGTCGATTTGGACTGCCGGCACCTCGCCGTCTTCGGCGAGCTTTTCCAGGGCCCCCGTGGTGATGCGCAGATAGCTGGCCGCCTCGCGGACGGTCAGGACCGTGTGCTGGCCCGCCATGATCGCCCGGAACATGCCACCGAGTTGCTCGGCCGACAGGAAGAGTTCGAGTCGGACGACGCTGCCGCTGACGTTCGGGTTCGGCGGCGCGGGCATCTCGTCGGGGCCGACCGGGGTCGGCGTCGAGAACGACGGGGCGGCGGCGGTGATCACCGGCTCCTCTTTGGGCGCCGCAGCAAAGCTGGTCGGCGCGGCGTTTTGGCCCTCTTGGGCTCGTCGGATGGCGTCTGCTAGGTTCATGCTGCTGCTCCGTGGAATTCTTCGGCGAGCTCATGGACCAGATAGCCGTCGACCATCTTTTCCTTTCGGGCCATGGCCATGAGCAGTGAGTTGTCGGCAAGTTGGATGATCACGCGCGGGGCGCCGCCTGAGACCTTGTGGATCAAATGGATGGCCTCCGGAGTGAAGGGGCTCTGCTCGCCCATGTATCCGGCGACCTTCATACGGTGCAAGATCAGTTCGCCGGTGTCGTGGACGTTGAGGGGCTTGATCGTGTGCCGCACCGCCAACCTCTGTTCGAGGGCGGGCACCTTGGCCAGCTTCGGCAGGAGTTCGGTTTGGCCCAGCAAGAGCAGGCTGATCAGGAACTGGTCGTTCATCTGGCAGTTCAAGAGCAGCCGGAGCTCCTCAAGAGTCTGCGTAGACTTGATCAGGTGCGCTTCGTCGATCAGCAGGACGACTCGGCGGCCCTTGTCATAGAACTCGAGCAGTGCCAAGTGCAACCGCTGCACCAGCACCTGCCGGTCTCGGCTCGGACACTCGACGTCGAGCTGGGAGAGGATCTCCTGCATCATCTGCGTCGGTGTCAAGATCGGGTTGAAGATCAGGACGATCTTGTATTGGACGGGGTCCAACATCTCCAGCAGCTTGCGGCTGATGGTCGTCTTGCCCAGTCCGATCTCGCCGCAAAGCGTCGCCGCTCCTTTGTTGCGCGTGATCGCGTAGTGCAACATCATAAGCGCGTCCTCGTGGGAACGGCTCATATAGAGAAACCGCGGGTCTGGTGTCAACGTGAACGGAGGTTCACTTAGTCCCCAATACTGCTCGTACATGAATTCGACTCCGGTGCAAAGGCCCGGTATTTGTATTGGTCGTCCCTGGTAAGAACCTCAGCGTCCGCTCCAAGTTCTCAGCTTCTTGATCCGTCAACGCCAGCCGTCCTGCCTATAGCGGAGTGCAGTTGGTAGCATCGAGCCTTGGTTCCAGGTGCCCAGTCGCTCAGGCATAAGGGGTTTCGCGACCTATGGGTCGGTATGGCGGTGTCGCTTGTCGGCGACAGTGTCTATGGCCTCGTGTTCCTATTCATGGCCCGCAAGCTCAGCGGCAGTGACGCTGTGACTGGGCTCGCGGCCATGGCACAGGCGCTGCCGTTCGTCGTCTTTGGCCCCTTGGCAGGGGTGGTGGCCGACCGGTTCGACCGCAAGAAGGTCATGGTCTTCGCCGACATGGGCTGCGCCGTCGTGACATTGGCGGTCAGCCTATTGGCATTCTTCCAGCCTCAAGTTCCGGTGGGGGTCATCATTGCCACTGGGTTTTTGCTCTCGTCGATCACCGTCTTCTTCATGCCGGCCCGCTCGGCCGCCATCCCAGCCCTGGTGCCAAAGGAAGAGCTGCAGGGCGCGAACGCCTTCATGGTCATGACCCAACAGGCGACCGCCATGGTCGGCCTCGCTGTCTCTTTCGGTGTGCTAGGCGCCATTGAGAGCTTTGCACCACAAGCGTTCTTTCCGTTGGCAGCCGCAGTCAACAGCTTGACGTTCCTGGTTTCAGCCATTTTCATTTGGCGATTGCCAAAGCTCGTTCCAGAAAGAGACGACCTAGACGCCCACTCGTACGGCCACTTTGTCGCCGACATCAAGGCCGGAATCCAAGCCGTCTCCAAAGACGCTCTGCTCCGGACGGCCCTGCCCCTGACCGCCGCGTGCCACTTCGTCATCGCCTGGTTCATGATCGCCTACGTCGCCGTCAACCAGAGCCGGTACGGTGGCAAGTTCTTCACCCTCGGTCTTGTCGAATTCACATTCATGGTCGTGATGCTGGGCTTCGGCGTCGTAGCTGGCAAATCCAAGCTCAAGCACCCGGGTCGGATCATGGCCGTGGCCTGGTTCTCCGTCGGCTTCTTCTGCCTGCTCATGACCTGGGGCAAGTCGTTCGGCGTCTTCTTGCTGCTCAACGCTCTTTGCGGTGTCGGCATCCCGTTCAGCTGGCTGGCGCTGGCGCTCTATAGCCAGGCCGGCTTCCCTGATGAAGTCAGGGGACGCGTCAACAGCTTATGGTCGCTGGTCCAGCAGGCGGCTCAGCCGATCGGCGTCGTTCTAGCCGGGCCGGTCATCTCGAGATGGGGCGTGGACGGCGTCTTCTTCATCATGGGCGTCGTCATCATGGTGGCGTGCACGGCCGCGTTCAGCGTCCGCGGCTTCCGCTCGGTGCAGATGCCCTCAATGGGCGCCGAGGCCAAAGGAACGGCCGACCTGCCCGAGCACGAAGGACAGCCCGTCGAACTCGCGGCTGAGCTTGCGGAAAGTTGACGACTCGGCGTCGTACGGCGGATGGTCAAACGTGCTGACCACGTAGTAACTCTCTTGCCCTTGCCGCGTGTAGTCGCACACGAGGTCAGTACCGATCGTGGCCCGGTGACGCGACAGGTAGTCGGGTGCGACGCCGGTCCAGAACAAGATGAAGTCCCCGATGTGCTTGTGCACCTGGCGCTCGCGCTCAAAGCTGGCGGCGTTGAGCCGCACGTCCGCCTCGGCCACCATCTCGATCACCGACCGCAGCGGCTTGCCTTCGCTGTCGCGGACGGAGAAAACGCTTTCCATCCGAACAAAATCGACCAGCAAGCTCGTAAGATAGGCCTCGACGTCGTCGTAGCCGGTCGACCCCAAGTGGGTCGTCGTCTGCTCGGCGACTTTGTCGCGGAACATCTGCACCAACGGGTGCTCCGGGTTGATCTTTTGCGCCATCCTTCTACTTCTCCGACGGCCTGGCTGGCCCAACGGTTCAAGGAGACCTTTCTGCCATTTTCGGCCTGCCGCCGTCCACCCTTACCTTTTGCGAGGACATTTCCCGCACTTTTTGCAGAGGCAAGGTAATAAAGGAGTCGGACGATTGGTGCATTCATAAGGGACCGCCGTCCCTGAACAGTCGTCTAACAAGCAGGAGAGTCCATGCAAGTCCCCAGCGACCCATATGTCAACCAGACTTCCAAGACCAAGGTCTGGCTGGTCGTCGGGATTGTCGTCTTGGTCGCGATCCTCGGCTTTGGCCTCGGAGCCGGCATCTTCGGGCTGGGCGGCAAAAGTGGGGCTCCCTCCCTGGGGTTCGTCGGCAAAAACAACGCGCCCGTCCTCGCCAGCAACGGCGGCCCGGCCGGCCCGGTCTTGCCGGCCGTCGGCAAAGACAGCCCGGTCCTCCCCGCCGACAACTCCATGCCCAAAGACATCCTGGACTGGCTGAAACACCTCGAAGAGACCGAACGCAGGCGGGTGGCCCTCTGCGACCAGCAAGGAGCACAGCTTTCAATTCTGCTGGGCAAGGTCCTTGGAACTGGGAGTGCCAACCCAATGAAGGACCTATTTGGTGAAGAAGGACCAAATGTCGAGAACCTGCCATCAAATGATGTGAAAGACCAGACCGCGAAATTGCGACAGGATTGGCAAGATATCGATGAGTTCTTTCAGAGCGTCCCTCCACCATCCGAGTGTGCCCCGATACAAGCTAGCTTTTCTCAGACATTGTCAGAGACCCCAGCAATGATTCTGGAACTTGCAGATATTTTGGGGACAGTTTCTGATGATCAGCAAAAGGCAGTGGAGAAGCTAATTGCCATGAGAGGCAAAAGCCCCGGTCGCATCGATAACAGCGCTACACGATGCAATGACCTCGTTCAGCAAATTTGTGACAAGTACAAGGTGCGAAAGTGGTTTACAGTCAAACGAGACCCGTCGGAGGGCCTTGCAAAACTGATACCAGGATTGTAACGTGACCTTCACTCAACTTGGCTCGTTAGTTATCAGAATCATGGCCCTGTACCGTTGTGGGCTCGGACACATCCAGCGTCTAAAATCTCCTTTTCCTGTTCGCTTGAGATCAGAGCCTCTCCAGTAGATGAAGTCTTAAGGTAGTTGGCACACAAAAAGGAAACCTTTGGGCGCATTGCTTTGCGCGAGCCGCTTGGGGTCTTACGCCCGGCACGCATATTCGAACTTTATGGCGAATTCAGACATGCCGGGCCTGCCAGGTGTGGCGATTACTGAGCCGGTAGGTTAGATCAGCCCTTGGGGCGGTCGGAACCGTCCTACCCTGGTTGCAGTGGCAATGATCCGGACGATGGCTTGGGAGCCACCTTCACCGCTAGAGACGGACTTGACCTTTGCAGGTGCTTCTTTACCGTAAGGGACTGAGTCTCCGGGCTCGGGCCACACATCTGATGTGTATGTATGGCAAAATTGCGTGTTGTCGATAGGATCGACGATCTTAATCGTGTAAGTCATAGGCTTGATTGTTAGAATGGGAACCGACGTAGCAACTTTGGCCCCTTCCATATCTACAGACGAATCCTGGCAGGCAAAGGATCGACTAGACTTGCACAAATCGGTTTGTGGCTCAGCCTGTAATGTGCGGCAAGTATATTTTTGCCACTGGGAGAGGTAAACAAATTTGAAAACGTCACCGGACTTTCAAGGTTAGGAAGCCTAGGGCCCGCGGAGTAGCCGGATACCGTTTAGGATCACGAGTACCGTCGTCCCCTCGTGCCCGACGACGGCCCAAGGCAAGATCGCGTGACGCAACTGAGGAGCCAGGACCTCAATCAGCAGCGAACCCAAGGTCAATACCACCACCATCGAGCCGGCAAAGGCTAGGTTCGCCCGGATGACTCGGTTCGTCTTGCGCCCCAGACGCACCAGTTCGGAGACCCGGTCGAGCCGGTCCTGCATGATGACGACGTCGGCGGCGTTGAGCGCGATGTCACTGCCCAGCCCGCCCATCGCGACGCCCAACCGCGCCGCCGCCAGGCTAGGTGCATCGTTCACGCCGTCGCCCAAGAACAGCACCTGTCGCCCCTCCTGTGCCAAACCGGCCAAAACGCTCTCCTTGTCCTGAGGCAACAGCCCAGCCCGCACTTCGTCAATGTGCAGTTCGCGCGCTACCGCCTTGGCCGTTTCCGGCGTGTCGCCCGTCAACAGATAAATCTTCTCGAGCCCGAGCCCGCGCAACTGTCCCAAGGCGTCCGCGGCCTCTTTGCGGATCGTGTCACCCAGCCCCAGGGCAGCGTAGTGGCCGTCGTATTCCAGGATGGCGACCGTCATCCCTTTGTGTTGCAACTCCTCAGCGTGGGCTGCAAAGCCCTGCGGCAAGCCGCCGTCCAGCTCGAAAAACGCCCGCTGGCCGATTCTGATCTTCTGGCCCTCGACGATCGCCTTGACGCCAAACCCGGGCACAACCTCCTGGTCAGTAGCCTCGGGCACGTCCACGCCCTGCTCGCGGGCCGCGGCGACGATCGCCTCGGCGATCGGGTGGGTGGCGTACTGCTCCGCCGCTGCGGCCGCCCGCAAGATCGCCACCGCCTCGCGCGACATCGACTTCTCGCCACGTGCCCAGCAGGCTTCCTCCGCCTGGCAGGAGCTGCCGCCGACCGTCACAAGAGCGGGCTCGTCCTCACAGACGCAAATCTCGTTTAGCGTGAACTTGCCGACGGTCAGCGTCCCCGTCTTGTCGACGCAGAAGGTGTCCACCTGACCGGCCGCCTCCACCGCCTCACCGCCGCGCACCAAGAGTCCACGCCGCCCGGCCCATGCCAAGGCGCTCAGCGTCGTCGCTGGCGACGAGATGACCAAAGCACAGGGCGACAGCGCGACGAGCAGGGTGAACGAGGCGTACAAGGCATCGTTGCTAGGCTGCCGGAACGCCAACCGCAAAACCAATGACAACAGGAACGCCCCGACGACAAACAGCGTGTACCGCTTGCCAAACCACTGGCTGATCCGCTCGCCGCTCGCCTTGTTCTCCTGGGCGTCGCGAACCAGGTCGACGATCTTCTCCAGGGTCGTGTCGCCCGTCGCGCGCGTCACCTTGACGACGACCATGCCCTCCATGTTCTGTGTGCCGGCCAGTACGTCGTCACCGGCCGCCTTAGGCACCGGCACCGACTCGCCGGTCATTGCCACTTGGTCGACGTTGGTGTGCCCGTTGACGATCGTGCCGTCGACCGGGATGTGCTCAAACGGCAAAACGCGGACTACGTCGCCGACCTGCAACCCCTTGACCGCCACCGGCTTGTCGCCGTCGTCGGTCACCAGGAGCGCCGTCTCCGGCCGAAGCTTGATCAACCCCTCGATCGCCGACTTGGTCCGCCCCAAGGCGAAAGCCTCCAGGGTGTTCGATAGGCTGAAGAGGAAGAGGAGGACTGCCGCTTCGATCGGGTGGCCGATCGCCACAGCGCCGACCGCCGCGCCGATCATGAGGACGTTGACGTCGATCTCGCGCGCCTTGACGGCTTCCCAGCCAGACTTAATGGCGAAATAGGCACCCGCAGCCACAGCCCAATAGGGCAGTGCCGGGTGGGGGAATACCCACGAGGCCACCGTCAGGACACCGCAGAGCGCGGTGAGAACGATTTGGACGGCCCGTTCGATGTCTTTATTATCTCACGGGCCGTCCAGAGGGGCCAGGAATCAGGGAGCTTGCCGACTGAATCTGGATCGCAATAATGCTATGACTCGTTTCAACCAAAGGTTAAAGTCGTCGAAGAGCGAATACGAACACGGGATCACCAAGAGCGACAAGACGGTGGACAGCAGCGTGCCGCCGATGATCGTGATGCCGATCGTCTCGCGGAACTCCGATCCGCGGCCGATGGCCATGGCGACCGGCAACATACCGAAGACCAGCGCCATCGTCGTCATCATGATCGGCCGCAAACGCGTCCCGCCCGACTCGACCAGAGCCTCCATTTTCTCCATGCCCCTGGCCCTGAGCGTGTTCGTGTAGTCCACGATCAGGATGGCGTTCTTGCCCACCAAGCCGATCAGGGCGATAATGCCGATCATGCCGACAATGTTCAGGGTCTTGTCGGTGAGGATCAGGGCGAGCAACGCGCCGACCATCGCCTGCGGCTGGGCCAACTGGATGATCGCCGGATACAGCAGGTTGTCGAACAGCGACGCCAAGACCATGTAGACCAAGATCAAGCCGATCAACATCGCGCCGAGCAGATAGGGCATTTCCCGTGCCTGCGCGTCGGCTTGGCCGAGAGCCTTGTTCGTCACTCCAGGCGGGATCATCTGCTTGTCTTTCAGCCAAGCGTCGATCTTCGCCTGCACCGAACCAGGAGCAAAGCCGGGCAATAGGTCGGCCGTGACGGTGATGACCTCTTGCCGGTCACGACGGTCGATCTTGTCGATGGCTTGCCCTGACTGCAGGGTCGCCAGCTCGATCAAGAAGATCGGGTTGCCCCGCTTAAACGTGATCGGCAGATGCGAGATCACGGAGGCGTCGTCGCGGTCTTCCAGATCCATCATCACGCGGATCGTGTACTCGCGCCCGCCGACCCGGTACTTGCTGTTGATGTCGCCCTCGTACATCGTCCGCATGACGCCGCCAAGGTCCGAAGCGCTGACGCCGGCATCGGCCATGCGCTCACGCTGCGGCACTGCCCGCAACTCGGGCTTGCCACCCTTGGTGGAGATATTGGGGCCGACGACGCCCTCGATCGCACCACCCGCCAATCCGTCGCGGATGGCCGTCGCCGTCTTGAGCAACAAGGCACGGTCATCAGACCGCAGCGACAACTGGATGGCCGAACCGAACGAGAAGCTCTGTCCCGCCGCAATGTTCAACTTCGCACCAGGGATCCGACCGACCTCTTTCGTCAGCTGGGCAGCAACGTCCGTGTCCTTGACTGAACGTAGCTTTTCCTCGGACTTCTTCCAGAACATAAGGTCGTCCAAAGCCGACTTCTTGTCATAGAGCGAGACATTGACTTGGGCGTACTGCGTGCCCGAGGATGACGCCGAGAAACCGCCGCCCTGTGTGCCGATGTTGGCGACGACGTACTTGGTCTCAGGGTTCTTCAACACCTTCTGCTCAATCTGCGCCACGACATCGGACGTCGCTGCCAAGCTGGAACCGGGCGGAAGTTCAACGTTGATCTGCACAGATCCCGAGTCGCTGGGTGGCGCAAAGGTGAACTTGAAGACGTCCTCCTGCTTCCACTCGTGGTACATCTTGCCCAACACCGGGCCAGCGACAAAGATCGCCGAAAACAGCAGGAAACCGCCGAAAACACCCGGCACAAACTTCCGTCGGAACAGCATGTTCCCCAGGAAGATCGCGACCGTCAAAACACCGGTGATCATCACCATCGGTACCGCCGCGCCGACCGCCCCGGGGATGTCCTTGGCGAACGAGCCGCCAATGAACATGAACAGCGAGACCAAGACGGCGAAGCCGCCGCCGAACATGTACCACCGGTGCTTCAACGACGACCGCAGGACGCGCCGATAGGCATTGGCGAACCCGTGGAAGACGTTCTCAAACCAGCGGGCAAAACGACCCTTCGGATGCTCCCAGTCCTCGCCCTTCTTGTACCACCGCGAGGCCAGCATCGGCGTGACGGTGAACGAGACGAACAGCGACAGCATGACCGTGACTGCGTAGCCCAGGCCGAGCGGCCGGAAGAACTGGCCCACGATGCCGCCCATTGTGCCGATCGGCACAAAGACGACGACGTCAGCCAGGGTGATGGCGATGGCGGCCAAGCCGATCTCGGCGCGACCGTTCAGCGCCGCCTCGACCGGGTCTTCACCCAGGGTCAAGTGACGGTAAATGTTCTCCAGAACGACGATGGCGTCGTCGACCAAGACGCCGACAGCCAACGAGAGCGCCAACATCGAGAGGTTGTTGATCGTGAACCCGGCCATCCACATCGCCACCAAGGCGGCGAACATACAGACCGGGATGGCGATAGCGACGATGATCGTGCCGCGCAGGTTGTGCAGAAACAACCACACGACAGTGCCGACCAAGACGATGCCAAAGACGATGGCAAAAGTCAGGTCGTCGATCGAGTCTTTGATGTTCTTAGACGTGTCGTTGGTGACCGTGAACTTGACGCCGTACTGTGTCTCCAGTTGCTTGAGCAGGCTGACAGGCGCGAACTGTGGCTTAAGCACCGCGTCGGCGATCTCGACCGCGTTGCCGTCCCTTGTCTTCTGGACGACGACCGAGATCGAGTCCTTGCCGTCCAGGCGGCTCAGCGAGCGCTTCTCTGCCGTGGTGTCCACGACCGTGGCCACATCGCCAAGCCGGACCTTCTGGTCGTCCCCGTTCCGATCCGGACTGGAGACCGTCAGGTAGAAGTCCTCCATGTCCTTGATGGTCTTGAACTCGCCCATCATGCGGACCGTGGTCTCCTTTGCGCCACTGACGATGCGTCCGCTCGGCAGGTTCAGAGTGCCTGCGGCAATGGCGCGTTGGATGTCGGCTATGCCGAGCTTGTAGCGCAGCAGTGCGTCCTTTTTGATCTGGATTTGGATCTCGCGGAAGTCGCCGCCGTTGACGCCGACCTGGGCGACGCCCTTGATACGCGCGAACTTGTCCTTGATGACGTTGTCGATGAGGTCGCGCAGGTCACGGCTGCTCATCTTGTCGCTGCTGACCGCCAGGTTCAAAACCGGGCTGCTGGCGACGTCGATCTTGTCGATGACCGGCTTCTCCGCCTCGCGAGGCAACCGGCCGACGATCTGGTCGACCTTAGTGCGGACGTCGGCCACCGCCACGTCCATGTTGGTGCCGACTTCGAACTGCAGGGTGACGCTCGACACGCCTTCCTGGCTGGTCGCCACGACCTCGCGCAAGTTCGAGATGCCACTGACCGCGTCCTCCATACGGCGCGAGATCAGTGTGTTGACCTCTTCAGGGCCCGCGCCGGGGTAGACCGTCGTGACGCTGACGACGCCGAAGCTGACGTCGGGGTTGAGCTCCAACCGCATGCTTTTCCATGCGATGAAGCCCATCAGCATCGCGGCCCCCATCAACATCAAGATGAAGACAGGGCGCTGGATGGCCAGCTTCGTCAAACCCATTCTTTACGCTCCTTTTCCTGCTGCCGGCGCGGTGCCGACTTTGACGGCCGAGCCGTCGACAAGCGTCGACTGGCCCTTGACAATGACCTTGTCACCCGGCGCCACGCCGGTGACGATGCTGCTGGTGCCGATCGGGCGCAACACCTTGACTTCGACGCGCTTGGCCTTATCGCCTTGCTGGACAAAGACATGGGCCTTGTCGCCGTCGTTGATGATGGCGGCAGTCGAAACCGTGACCGCACCCGAGCTGACACCCAACAAGAGTTTGCCGCTGGCGTACATGCCGGGCCGTAGGCTGTTGGCTGGATCCGCCAACTCGACCCGCGCGCTAAAAATGCGGCCGACCGACGAAGCCAGCGGGCTGACCGACCGCACCGTCCCCTTCAACGCGTTGCCACCCAGCGCGTCGACCGTCACGTCGACCTGCTGTCCAGCTTGCACGCGGGAGACGTTTGCCTCGGCGATCTCGGCGTCAAAGTAGGCGCCACCGGCACCGATCACGTGGGCGACCGCCGTCCCGGGGCCCGCGAAGGAGCCCGGCTGCAGAGGCCGGCCGGAGATGCGTCCGCTTACTGGCGACCGCAGCGTCATGTCCGATAGCGCTTGCTGGGCCAGCTTTTGGCTGTCCAGCGCCGACTGGTAGTTGGCCTGCGCGGCCTGGACGCGCTGATCGTAGAGCGGGTCGGTCTTCTTGTTGGCCTCGTCGCTCTTCAGCTGCTCCTGAGCCTGCCGGAGCGCCTCACGGGCCGCTTCGATGTCCTCTGGACGCGAGGCGTCTTTGCTCACGCGAAGCTGCTCCAGTGCCGAGCGGTAAGCGGCCAGAGCATTGGCCTGCCGGTTCTCCGCCTGCTCAACGTCGGTCAGCGCGACCGCGCCTTCCTTATAAAGGTTCCGGTTGCGGGTCAGGTTCTTGTCGGCCAGTTCCAAGTCGCTCTTGGCCCTGTCCACTGCGATCTCAGCCGACCGACGGTCCTCGGCGCGCGCGCCGTTGAGCAGCTTGGTCAGGGCGGATTGGGCCTGCGCCACACGGGCCTGCGAAGCCTTGACCGCGGCGGTGGACCGGGTCGGAGCGACGCTCCGGTCGATCTTCGCCTGCTCCAACTGGGCTCTCGCAGAATCAACGGCGGCCCTGGCTTGGCTGAGCCGCGCCACAGCGTCGGCGGTCTCCTGCATAGCCACCACCTGCCCGGCCGAGACCGAGTCGCCGTCCTTCACATAGACCGCCACCACCCGGCCTGCGTTCTTCGCGCCGACCTGAATGTCTTCAGTCGTCGTGATCTGGCCTGTCAGCGTCAGGTATTCGGGGACGTCTTCCTGCTTCGCCGGTTCGACGCTAATAAACGTCGTCGGGTCGGTGACGATCTTGGCCGTCTCCTTGGCCTGCTTCTGGGCGTTGCGGTCGACACAGCCTGCCATCGCGAGCAGGGCGCACAGGACGAGCGGGAGGTTCTTCACTTGCTGGTTTCCTTTGTTGGGGCAGTCGCTCCCAGGGTCTCGCTGCCGACCGCCTTTTGCAGGGCGGCGTAGGCTTGGTAGTACTTGTAGTTGGCAATGACCAGGCTCGCCCTGGCGGCGGTCAAGTCGGACTGGGCGGTCGTGACGTCGAGCAAAATGCCGACGGTCTGGTCGTATCGAATCTGCGCGAGGCGCAAGGCCTCTTCGGTCAGCTTGACGTTCTGCTTGGCGACGTCGATGGCCTCCAGCGCGGTCTTGGCGCTCGTGTAGGCCGACTGGGTCTCCAGCGACACACCGAGCTTGGTCTGCTCGACCGCGATCTCGGCGTAGTCGACATCCCGCTGGGCTGCTTGGACGTTCAGCCGAGTGACGCCCGAATCGTAGATCGGCACCGTCAGGTTGATTGCTGCCAAGGTCTGCGCCTTCGTTGAGCTCGTGGCCGGGTCGATGTAGTTCGTCTGCGACAGCGACAGGTTCAGCGAGGGCCGCAGGCTGCGCCAAGTCAGCTTCTTGGTCGAATCGGCGGCGACCACGCTCGCTTCCGCTTGCTTGACTTCCTGTCTGGTCGACAACGACTGCCGCACCAGGACGTCCACCGTCGGTATGTCGGTTGGCACGTTGGCGACTGGGACGGCCTCAAAATCGACCTCCGCTTCGCGGCCGATCGTGTTGTTCAAATCTTGCTTGGCCAAGCTCAGGTTGGACTTCGCCTCGATCAGGCTCTGTTCCGACTTCTTGACCTCGGTCTCGAACCGCAAAACCTCAAAGCGTGCGATGGCGCCCTCCCGCCATTTGACCTGCGCTTTCTCCAGTCGGTCCTTGTTCGCCTTGAGCGCAGCGACTTGTACATCGACCAACTCCGAGGCTTGCAAGACATTGAGAAACTTCGTCTTGACGCGGCTGCGGACACTGTTCTCCTCAGCGCGCAGGGCGGCCCTCGCCACCATGGTCTGCTCGTCCAGGACGGTCGCCGCCAAATGGATGAGTCCAGAAATGTCAATCGGCTGGGTCAGGGTCGCCGACACCGACTTGCTGGTGCCGTCGACTCCAAACTGCCCCTGGCCAGACCCAGAGTTCGAGTTAGCAAAGTCCAGCTTCTGATATGCCCAGTTGCCGCCGACCGACAGCGAGGGGCCGAGTGCGTTCCGGCTGGCCTTCTGGTTGTAAGCGGCCTTGTCCAGCCTGTTTTGCGCTTGCCGGACCGAGAAGGCGTTCGTCGCGCCGATCTTGACTGCCTCGTCCATGGTCAGCTTGGCCGGCTGTGCCTGGCCCAGCGCGATGACGGCGATCAATGGCATGAGTGTCATGGGTTTTCCTCCGCTTCCTCCGTGCTGATCATCGCCAAGCGGCGCATGAACTCGTCCATGAACCCTTGCAATGAATCCAGCTTGAACATCATCACTCCTTGTAGCTCCGGATGCCGCATGATCAGCAGCTTGTCGCCAGGAGCGATCCCCAGCTTGTGCCGGGCCTCGGCAGGGATGACGACCTGTCCACGGTCACCGACGGTCGCCGCCCCATAAAAGCACTCGCCAAAGCACCCTTTGGTTGCCCCGCCGCCGCTGTCTTGGTTCGAATCGTGTGCCATCAGTCCTACTACTCGTGGATTGCACTATCATACATTTCACACAAGTGCGATCTGTGACCTTTGTCGCACGCTGCACGGGCTGGCGTTTCGGGTATCTACGCTATGTGCGCCACCTGGGTTTCCTCGTCCTACTCCCCGCCATAGCTTCGGCCCAGTCGCCCGACGCCCTTCCCCTGCGGGTGAACCGGACCGCCGCCTTGCAGTTCTTGAGGCCATTGCCGCTAGGACCCGTGCTGCCGAAAGGTTCGGGCGAAAGCAGTTGGAACATGACAGTTGCCAACGAGATGCGGGGCGCACCGGGAGTGCTCGAAGACGCCGAAACCTGGAGGCTGGCCTACACCCGCCGCTGGAGCGGCATGGACGGCGAGTGGACGCTCGAAGTCCCGTTCCTCACGCGCGGTGGCGGCCTTCTCGACCCCGTCATCTCTGGCTACCACCATATCGTCGCCTTCGGCGTCCCGCTGCGCGAAAACACGCCGAACGGCAACAGCGAGATCGCACTGCCGGGCAGCCCCAGGTTCGGCTCGGCTTCTGGCCTGGGAGACATCACCGTCGGCTTTGGACGCCCCCTTGGCCACGCCACCGCCGCCCGTGCCTGGGTGAAACTACCGACCGGCGATTCGACCCAGGCGCTGGGCAGCGGCAACGCCGACGCCGGCCTCTCCATCGACCACACGTTCAAACTGTCGCGCGACCTGAACCTTCAAGTCGTGGGCGGTCTGGTCGCCCAGGGCCGGGCGCGGCAACTGGCCAATGTCAAAGGCCTCGTCGAGACCGGCACCGTCGCCCTCGCCTGGCACCGTAATAGTCGGGACACTTTTGGCCTGCAGTGGACAGCCGAAGGCGCACCGCAGAACCTGGGCGTCTCAGAAGTCGATCTGGAGCACCGGGTCGTCA
Organism: Armatimonadota bacterium; assembly: GCA_018268335.1. Lineage (GTDB taxonomy): Bacteria > Armatimonadota > Fimbriimonadia > Fimbriimonadales > Fimbriimonadaceae > JAHBTB01. The sequence continues at coordinate 48,165 of JAFDWT010000062.1, read as the reverse complement.
GCTTCACCTATTCGCGGCGGACAAGCGAGCACTCGTGGCTATCAGCGTTCTTCAGCGAAGACCGCGACTTCAGCTGGGTGCACTTTCCCCAAGGCGCCGAGGTCGGCCCCGACTTCACGCTTGGCTTCATGTGGCACTGCCGCCAGTAGCGAGCCGCCCCAAACTCGCCGAGGCCTAGCTGTGCAAAGCCTGGATGATACGGCCCTCATCAAGCACGAATCCTATGGAGTGCGGTGGCTCCGACACCGCTTTGTCCCACGCGGCTATGACGCGCATCTGAGTAGATGGAGTGGCATCAGGATGGAAACGGGCGGCACTGGATAGAGCGAAGCGGTTCCAGTGCGGCGCGTAGAGTGCCCGCAACCAATGCTTCTACCTTCCTGACGGTGGATCCGTGCCAAAGTGCGACCCACAAATACAAAGAGCCCTTGGCCTCAGGCCAAGGGCTCTCGATACGATCCGATTCGAAGGCTGGCTTACGCCTGACGCGGCTTGCGGTCGTCGCCCGGCTCAGAGAGGACGAACGGCAACAGAGCCATCTCGCGGGCCCGCTTGATCGCCTGCGAAATCATCCGCTGCTGCTTGGCGGTGTTGCCCGTCTGGCGACTGGCGAGGATTTTGCCACGGTCCGCCGAGAGGTAGCGTCGCAGGACGTTGACGTCCTTGTAATCCACGGTGTCGATCTTGTTCAAAGTCAAAAAGCTGACCTTGCGTCGGCGGCTCTTGCGGCCGCGGCCTTCGCCGCCACGCCCGTCAGCCATATCGACGGCAGCCTTTTCGCTGGCTCCGTCCATCATCGCGTCTTTGTTATCGCTCATGCGCCGTGCTCTTCTCGTGGAGTCCGTGGCAAGCCATTGGCTTGTCGCGGGAAGTGGATTATAGCACGGCCCGCCCACAACGAACCTGCCTGCCTGCGGGACCTACGGGCGACACCGGTAATCGTGCTCCAGTGATTGTGTTTGTTTTGCCCGCCATGGCCCCGAGACTGGCAATTCCAGCGTCAAAGAAGGCCGCACGGCAAGGAATCAACAGGACATAGACGCTTTTCCTGGAACATGACCCCTGAACAAGGGGGGGAAGCCTATCGCCCAGGCAAACCCCCGCCAAAAACCAAAAAACCCTCCAGCCCATGGGGCCGGTCTCGCCCGCCGGCCCCCCTTTTCGTTTTCTTAGGGCGACACTTGCAAGTACTCGTCCCACTGGGTGTCTTGCGCGAACTTCATCTGGCTGTAGTCCGACGCCACGGAAGTGAAGATCGAACCCGAAGAGAAGTCGATGCTCAGCCCACGGCTCCCAGCCGAATTGGTGTTGTGACCTTCCCAAACGATGCAGTCCGACAGGGCGGCCCTCACGCCAGCGCTGCTGTTCTTCACGCCCGTCGGTACCGTCCCGTCGGCCTCAAACCGCAAACACAGGTCCATGATGTCGCGGTAGACCCGCACGGAGTTCGGGCTATACGACTGCGCCGTGTTGCGGATCGTCTGGATCGCTGCGGCGATCGTCCCCTTGTTCGAGTTCAACTGCGTCCCAAAGTCGCTGAGGGCACTGGCTAGCGCGGGCAGCTTGCTTGTGTCCAAGACACTCTGGGTGATCTTGCGGGAGGTGTAGTCGGGATCGTTCACCATCCCGTCGACAAAGCCTTTGCTCAGGGCCAGAGTCGTCGCGTCCGGATTGTTCCGCCAACCCGCGAAGACTGCGTCATAGGGATATCCTTCAGCTGGAGGGCTCTCCTCGCTACCCGCAACGTATGTCGCATGGTTGCGGAGTTCGTAGGCCACCTCCATCATCTGCATCAGGCTGCAGTCCCAAGCGACGATATCGAATGTGTTGTTGCCGAGGGCCTGGTCGATCTGCCACGTGTTGATCGAGGTCCCCGACTCGTCGTCGTAGCTGAAACCGCGCGTACCATAGTCGCGCAGCGACCGACGCCAACCGTTACCGTGGTTCCAAACCACCAGCACGTATCGGTCCGCCGGAAAGTTCGTCTTGCCCCAAGTGATGAAGTCCAACAAGGTCTGCGGATCGCCCATGTCCAACGGATTGCCCGAACCATTTTGCAGGTTGGTCTGCAGCAGTTGGCTGGCAATGGCGTCGGTAGTGTCCGGCTCGACCAAGTAGCGCCGGACGCCGTCGAACGTACTGGAGGGAAAGGCCGACCGGCTCTGCTTCCACTGAACCACAAACCGCACCTGCGGGTTGTCGGCGACCTTTTCCATCTGGTTCATGTTGAGCGTCGAAGCTGCATAAAGGTCGTTGGCCGCGTTCATGTAGACCAACACTGTCCACTTGGTGTGGCTGACCGTGAACGGATCGACGGTCACCGCCGATGAAGCCGTCAGGCTTGTCCCCGTCAAGCTGACCGACACCTGACCCGATCCGGCCTTGGTCGTGTTCAGCGTCCCCGTTTGATCCACCGTCCCAAACCCACCGGTCACCGACCACTGCACGTTGGCGGCGGGAACAAAGACGACCTTGCCACTCGGGCTCAAAACGGTCGCCACGAACTTGCTGACCTGACCGGCGACCAGATGCACGGAACCGGGCGACAAACTCAGGCTAAACGGCTGCTCGGCGTGCGTCGTGTTGATCTGACTGGTCTTGCCGGAAGTCAGCGATCCGCTGCACAGATCGACCGAAGTCGACGCTTGTCCAAGGACCGAACCAGTCGCATCGGCACCGCTGTAAAGGGTGGCGACAAACTGATAGACACCCGCAGTGATGTTGGCAAGGTTCAACGAATTGCCACTGGAAGCGTTCAGGCTGTCCGACCGGACCGACTTCCCGTCTTGGTCGACGATCTGCAAGACCTGTGAGGCCGACAGGCCCGCCGCACCCCAGTCGGTCGCATAGTTGATCGTCGCTTTGGCCGAAGCGACTTTGCATGCACCGAGGACCAGACTTCCGCCAGTCGTCACCGTCCCGCCGCCACCGCCACCGCACCCGATCAGCAGCCCGGCCGCCAGTGCCACGAGTCCCCATGCAAGTCTCATCGTCTCACCAGTGTGACGGAACGAGAAGCCCTAAGTATTGGTCAGGACTTCCGGAATAGGACAAGAAACCTGCCGAGAATACGGAAGAGACACGTTATTGGAGAGCTCACGTTTACCCAAGAGAAAAGCCAAATGCGTCCCTACCCAATCCGGAGGGTCGGAGTGTCTTGCCGCGTTCCCGGCGCTGGCCGCCAATTTCGATCCCCAACGCGTCGGCTACGCCGTCCTCGACGGCGACGGCCGTGTCACTGTCTCGTGCGGGCTAGCTCGCACCAAGCCCGCTGACGACCCGGTCTGGGCCGCCATCGCCCACTCCGCCAGGGGCCGAGGCCACGCCGAGGCCCTGGACGGCGTCCACCGCCTGTGGGCCACCGCCGGCCAAGAAGGCCGAGTGGAAGTCTTGGTCACCGACGCCGGTGCCGAAGTCGAATGTGCTGAGCGCCTGGACCACTTGCAGCGCCACACCGCCGCCCTGGACCGCCTCGGTAAAGTCCTGACCCGCAACCAGAGCTCACAGGCCCTGGCCATGGGGACGGTCCACGCCTTGTTCGCCTCCCTAGACCTCGCCGCTGCCCTCTTATGGACTCTCGACGACGACGGCCAGTTGAAGCTAGCCGAAACTGTCGGTGTAGGCCGAGGCATGCTGCACGGCCTCCACGAGCCCGAGTTGGGCGTCTCCGCGACCACTGCTGTAGGCCTCGTGGCGACCAGCCGGAAGCCCCTGCTCGTGCCCAGGCTGACCGCGAACCCGCTGACTGCCGCCCACGAAGCCGGCTTCGTGACCGACGATAGCTCTGCGATCGTCATGCCGCTGGTCAGCGCCGGCCGGTTTGTCGGCGTCCTGGAACTGATCGCCCGGATCGAGGACGACCGGTTCCTCCGCCGCCACGACATGTGGCTCTCACTCGCCGAACACGTCGCCATGGGCATCCACAGCGCGATCCTGTTCGAACAGACCGAGCGGATGGCATCGCAAGACCCGTTGACCGGCATTGCCAACCACCGAGCCATGCAGGACTACCTGGCCCTGCGCCTGACCGAAGCCAAGCGGGAGCGTCGCCCCTTGGGCGTCGTGATGGTCGATGTCGACCACTTCCGCCGTTTCAACGAAGAAGAAGGCCACGACGCCGGGGACAGGGTGCTCCAAGCCGTGGCTTCGTGCCTGGCATCGTCCCTGCGCGGCTACGACATGGCCGCCCGCTACGGTGGCGAGGAGTTCACGCTCATCCTGCCTGGTGACGACTTGCAGGCGGCGGTTGCCGCTGCCGAGCGAGCCCGCCAGGCGATCATGGATTTGGACACTGGCTACGCCAAAGTGACCGCCAGCTTCGGCTGCGCTGCCTACCCAGTGAGCGGCATTGACCCGTCGAGCTTGCTCAAAGTCGCAGACCTGGCACTCTACGAAGCCAAGCGAGCAGGCCGCAACCGAGTGGAGACCGCCCGCGTCGACCAACGCCACGCCTGCTGACAAGCTCGGCCGTTGACAAGCCTGGGGTGGCACTGGATAGAGCGAAGCGGTTCCAGTGCTCCGGGAGTACAAAACGTTTGGACGAAATGCCCCTCAAGGCTTGATCCGCTCGCGGTCCTTGTGGAGTGCGGTGGCTCCGACACTGCTTTGTCCGGCGCGGCTATGACGCGCCGAACCCGTACGGCAACAGCCCCGGGTGGCACTGGATCGAGCGAAGCGCCAGTGCTCCGGGGGCCTAGCGGTCCCCCACCCTCTGTTGCGTGAGGCAGCCAACCGATGCCATACTATGCGCCTGCGAAAGCAGGGACGGGCGATCACGCCCGGAGGCCCGCAAACGGCCCGCGTCCCGCTCAGCGGTCCCCCCGATAAGGAGGTCAGAACAATGTATGCGATAGTCAAGACCGGTGGAAAGCAGTACCGAGCTGAGAAAAACGACCTCCTGATCGTCGAGAAAATCGACGGCGAGCCGGGAACGCCCGTCGAGCTTGGCGAAGTCGTCATGGTCGTCGCCGATGGATCGGTCAAGTTGGGAAGCCCCTTCGTGAAGGGTGCCAGCGTCAAGACTCAGATCGTGCGGCAGGGCAAAGCCAAGAAGATCAACGCTTTTAACTACAAGCCCAAGAAGAACGAGCGCAAGCGCTGGGGACACCGCCAGCCGCAGACCCACCTTCTGGTGACCGAAGTCGTCGGAGGCAAATAAGCTTATGGCACATAAAAAAGGACAAGGCTCCACCCGTAACGGCCGCGACTCCAACTCGCAGCGGCTCGGCGTCAAGCGCTTTGGCGGCCAGGTCGTCAAGCCCGGCATGATCTTGGTCCGCCAGCGCGGCACCAAGTTCTATCCCGGCCCCGGCGTCGGCATCGGCAACGACCACACCCTGTTCGCCCTTATCGACGGCCAGGTCAAGTTCGAAGGCCCCAAGGACCGCCGCCGCATCGCGGTCTACGCCGACCAAACCTGAGCCCGACACCCACATCGGGTGGCACTGGATAGAGCGCAGCGTTTCCAGTGCTCCGGAGCCTCGGACCCGCAGGGTCCGGGGCTCTTTTATTCCCGCCCGTCATCATCGCCTGCATGGATCTCAGCACCGTCAAGGACGTGAGCATCGTCATCGCCGGCGTCATGGCGTTTGTCGGCTTCCTCGGCGGTATCGCCGAGTACTGGCGCCGCACCCGCGAGATCCGGGCCGCCCACTTCATCGAGATGCGCCGCCGGTTCCTGGAAACCCCGGCCTACAAGGAAATCCTCGACCAGATCGTGGCCGAAGACCCTGCCCTGGGCCAGCGCTCGGTCCAGGAGCGCCGCAACTTCATCGGCTTCCTCGAAGAGATCGGCCTCATGGTCGATTCTCGCCTCATCAGAGCCGAAGTCGCCTACTACATGTTCGGCCACTACGTCCGCCTCGCCGACGGCTCCGAGCACCTCTGGACTGACCTCGACAAGTCCGGCCCCTATTGGACTGTCTTCCGCCGCCTGGCGGGCCAGGTCAAGGCGCAAAACGGCCACTTGCCTGAACGAGTTAGGTTCTAGCTCTCTTACAGGCTTGAGCTAAACCAAGCCAGCCCGCAACAAGTCCTTCAGCATCAACAATCCCACCACCCGCCCCCCAGCGTCGACGACCGGCATTTCACCGATCTTCTTCGGGTAGTTCTGGAACGCCTCCAGGGCCTCAAAGGCCAGAATCCCCGGCTCGCAGGTGCCCACGTTGCGCACGCAGGCCTCGCCTGCCGTACCGTCCAGCCGGCCGCCGTGCTCCATGAGCCAGCGACGCAAGTCGCCGTCCGACATGTAGCCATACGTCGCTCCTGACTCCTCGACAACCACGACGCCGCCCGCCCCGGCCCGCCCGATGGCCTGCAAACAGTCCATGAGCGGCATCGAGGGCGGCACCAACGGCAATTCGTCTCCGACCCGCATGACATCGGCCACCGTGAGCGTCAGCCGCCGCCCCAACGCACCAGCCGGGTGGAACCGGGCAAAATCCGCCGCCCCGAAGCCTCGCGCCTCCATGACGGCCACGGCCAAGGCGTCGCTCACCGCCAACATCACGGTCGTCGAAGTCGTCGGAGCCAAATTGTTGGGACAGGCCTCCTTGGCCACCGACAGGTCCAGCGCCAGGTCGGCAAGGCGAGCCGTACTGCTCGACGCCCGCCCCGTCATTGCCACCGTCTGCGCCCCGATCGACTTGAACGACGGAAACAGCCGCACGACCTCGTCTGTCTCGCCGCTGTAGGTGTAGACCAAGACCACGTCGGCTTCACGCACCATCCCCAAGTCGCCATGGACCGCTTCGGCGGCATGCAGAAAGAACGACGGCGTCCCCGTCGAGGCAAACGTCGCCGCAGCCTTAGCCGCGATGTGGCCGCTCTTGCCGACGCCGCAGGTGATGACCCGCCCCCGGCAGTCCATGATCAATTGGACCACGGCATCAAAAGCCGAGTCCAGACGCCCAGCGACTGCTTGAAGCGCCTCCGCTTCTGCCAGCAACACCCGCCGAACTGCGTCAGCCGCGCTCATACCGCCTTGGTGTGCATGATCGTCTTGCCGAACAGGCTGCTGGCCCACTCGATCGCCACCCGCGCCGTCTCGCCCTTGTTGTCGTGGAGCGGGTTGACCTCGACCAGGTCGACGCCGACGATCTGGAACGGCGCGTTCTCGCCGAATCCCATCTCATGCAGCGTCTCGGCGAGCAGGTGACCCTCGCGATACGTCAACCCGCCGCGGACGGCAGTGCCCGTGCCAGGGGCAAAAATGGGGTCCAGAGCATCGACGTCGAAGCTGATCCACAGTTTCTTCGCCCCAGTGCTGGCGGTCCAATCGGCCAAGGCCTTGATCGCACCGGGAGCCGTCAAACGGTCGATGTCCTGCATGGTCAAGACCAGCGATCCCGGCATCCCCTCCTGGTTGCGCACTTCGCCCTCGTCGACGTCGCGCAGGCCGATCCACGCCACATTGCTCTTGCGCAAGCCCGGACGCGGCACGACGTCGGCGAGAATCTCGCTCCAGGCCTCTGTGAGGGCGTTCGACCACTTCTCGGCGCGGCCGTAGTGCATCCCGGGCTCCAAGAGCGCCAGAGCGGCCAAAGGCATGCCGTGCATGTTGCCCGAGGGCGTCGTGTCGGGCGTGTTCAAATCCATGTGGGCGTCAATCCAGACCACGGCCAGATCGTCGCCGTACACATCAAGGGCCCCTGCGACCGTCCCCATCGCCAAACTGTGGTCGCCTCCCATCACAACCGGCAAGTTGCCCTTCTTCAGACTGGTCGAAACCGACTTTCGCAGGGCCTTACAAGCACTAATCCCTTCGGCATAGCGCTTAGCTAGCCGCGAGGGGACTTCGTTCGAGAGGGGAAACGCGTCGCCCAAGTCGTTGACCGTCAGGCCGAGGTCGCGCAGAGCTTGGGCAAAGCCGAGCAACCTCATGGCCCAAGGGCCGATCCGGCTGCCCAGCATCGGGCCCGACAGGTCGTACGGCGCGCCGATAAGGTCGATCATTCTGGCTATTCTACTTGCCCGAGCCTGCTGGTCCCCTTCAGGCTCGCCGTGCCAGCCGTAGAATGGCCCCCGTGGCAGATGTCGTCGGCGTGTTGGCGGTCCAGGGCGACTTTGAGAAGCACCTCGTCGCCTTCCGCCGATGTGGCGTCCCCGACGACCGACTCCGATTGGTCAAGACCACGGAGCACCTTGCCGGAGTCGACCGACTGGTGCTGCCAGGCGGCGAAAGTACCACCGTCGGCCTGCTCCTCCAACGATTCGGCCTGGGCCCGGCCCTCATCGAGTTTGCCCAAGAGGGCAAGCCGATGTGGGGCACCTGCATGGGCATGATCATGATGGCCGCCCGCGTCGAAGACCGCAAGCAATACAGCCTTGGCGTGCTCGACGTCACAGTCCGCCGCAACGCCTTCGGAGCCCAAGTCCACAGCTTCGAAGTCGACGTCCCCTTCAAACCGCTCGACGAGACCGTCACCGGCGTCTTCATCCGCGCCCCCATCGTGGTGGAGTCAGGCCCTGCTGTGGAAGTCCTTTCCGAGTACGAGGGCAAGGTCGTCGCCGTCCGTCAGGGCAACCTCGTCGGCACCTCGTTCCACCCCGAGCTCACCGACGACACGAGCCTCCACCGGTGGTTTTTAGGCCTCTGACAAAAAAAGGGGCCCCGCTCAGAGGGCGATGAGACGGGGCTGTTTGGTTTTTGGGGGAGGAAGAAAACTCTCTGCTGTTGCCAGGTATGACGACGACCCCAAGATGCGTGTTCCGAATCCTGAAAAAAAGTCCCAGATTGGGTACCAGCACACGAAGGCATCCAATGTCCCTGACATCAATGCAAGCCTTAGTCGTCGAGCCAACTTTCGACCAACATGCACTGTGGTGACAAGAGACCCACAATTCCCGACCCCGGTAGGGGTCACATCAGGTAGCCCCGGGTCGTCTTGTTCACCGTAACTTCAGCTCAGGTGGACAAGGCGACCCGGGGTGAGACCGCCGCAACGCCTCGACCCCGAAAGGGTCGGATCAGCCAAACGCCCTGCACACCAGCACTGGGACCGCTTCGCTCTATCCAGTGCCACCCGTGGCCCCACAAGCTCTACGCTCCCAAGACCCGGTACGAAAGATGCACGTCCGGCCCCACCGGAGTCGCTGCCTCCAACACCAATCGCTCCGTCCAGCCGTCCAGCGGCACAGTCGGCGGCATCCATGGCACGCCGGCACCAAAGATCTTGGGGGCGACAAACAGCTCCAGCCGGTCGATGCAACCCGACTCGACGAAGGTCCGGATCGTCTGGCCGCCGCCCTCGACCAGCAGCCCCGTCTGGCCGCGCTCGAACATCCGCTCCATCAAGGCGTCGAGTCCGTATGGGTCCAGCAAAGTCTGGCCCGGCTGCGTGGTCTCTTCGACGCACCACCAAGCCGAACCTTCTTGACTAAACACGTGCTCGCGACCCGTCAAACGCGAATGCGGGTCCACTACGACACGCAATGGCTGGTTGACCACTCCTGGTATCCGCGCAGTCAAAGACGGATTGTCCGTGTGCACGGTCCGCCAACCAACACAAACTGCGCCACACTCAGCCCGCAGCCTGTGCCCGACCAGGCGTGCCGCGTCCGAGGTGATCCACTTGCTGCGCCCGTCGGGCCAGGCCGTGCAGCCATCCAAGGTCACCGCCGCCTTGACGACCACCCACGGTCGTCCACGCCGCATCGCGGTCAGAAACCGCTCGTTGCCCTTTTCAGCCTCCAAGGCCAGAACGCCACTTACGACCTCGATCCCTGCCTGCCGCAGGGCGTCGCAACCTCCAGCGGCCAGCGGGTTCGGATCGTTGACGGCCACAACCACCCGCTTGACGCCCGCTTCGATCAAAGCCATCGTGCACGGTGGTGTACGGCCCTGGTGGGCGCAGGGCTCCAGAGTCACATACACCGTTGCCCCTCGCGCTCGTGCGCCTGCTTGTTGAAGAGCCACCACTTCCGCATGCGGCCCGCCTGCATGGTCGTGGAAACCCTCACCCACGATCCCCCCGCCAGCCACGACGACGCAGCCGACACGGGGGTTGGGAGCGGGCCAGCCGTTGGTCGCTAGCTCCACCGCCCTAGACATGTACGATTCGTCGGCCGTCATTCCACCTTCTTGACGTGGTCGGCAGAAGTCGCTTCGAGCAAAACCCGCAGGTTTTCCGTCCGCTCCTTCTGCAAGTCCCGTCGGACTTGTCGCACGGTGAACAGGGCGCTGAAGGCGACTCCAACCCACACGAGGACTGTCAGCATGACATAGGTGGCAAAGCGGACGCCCCACGTCTTCAGGGCCAGAGTGTGCGGCGGCGGCCTGTGCCCAGCGACCAGCGGCCATGCTAGCAAGAACAGCAAGCCAGTGATCAGCAGTGCAGTGGTCGTGACCTTTAGGCGCATGCGTCTCGAAGGGCCCTCAAGTTGTCGGCGATCGTGCCGGACTTGACGACGAAGCTCCCAGCGACGAAGTCGGTCGCCCCGGCCTCGTACAGTCTGCGGATCGTCGTCGGGTCGACCCCGCCATCGACCTGGATCGTGACATGCGGAGCCATCGCGCGGACTTCTCGCACCTTGTCGACGCAACTGGCGATCATCTCTTGGCCTCCCCAGCCAGGGTTCACCGTCATGACCAAGACCAAGTCAACGTCGCTCACAACGCTGGCCAAGGCAGACGCCGGTGTCGCCGGGTTCACTGCCACGCCGGCCTGGACGCCTGACCTCCGTAATGACTGGGCCAGTCGATGGGCGTGCGCCGTGGCTTCTAGGTGGAAGGTGATCCGCTTGCAGCCCGCAGCGACAAACGCCTCGAAGTGACGGTCCGGCGTCAACGTCATCAGGTGGGCCTCCATCGGCGTCGGCCCCAGCTTGACCAGCGAGGCAGCCAAGTCGGCGCCAAAGGTGATCGGCGGCACAAACTGCCCGTCCATCACGTCCAGGTGGATCCAATCCGCACCACCCTCCATCATTTTGACGACCGAGCTCCGAAAGTCCGCCGGGTCGCAACTGAGTATCGAGGGACAGAGCTTCAAGGCTGCTCACCGTCCGCCGCTGGAGCCGGCGCGTCTTCGGCGACACCGGCAGTGTCTTCTGGTTTAGGGCCTCGCTCCTTGGGTTTGGGCGGCCGGACGGTCTTCACAAGCACGTTGTCGTAGTACACCTTGAAGGTCACGTCGTCGCCGTAGGCCCGCTGCGATACCTTAAACGTGTCGTCGGGGCTGTGGGTGTCTTCGTGGACAGTGCGGTTGCCTCGGGCGTCGCTCAAATCCACGCGGACTAGCACCGGGCTTGTCACGTTCTTGACCGCGACGGTCAATGTATAACGCTCAGAAGACGTCGGCGATTCGTCCTGGTGCTCCCCGCTCGCGACCCGCAGCTTGACCCGGCTGAACCGGGTGACCTTCTTTTCAGCTTCCGGCTCCTGGCTGACGACAAAGCCACGCTGGTAGTCGTTGTTGGCGACAAACTCGATCTGGTCCGAGACGTCCAGGTTGATCGCCTTCAGCAAGTCCCTGCACTCCTCGACTGTCTTGCCCTTGAGCGACGGCACCGTGACGAACTTGCTTCCCGAGCTCACCACCGCCTCGACATAGCTGTGCTCGAGCACGTCCTCACCCGCCGTGGGAGCCTGGCTGACGACCACGCCTTCGCCATATTTCTCGCTCGCCTCCTTGCGGGGCAAGATGCGCAGCTTGAGTCCCATCTTTTGCAAGTCTTGCATCGCCTCCAGCTGTGACTTGCCGACCAGGTTCGGCGTGTGCAGCGGCTTCGGCTTGTGGATGTTGAAATAGAACCAAGCCGCGATCACCAGGACGGCCATACCCACCGCGATATAGGCGATGCCCTGGAGCCAGCCTGGCACGCCGTCTGAGGTGTCGCTCCGTTTGGCTGTCGACTTTTCGCGTTTGGGGTTGGCCACGTTCATCTCCGGGACGACTTTATCGACGTGAGCGGCGTCGGCAGGTTGCAACGGCCATGTCAGCGGTTTGCCGAAGCGCAAGGCCTCGGCCAAGAGGCGCAGGTCGCGCAGCAAATCCTCCACCGACCGGTACCGGGCCGCAGGCTCCTTGGCCATCGCCTTCTCGACGATTTTGTCCAACGGCATCGGCACCGAGCTCGTCACCTGCCGCAAGCTGGGATAGGGCGCAGTCGCGTGCTTGACCGCGATGGCACTTGGCGTGTCACCTGGATAGGGTAGACGCCCCGTCAAGAGCTGCCACAACAAAACGCCCATCGCATAGATGTCGCTCTGGAAACCAGGCATGCCGCCTGCGGTGACCTCGGGGGCGAGGTACGGCGCCATGGACCGCAATGCCGACACCGCCGCCCGCGCGCTGTTGCCATAGGCCCGCCAAAGACCAGGCACACACACCTTGATCGAATCAGCCGACGTCGCAAACACTGTCTTGCCCGAAATGTCGCCATGGACGATGCCAGCTGCATGCAAGGCAGAAACGGCTTCGGCGACCTCGACAACTGTGCCGACGGCGACAGGGACGGAAAAGCTGGACAGCCGCTTGATCCGGTCCTCCAAACTCGCGCCCGGCGTAAATTCGGAGAGGATGTAGCTCTGGCCTTGGTCGCTGAGGACGCCTTGAAGCTGCTCCAGGTTGGGATGGGTCACATCCGCGACCTCTTCGACAATAGCCCGGACTTCGGGCAGGAAACCCGGCTCGCGGGCGATTTCGGACTTCAATAGGCGAAGAGTGCACTCCTTCCCCGAGAGCTTGTCTTTGGCCTTGAAAGTCTCATAGACGGGACCGACATCGGTCTCTTCCACCAGCTCGTACCGGCCGGAAAAGACCTGTCCGATCATGTTTGGCCTTCCTCGTCGTCTGCCTTGTCAGTCTGCGAAGGGAGGAAGGCCAAGACAACAGCGGCTGCCAACAAGACCAAGGACAACATTGGCACCGCCGAGGCGTCCAGGGCTTTGACATATGGCGCCGGGTCGCCGGCCAGGGCAAAGTAAACACTGGCTAAATAGCCGCCCGCCATTAAGGCCACGCCGACCCAGCCCACCGCTGCCCTGATTGCATTCATCGCCTAGATTCCAAGACGGACAAGACGGTCCTTTCGTCTATGCCGTGGGTCAGACTGCACGCGCCGACTTCGGTCAGCAAGCTCATGCTCAGCCCCTCTCCGCGTGCCTTCTTGTCCAACTTCATCGCTTCGACCATGCCTTCGGGTTCCACGCTCATTGGCAGATGGGTCGGTAGGCCCTGGCTTTCCAGACCTTCCCTCACGACATCGGCAGTGCCGGACGGCGTCACACCGATGGACTCGCCGACCAGGCACTCATAGTACATGCCGGCGGCAATGGCCTCGCCGTGTAGCAGACCCTCGTAGCCCAACTCTTTCTCCAGGGCATGGCCGATGGTATGGCCAAAGTTGAGCGTCGCCCGCAGACCAGTGGTCTCAAACTCGTCAGCCTGCACCACCCGCGCCTTGACCATCAGGCTGCGCTGGACGATGTCGAGGGTCCGCGGGTCGCCGGGGCGAAGCGGTGCCTCAGACAGGAGTTTGAGAAGACCGACGTCCGAGATAAAGGCGTGCTTCCAAATCTCCGCCGCACCATTGGCCAAATGCCGGTCTGGCAGCGTCTCCAAGAACTCGACGGCCACGCGGACTTGAGTCGGTGGATAGAAGGCGCCCGCCAGGTTCTTGCCCTCGGGCAAATCGATCCCTACTTTGCCACCGATCGAGCTGTCCACCATCGCCAGCAAGGTCGTCGGCACCTGCAAAAAGCTGACGCCCCGCATATACGTGGCGGCCAAGAAGCCAGCCAGATCCCCGACGACGCCGCCTCCAAGGGCTACGATCCGGCCATCGCGGCGCAGTTTGGACTGAGCTGCCCGGGACAACAACTGGGAATAGGCTTCTATCGATTTGCTCGACTCGCCAGAAGGTACGACCGCCACCCTATCGTCATCGAGCGGAAACGGCCCGTAGTGGGCGGCGACCATCGTGTCGGTGACCAAGAAGTCTCGGGGGCCCAAATCGATCAGTGATTCGACGATGCCGCCGAAGTGGATTTCGTATGACCCTGCAGAGTGGCGGATCGTCAAAGACCGACCGCCTGTCGGATCAATTGGGCGACTTCGTAGAATTCGTCAGTTTCAGCAACGACGTGGAAATCGGCTTGGAGATAGAGATCGCGGCGGTCGTTCCAGATCTGCATGAACTTCTCTTCCCAATTCTCGGTTTCCAACAGCGGCCTCTTGCGCCGCGAGACGGCCAAGCGGCTGATTATGGTCTGAGGATCGACGTCGAGGAACACGGTCTGGCCCAAGCGCCTCAGCTCGCGCCAGTTTTCTGGACGCATAACCACACCGCCACCGGTGGAGATGACCGCGTCGCCCTCAGGCAGGCTCCGCAGATAAGCCGTCTCGTGCTGTCGGAACGCCTCTTCGCCAAACAGCTTGAACAGCTGCGGAATCGGACGGCCCAGCTTGTGCTGGAGCGCGCTGTCGGCATCAATGAACTCGCGGCCAAGGTCCTCGGCCAAGAGACGGCCCACCGTCGTCTTGCCCGAGCCCATCATGCCGACAAGGATCAAATGCGCCACAGACATTCCTAGAATACAAAGGCGGCAGGGGTCTTGTGACCCCCGCCGCACATTTCTTTGCTAGACGTCGCCTTTAGGGGGCGGCGCCGAGACCGTAGTCGTCGTCGCTCACGATGCTGGGCGTCACAAAGACGATCAGTTCGCTGGTGGTCCAGTTCTGCGTCTTGCCACGGAACAACTGTCCGACGATCGGCAGGTCACTGAGGATGGGGATCCGCGAGACCGACGAGGTGTCAGCCTTGTTGGTGATACCAGCCAGGGCGATCGTCTCTCGATCCTTGACGCGGGCCACCACGTTCACCTGCTGGCTGACGAAGTCCGGGATTTCCTGTCCGTCTGGGCCGCGCTTCACCTGGCCGATCGTGGTGATCTGCGGGTTCAGCGTCATGGTGATCGTGTTGTCGCCGTTGATGCGGGGCTTGATGATCAAGAACGTCGGGATCGTCAGCGGGAACGGGTTGGTCGAGAGGATGTTGCCACCCGCACTCGCCGTCACCGTGTTCAAGAAGATCGTCGTCGTCGTGATCTGGGCCACCGAAGCCGGCTGGTTGTTGAGCGTGCGCAGCAACGGAGCGTTGACAACGCGGCCCCAACCGTCGGTCATGATCGTGCGCAGCCGCGTGGTGATGTTGCCCGTGGCGTAGTTGATGAAGACCGGGTCGCTGGTGCGGGCAAAAGTTCCCGGTCGGTTGCCAAAGAACGTGCCACCGCGCTCGTACAGCCAGTCGATACCGATCGAACGGTCCGCCGACCGGCTGGTCGTGACGAATTCGACTTTGATGACGACCTGCTTGGGCGCCACGTCGAAAATCTGCAGGAGGTCAAGGAGCTTCTTATACGCCTCGTCCGAACCTTGGAAGATCAGGCTGTTGTCAGCCGGGTCGTAGCTGAGCCGGTCGACGCCCTGTGGCAAGAACCCTTGGCCGGCCTGCAGGCCCGAGAAGGATCCGCCACCAGCACCGCCGCCGAGCTGACCGCCGCCACCACCACCGAGCTGGCCACCGCCGCCACCACCCAACTGGCCGCCGCCGCCGCCAAAGCCTCCAGCACCGCCGCCACCGAAGCCACCGCGCTGGTTGCCGGCGTCGTCCGGAAGGGCCAAAGCCGGGCCGGTCTTCTGCGTGTCGGAGTAGTTCATCGCGCCGCCGTAGGTTTTGGATTCACCACCCGCGACCACGGTCAGCTGCGAGCTGGGATAGCTCGAAAGTGTGTGGGTGAGCTGGCGCTGATACTTGTCCAGCTCTTCCATGTAATGATCGGAAGCGAAGGGTTTGTCCCCCTTCATGAGGTGGAGCACCGCCTCAGGGTCAGCCTTCATCAAGCGACACTTCTTGGTGATCGTCGGCCTAGCGACAGACGGCTGGATCTTGGTCTCGACCGGCTTTTTGTTGATGGGCCGGATGACAAAGACGCCGTTCTGGTCGCGCTCCGCATAGGCGCCTGCCGCTTGGCAGACGTATTGGATCGCGTTGTCGGCAGTCTCGTCGGTCAGCGAGAGATAGATCTTCTTGAGTTCCAGACTCTCACTGCCGTCCACCACAAACTTGATGCCCGTCTGGCGCGTCAGCGCTTGCAGGGCCACGTGCAGGTCGGCGTCCCGAAGGACGAGATCAACCCGTGTCGCCAGTGCGCTGTCCTGCGCCGCGCCAAGTGCGGCCATGGCCGTCATCGCCGTGAAGCTGATCGCGGCCACGGTCGCCTTGAATGTGCTCTTCATGTTATCCCAGTATCCTCCAATCCCAATCTGTCTGTCTCAGCGACCGAAACCGCCGCCACCACCGCCGCCGCCGAAGCCGCCGCCACCAAAGCCGCCGCCGCCGAAGCCGCCGCCGCCGCCACCAAAGCCGCCGCCACCACCACCGAAGCCGCCGCCGCCAAAGCCGCCGCCGATGCCGCCGCCACCAAAGCCGCCGCCACCGCCGAAGCCACCGCCGCCGCCGCCAAAGCCGCCGATGTTCGTCGAGACTTCAGGAACCGACTGCTGGCTGTCCTGACCAGACAAAAGGGCGACCAGATGGTACGGATCGACGCTGCGCAGCGGGATCTTGATGATCGCGTTGGTCGGAGTCGTCGGCACGACGTTCGGGTCGGTCGGGTTAGGAGCCTCCGTCGTCGGTTTCAAAATGATGTTATAGACGCCAGTGTCGACGCGCCATGTCGCATTGACTTGGTTCAGGATATTGCGCAGGGCGGTCTCAAACGGGACGTCTTTCAGGTTGACCGTCACGAGGCCTTGCACCGTCGGGTCGACCGTGTATTGCACGTTGGCGGTGCGGAAGAGAATCTTCAGCGCGTCGCGGACGTCGGCTTGGTCCAGCTCAATGGACGGGATGACCGTGTTGCGCGGATCCTGGGCTCCGCCGTCTTGGGCGACCAAGAGCAACGGCGCGGCCAAGAGCGCGGCTGCAGCTGCCATGGTCAAGATCGACTTCAAATTGGTTTTCATGGTTCGATAACTCCTACGGTTCGTTTTTCTGACGTGTGTTTCTTGGTCGCGTGTCTAATTGTACAAGATGGTGTCGCAGTTTTGCT
Source organism: Armatimonadota bacterium (assembly GCA_018268335.1). Taxonomy (GTDB): domain Bacteria; phylum Armatimonadota; class Fimbriimonadia; order Fimbriimonadales; family Fimbriimonadaceae; genus JAHBTB01. The sequence goes on along the minus strand of JAFDWT010000062.1, from coordinate 31,112 downwards.
GTGGGTGGCTTGTCCTGGCTCTTTGAAGGGCTTCAAAGACGTTTAGTCCTTCGCCCCTCCCCCTTGCTTGCCGCCGCCAGCACCTGGGGCGTTGAATCCTGCCGGGCCTCGCCGACCGCCGCCTGCGCCTGCTGGAGGCGCACCAGCGTTGCCGCCGCCAAGCTGACCGCCGCCACCGATCGGGCCCGAAAGCTCGATGGTGATGTCCTTAGGCAGTTGGCCGTCGTTGCGGCGCAACACTGCGCGCTGGCCGTCGACCGAGACGACTGTATATGGGCTGTTCGGAATCGACATGCCCGGTCGAATCTGGATCACCTCCGTGCCCATATCGAGCAAACCGACCACACCACCTTCACTGATGATAATGCCGGATAGCCGCCAGGCCGGTTTGGGCTGGAGCCGCGGCAATTCGGCCTCGGTCTCCTCGGGTTCGGAGTATTCAGAGTTGAAGCCACCGGATTCTGCTTGCAGCCTTTCCGCAGCCTGCGCGCGGTCAAATTTCAACTCGGCAGCCAGCAGAGAAAACGGATCGTTGCGGCTGGCAAAGGCCATCGTCTTCGCTTTGGTCGGCGAGTCCGGCAGGCCCTCAGAAGGGTTGGTGCCAAGCTCGACTCCGGCGTCGGCCGGACGGGTCTTGGCCAAAGTGTCCTGAAACTTGTTCGTGCCTGTGGCCGGAGAATCTGGTTCGGAAGGCGCGGCCTGGCATCCTGCTAGGCCGACAGCTGCTGCAGCCAAGGCCCAGATCGTATTGCGTGTCCAATTCTTGTCCATTGTCAGTTTCCTCCAGCGCTGCCGCTTTCCAAGTTCCTCGCACCTTGAGCCGGCGCACCAGTTTGAGACCCACCAACCGGAGCAGCCCCACCGGCCGCCGGAGTCGCGGCGGCAGCCGCACCGATCGGCGGCGCGATCTTCTCGCCTCGAATGTAGGCCACGACGGTCACGTTGTACGTCGCGGTCAAATTGGGCGAAGTGCCGTTGACGGCCAGACCGTCGGCGACGGCCAAGTAGTCCGGCATCGACGACCAACTCTCGATGTTGGCCTTGATTTGATCCCAGGTGCCAGTCACCGTGACGGTGCCGAGATCGAAGACACAAGCCGGGAATTTGAACCCGCGCATGTTGTAATAGTCCTCGACGATCTGGTCCGGTTCGGTCGGGGGATGCGGGATCGTCGGGCCTTGGATCACCTTGACCCCACCCTTCTTGACCTGCGCGTTCACCGCTGCCTGGACGCTGTCGCGGAACTTTAGCGAATCGACCGTCAAGTGATAGCGGTCGACAGCCAGGCTGATACCGCCCTGCTCCACCGACATAGGAGGAGTGTGCTCACCGACGATGGCTTGCCACTCGGATCCGATCCGACGAACCTCGGCCTCGGCGTTTTCGCACCGCTTCTTCGCTTGGGGCAACTTGGCACCCTCAGCCTCATAAGCGGCGGCCGCTTCACGGACCATCTTGGCTTCGCTGGAATTCGGCTGGAAATGCCAGAAATACCCATAGCTGAGGGCCGTCACGGCCACAGCGACACCGACCCACAACCAAACGATTGGACTTAGTTTCATATCGCTTATGCCTCGACTTACCTAGTCGTCGTCCCCGCGGCCCCTGCCTCCGCCGCCTGCGGGAGCCCGACCGGCTCCTGGGTTGCTCGGGGGCGCACCAACGCCGGGGCCAGCACCTGGAGGGCCTCCGGCATTAAAGCCAGGAGGCGGGCCGCCTGGGAATCCTCCGCCAGGACCACCGGGCCCACGGGCGCCGGGGATGCCTCCGCCTCCGCCACCGCCAGATCCGCCCAGTGTCGAACGAGGATCCGGAGTGCGCAAATCTTTGCTGACGGTCAAAACGATCGTGACCGTCGACCAGCCCGGCATCGGGCCCTTGACGCCACCGTCTTGACCAAAGTTCCCCGTGTTAAGGTACCCCTCGGGTGCTGAATTGGCGCGGGCGATAATGGCGTCCATCTTGTCCAACGGATCAGAAGGAAGCGGTTGCTCGCCCGGCTTGACAACACTGCCGGACTGGTCGGTCTCAGTGATCGGCCCGCGAGAGGGATCATCGAGTTGGAATCCGGCGCGGGTCACATTGGTGACTCCAGGAGTGCGCCAGAAAGCCAAGGCAACGTCCGCGTACTTGCGGAACGACTCGATCTGCCCGACTAAAGTCACCGTCGAGGTGTCCGCCCCACCCGGCGAGGCCGTCATGGACGTCACCCGGTAGAAGTCCGGAATGTACGGCATGATCGACTCGTACAGCTCGACATAAGCGGAGTTGTGCTTGAACATCGCCTTGGCGAGCATCAAGTTAGTATTGATGACCTCGCCTTTCTTCGAAATTTCTTCGGCGTGGTTGGCAGTGGCCAACGCGTCGGCAGCGCCCTGCTTGCTGGAGGCCAGCTTTTCCTTGGCGTCCTTCAGGTCGGCCTGCGACGAGACCTGCAGGAACACAGCGCCGCCAATAGCGAGCACCGCGAACGTCGCACCGAGCGCGGCAAAGACCGGAGCCTTGCTTTGCGTCGCGACGTGGGTCGGGAGAAGATTCAGTTTCATGGCGTGTCCTGGTTCAAAAGGCTATGTGGAGGCCGTTGCCGATGGCGACCGCGAACTCTTGTTTCTCCTGCTCAAGATCATCGGCATGTTTAGCAGTGACGGGGAGGCCCTTCGTCGGGTCAAAGACACTTGTCGGGATGCCCACGACCGACTGGATGAACGGAGCCACACCGCGAAGACCAGCACCACCGCCACAGAGCAGGATGACGTCCACGTCACCGCCCTTGCTGCGGAAGTAATCGACCGACCGCCGGACTTCGCTGACGAACTCGTCGGCGACCGGAGCCATGGCGTTCCACAGCTTCGTCTCGTCGGCGTCCATTCCCGTCTCCACCGGAGCAGGGGCTGGCGGTGCGGCAGGAGCTGCCTCTTCTGGCGCCGCCGGGGCGGCCTCTTCCGTTTCGGCAAACGGGTTATAGGGCTGGAACTGTTGAGTGGCGAAACCGGTGTCGCCAAACGGGTTGAAGGCCGGAGCTTGGCCAGCCGTATCAGGTATCCGCCCCTTGGCGTGCTTCATGCCCTCGGCTTCGGCAAACGGGATCGACATCGCATCGGCGATGGCGCGAGTGAACATCTCGCCACCGATCGGCACTTGTCGCGGCATCACCAACTTACCGTCGTTGAATATACTGATCGAACTCGACTTGTGGCCGATGTCGACCACGCACACTCGCTTGCCCGCGTATTCCGACTCGTAACTCGTCTTCAGCGACCGTGCCAAGCTAAGCGGCTGGACGTCCAGGGCCGCAGGCTTCTTGCCGGCCCGCTTCAAAATGTCGCGGATCACGTTCACTGTTGACTGCGTCGCGATCGCCATGACGACGTCCATGTTCTGGGCGCCGTTGGCCGGGAAGGCGGCAAAGTCACTGACCACGTCGCTCTCGGCGAACGGGATGTTGCGAGTGATCTCCCAGTCCATGTGCTGTTTCAGCTCGCTGTCGGACATGACAGGGACTTCGAGCGTGCGGACGACCACCGAGCCTTGGCCCGATAGCGACACCACTGCGTCGCCGACATTCGCTCCGCACTGAGAACAAACCTGTTTGAGCACGGCGCCGACGGCGACCGGGTCATGCACACCCACATGGTCGACGGCACCCTCTGGCGTCATGGCCATGCCGATGGCAGTGACCGTCGGCTGTTTGCCAGCCAGGCGGACTTCTGCGACTTTGATGGTCTGACTTCCAATGTCGACCCCGACGATACTGGTGTACTTTTTGGCCATTGAGGACTTACCCGACCCTGTCGCAGGGCGACGACCGCTCTCCTTGCTTAGCTTCGCAGGCGTCCTTGATGATAGCATCGCCAAGGGAGCCGTGTCAACTTCGCGCGAGGTGGCCGCGTTAGTATTGACGCAGTCCCCGCGGGCTTGGTCACAGCTTGGCGGTTGAAAACCGAACAGTCCGACCGATGGTCGTCGGTCGGACTGTTTTCGTCGTCTTCGCCAGGTTCGCCCTAGGGAGACGGCGGCTGAGGAGCCCAGCGCGGCGCCAGGGTCTGGAAGTACACGTCCGGCACACCGGCGCGGGCACTGGTCCAGAACATCCACAACAGCGGAGGCCTGCGCATGCTCGGGTCGAGCGGGTTGAACGCGATGTTGTACGGGTCCACCGCCAGCGAGACGTCCGACTCGTTGGCCGCCTGTTCGATCGGCACTGCTTCCTCAGGCCGCTCGGTGATCAAGCCCACCACCGGGACGTTGGTCGCCGAGGTGCCTAGCACGATGTTCGGGATCTGGTTGCCGTTGCCGTCCACGCCCGTGTAGACGATGCGGACCGGCCGGTCTTCCATCACCGAGGTGAAGTACACCCGCCCGTTGGCCGGGTCGATCTGATAGAACGGCGTCTCCGGTATCACACCCAAGAACGTCACCTTGAAGTTCACAACCGTACCGTTCGGGTTCACCGCCACCGGAGCCGGCAAGACGATGCCGTACCGCAGGGTTTGCAGGACCGGCCTCGTCGCCTGGTTGCCGTCCGACGAGGTCTTCGCCGACGTGACGACGTACCGGTCGTACCGGACCGGATCGTTGTTGGCCGGGCGGCCGTTCACGCTGTTGCCCCAATAGTTGAGGTCGTTGACCAGGTTCTCGTCACTGCGGTTGGCGTTCGGCGCGACGTAGATTCCCAAGAACCTTTCGTCCAACACCGCCGAGACGCCGCGGTAGTCGCCGCCCCTGGCCGCGCTGATCCGGATGAACTGCGGACTATACGTGATGTAGAGCTGCATGTTCCTCGGAATGATCGCTCCAGAGAACTTGACCGTGCCGGCGTTCATGTCCATGTAGACCTTGCCGCCCAGGGCCGAGTCATAGACGAGCTCCGAGTTGGTCAGGTCGACCACTCGGCTGGCTGAAATCGGGTCGATCACATCGCGCAGCACTGCATTGCCACTGCCGTCGACCGCCGTGTACTTCAGCCGGATCGTGTTCAAGCCGACTTCGCTCGAGGACCACTGCACGCCGGGTGCGAAGTAGGTGCCCGTGGCCGGGTCGACCTCCAGCTTGTCCGTGCGATTGGTGAACGGCACGACACGCACGCTGCCACCAGGAGCGCCGGTCGGCGATCCGCTGACGCTACTGGCCGTGATGCGGCCCAAGAACGCCTCGGCGAACTGGCGGCCACGGAGCTTGGCCGTGAACATTAGGTCGATGCGGGCGGCGCTGTTGCTACCTTGGTAGCGGCGCAGGATCGCCGTCGGCGCGCTGATGTTCTCGAACTGGTCACCCAGAGCCACCGACCGCACGCCCGTCCAATTCGTCCCGTCGTAGGTCGACGTGAAGATCTGGCCGAGGCCGTTGCTGACGCCGGTATAGAAGACCGTCGCGTTGTTGCCAGCCTGGACAATGCTCGGCCGGCTCTTGCCCGCCGCGTTGTCATAGGGCATCGCCGTCAGTCCGTTCAGGGCGACGCTGCCGCCGCTGAACGAGAGGTTGGCGAGCATGATCTGCTCGACCGTGCTACGGTCACCGCCAGCCCCGACCTTCGTGCCACGTCCGACAAAGGCCAGGTATCTCTGGCTGACATCGGCGCGGGACAGGGTCGGCGACTGCAGGCTCTCATAGAGGCCGCCCGTCGGGAAGGACGGAGCACCGAATTGGAACCCGCTGGGTCCACGGCTGAAGTCCATCGACTCGCCCGTGCCCAGCGTGAACAGGTTGTTGAAGTTGATGCTGCCTTCCAGCGGGAACAGCAGCGACGGGCCGAACCAGCGCTGGTCCGGTGCACCCAACCCGGTGGACAAAGGCAGTGCCCGGTCCAGATCGTTCATCGGGCTGTGGTCAGCGAGCGGGTTCAAGCGGTCCCAAACCGGAGTCACGCCACCATTGGCCGAGACGAAGATGCGCCACGTGTCGCCCGAAGCCAGCGAACCCGAAGTCCGACCTGGCGTCAGCCAGTCCGGCGTGCCCGTGCTGTTGGACATGCGGTTCGAAGCCCAGGCCACGAAGAGCGGGCCGCTGCCCGACCGCATCGCCGTCGGCTGACGGTTGGACCAGAAGAACTTCTCGCCACCAGCGAGCAGGTTGTCTACGTTCGGCGCCGCCTTGCGTGTCGGCGAATTGGTCAACCTGGCCTCGCGGACGTTGAACTTCAGCGTGATGGCCGGGTCCGTGTACGCCTCGCTCACCGACGTGTCGGCAGCGGAGGGGCCGAGCGACGGGTTGTTGGCGTCGCCGTCGTTGCCTTCGTTCTCAAAGGCATAGATCTGCCGCATGTAGGTGCCGCTCGGCGTGCCGACTGGGACAGCGACACCGATACGTGGGTCGCCGGTCTCGAAGCCGGTCGTCGGAGGCACCAGCGATCCACCCGCCGTGCGCAAGTTCGCGTTCGACCGGTAGACCGGGTTGCGGCTCATGCGCGTCGGCGCAGCGTCGCCGGGCCTGGGCTTCGGCAAGACCATCTGGTTGTCGACCCCGGCGCGGAACGGGACGCTCCACTGCGGGTCGAGGTCCGACAGCATGTTTTTCTTCGCGTCGATCCATGCCAGGTCCTGCATCTGCGGGCCGAAGATCTCCACCGTCCGGAACAGACGGTTGAAGCCGTTGACCTTGTCGAACTGCTTGGAAATTCGGACGTTCAGCAGGTTCACGTTGCCCTGGTTGAGGACGGTGAACGGCTGGAACATCGCCGTGTTGCCGGTCGTGTAGGCCGGGTTGTACGGTTTGAACGCGGAGTTAGGATCCGTCGGCTGGATCGCACCGTTGTCGGGCGAGCCACTGACATGGCCGTTATATCCGCCGCCGCTGGGCAGGGAGTTCAGATCGACCGTCGGCGTCGAGGTCGACAGCCGCTTGTCCTCACCGACTCGGATGCCCATGCCGATGCTGCGGTACGTGTCTTCGAGACCGAAGCTGTTGTTCGAGTCCACGTAGACGTACTGCCGGCCACGGTAGTCCATCAGGTTGGCCGGCTGATACTTCGGCACGTCGACACGCAGCTCGAACGGAGTCGAGACCAAGGTGCGCACCATCTGCGCCTCATAGCCTGCTCGGGTGCCATAGGCTGTGCGGTTGGCCGCCGTGATCGCCGGCGGGGCCAAGTTGACGGTCTGGATGAACGGGTTCTGCGCCTCACCGGTCGCACCCTTCACCACCGACAGTGCCCCACGGCTGACGTCTGGATAGTCGAGGCTCTTGTTGGGATAAGCCCACGGATAGTCCTCGAAGTTCCGGTACTTCCACGCCGACTTGTTGGTTCCTTGGTTCAAGGGCCGGTCGACACCCAGATCGTTGACAGGATCGTACACGGGTTGCCCAGGGGTACTGGCGTCGGGCAGTAGGGCCCGTGTGTTCGTCCGCGGCATCCAGGCGAAGTCGCTGGACGACATGCGGACGTTAGCCAGGCCACGAGAATCGCCGTACTGTAGCGTGAGCAGCGACCTGTCGCGGACGTCCATCTCGGCGACTGCCGCCGAGCCGTGGCTGACGTATTCGCCCATCGTCGACGGAGTCGTGCCGAAGTAGGCACCGGGCTCCAACGTGTCGGAAGCGGCGGAAGCAGGGTTCGCGGGCCAAGACGCCTTCAAGAAGTGGTTCGTCGGGCCGCCGATGCCGCCGCTGTCCACGCCGTTGCTGCCGTTGGCGATCGAACTGGCTAGAGCCGCGTCGGTTGTGTTGCCGATGCTGTTCGCTCCAAATCCGTTCACTGCGTCGCGGGTCGGGAAGAAGACGGCCAGAGGGTTCGCCACAGTGACGTCGCCAAGCGTGGCCGGAGATGGCGAGTTGACGGTCGCCTTCAGGCTAGCGTCAGCGCCCCGGACATTCGACTGTCCGGCCAAGAAGGCGCGGGCCTTGATGAAGTTGTAGCCGGGCGTCATGCCGCCCTGGCCAGTGGGAAGGCACGGCAACGAGTAGAACGCCACGCCGCCCTTGCCCGAAGGCGCACCGGTGACGTCGCGGATCTGCGTCTGACGGCGCTGCTGCACCCTCAGGTTCGAGTACGTGTTGAACTCGATGCCGTAGCCTGCCGTCGGCGAGTCGGTGGAAGCAGGGACGTTCCATACCACCACATACAGGTTCTCGCCCATCTCAAAGGCACGGCGCTGGACACTGGAGGTCGCCACCGCACTGACCTGGGCGTAGCTGAGGCTGCCCTGCGTCGCCTTGGACTGCAGCGATTGGAACTCGTCAGGAGCGACCAGCACAATGTTGTCGGGCGTCAAGAAGCTCAAATCTTGTGCCGTGACACCATTGTTCGGATTGCCCGAGCCAGGAGGCGTGCCAGGCGTGATCGGCGGCGTCGAGTTGTCGTCGTCGACCGATGTGAAGGCGTACAAAAAGCCCTTGGTGTCGCCGATGTACAGGTGGCTGCGGTTGGCTGGGAAACCAGTCTGGTTCGGCCAGCCGCCAGCGGCGAACGAGGACAGCGGGTTGTCGCCTTCCAACGTGTACAGCCAGTTGCGATGGGTGCCGCTCGCATAAGTGCGGCCGTCGGCGATGAAGCCTTGGCACTCGCCCAGCCGGTTAGCGACGACGACGGTGGGCTGCGCGTCCTCGAAGACGGCAGGCACAGCCGGGTCATGTTGACGCATGTGCGTGAACGTCACCGACGAGTCGCACATGGTCTTGACCTCAGTGGTCAGCCATCGGACGTTGCCATTGGCTGGGTCGACCGAGATCAACTTGCCCAGACCATCGACGAAGAACACCGAGTCCCAGTTCGTCGGGTCAGACGGCCGGACGAGGGCACCAGACACAGCCGCAGGGCTACAAGAGCCCATGTAACCCAAGGCGTTGCCGACACCGTCAGTCGTGATCGTCCAGTTGAGCGCACCGGTGTCGACGTTTAAGGCCGAGAATTGCCCAAGCGCCGGATTCGCGAGAGAGGCTGCGCCAAAGAACACCTGGCCGAAGGCCACTGTGGGCGTCATAGCCACTTCGCCGAAGTTCGCGACGGCCGGCGGATACTGCCACAGCACCGAAGTTGTCTTAGACGCCGGGTTGCCAGCCGCGCTCAGCGCGAGAACCTTCCCGGCGACCGCGACGATGACGGCGTCCTGCCCAGCCACGGTCGCAGCCGCGACCGAGCCCCGGACGGGCGGCAACGGAGTAGCAAAAGGCGTGGTCGGAGCGTCGGGCCGGAAGTCGTCCGGATAGGTCCACATGCGCTTGGTCGTGCCGTCGCCGCGACCCGCCATGTCGATGCAATAGACGCGGCCATTGGCCGAGCCGATGACCAGCAAGTCGATAGCGCCGACGTGCATGACGACCGCCGAACTCAGATCGAATTTAGTCGGCATGGTCGCCACGCCGCCGTCTTCGGTCAGAGCGGCGTTAGGGTCGCCCGCCGAGACTTCGGTCGGATAGGTCCAGAAGACCTTCGGCTGGGCGCCGGTTGTGCTGTTGCCGTGGGCGTCCATGCACCGGATGTGACCGGTCTCGTCGGCGGCGATCACCACGTCGCGATTAGCCAGTGTCACGCCGTCGCGAACGGAAGCCGAAACCATGGCCGGAGTGGAACTAATGCTCAAGTCCGACTTTGTGACAAAGCGGACAGCGTCAGCAACGACCGACCTGCCGTCCAGCGAGTCCTGGGCGACCGACGAGTGGTCGGTGATGACGACCGAGACCGGGAAGAGGCTCGTGTGGTTGATGCCGCTGCCGCCGTCCGGATCGGTCACCGCCAGGCGGATCCAGCCGCGCTGCGTGGACTCGTTGATCGTCACCGTATCAATCTGCGTCCCGCCCTGAAAAACCTGGATCTCCACATTCGTGGCCAGGTCGACAGCGGGAGCGCCAGTCGGCACGTAGACGTCGATGAAGTAGCGTCCGTCAACAAACTGGTCGGCCTTGTAGCGCACGCCACCGGTGACCGAACCGCTCACCGGGCTCTTGAAATACGTGGCGCCTAGGGGCGTGTAGAGCGGGTCGTTTGCGGAAATGAAGTTGCCCGAAGCGGCCGTTAGCGGGTCCAGATCGTCGACGACGCGGCGCACTTGCGCCCGCGTGTCGGTCGGGTTTGGACCATTGACAAAATTGGTGAGCTCGGTCGCGAACCTGTCCTTCTCAGCCTGGGTCAAGTCGTTCGGACGTCGCCCGGGCCACGACCAGACCATGTTCCGGCGTAGCGGCGACGAGGGGTCGACCACTTGGCCGTTGTGGGTGAACGAGGTGACTTCGCCGACGCTGTACTGCTCACCGAGGTTGCCGACGAACAGCGGCTCGTTGCGGGCCGAGACGACTCGCTGCGGGAACAGCGTCGCCCCACCCAGGAATGGCGTGTTCAGCAGTTCACCGACGACTGGAGAAGCCTTGTAGCCGCCGGTGGCCGTGACAGCGCCTTCGGCGCGCACAGCGTCGGCATAAACCAGATCGACTCCCGGAGAGGCTGTCGGGTCAAGAAACTGACCGTCAGTGCCGCGCGGCGTCGTGTTGTACAGGCGGACGTTGATATGTCCGCTCAAATCAGCGGTGTAAACCTTTGCTTCGGTCTCGCCAAAGCGGATGAAGGCGCCGCCGTTGGTCGAGTCCACCACGCGCAGGTCAGTGCCGTTGGCGTCGACCACGTCAAAAACGTAGTACCGTTGCCCAAACTTCAGCGGGTTGCTATTGTCGACCGGCAACGTCGGGGCCGTGTTCGTCGGGCCGACTGGCACGCTCACCGACACCGCGTATTCCTGGCCAGGGATCAGTCCGGCGATCGTCCAGCGGTAAGTCGTCGTCGCACCGGTGCGAGGATCGGTCGAGCCGATCGTTTGGGCGACTGTCGTGGCCCAGCGGTAGGGCGCATGGGTCAAGTCGGCTTGGTAGAAGCCGCTAGCCAAGGTGACAAAGTCAGAGCCGACCGTCCCAGGGGCCGGGTTGACCCACGAGTTGGCCGGCGTCTCAACCGTGGTCGAGTCGTCGTTGTCGGTCAGGCCGCCGATCGAGAAGATCGGGTCCCACCAGCGCAAGAAGCCTCGGCCCCCGTTGTTCCAGGTCGTCTCGGGATCGACAGTACCGGTCTGGATCGTCGCCTTACCAGTGCGCTGCCCACCACCGCGGTGCATGCGGTAGTCCTGTGCGCCGGCGAACAGCGCGAAGAGCGCTATGGCGGCGACGAGCAACGGGCCCGGCTTAGCGCGTCCCATTGTGGTCGTTGACGATTGGCGGCGAGGTTCCATAAGCTTATTGCCGTTCGGCGAAGACGGGGGACACGAGTCCACGGGTACCGGACACAGGCGGGAGGTCGAACTTCACGCTGATCGCCGTGAAGCCGAGGTTCAGCCTACCGACACCATAACCAGGGTCAAGGGGGCCCGTGCTGCCGGTGGCAAAGCTGCCGTCGACCAACAAGACCTCTCCATTGAATTCGGATGTGTTGCCAAAGTAGGTGCCAAAGTAGTTGTTGACGATGAGCACGTCACCGGACTCCAACCTGCGCGCATAGGTCGGTCGGAACCCGGCCGGGTTGCCCAGCAAGTCGGTGGTCACATACGGGCCAGCCGTCCGGGGCCGTCGCATGGCGGCATACGCTTCGCGCGGCAGCATCCATCGGGCGCGCCAGACCGGGTTCGACGGGTTGGACGTGTCCTTGATGATCTCGTAGACGCCCGAGCTGGTGGTGACCATCACCGCAATAGTCGGAGTGCCGCCGACATCGACGTACCGGACGGTCGTCGACCGAAGCCCAGCGAACTGCTCCACCTTAACCGGGCGGTTAGTCACCGGCAAGTTGAAGGCGTAGCTGCCAGAACCGGGCGGGTTCTCACCCAAGAACGTGCCAGCCGGGATCGCAGGGATTTCAAACTGCTTGATGACCTCGGTGTTGGGGCCGTCGTACAGGATGATCCCGCCAAACCCGTTGCGCAGGTCGACGTCTTGACCTGTCGAATCGAGGCCGACCGTCACCTTGCCCGGCTGGATGTTCCCAAAGCCGAAGGCAAAGACGGTGTGCCGGTTCACGCCCGATCCGACATCGACACGGCCGATGCTGTTGTAGCTGTACAGCTTGCCCGAGAACTCTTCCGGCGTGTGCCAGACGATGACGCCCAAAGCGGTGCTGTAGCCGTCGCCTTCGTCCTCAGGCCCGCCGCGCGGCACTTTGTACCGCACGGGGCCAAGGACGCGGCCCGAGCTGTCGAGGCGGTACCTGTCGACGACCTCGATGACCCGGTTGTTGCCGGCGTCAGCGATCAGAACGTGGTTCCAAAGCTCGTTGCCTCCCGCCAGCTGCAGCACTTCGCCAGGGAAGATCGCCGCAACGTCGGCTGGGGACATGTTCGAATCAAACGTCGTCATGTCGCGCGGATTGCGCAAGGTGAGCGACTCGTTGTCCACCATGCCAGCTGGCACTCTCTGTGGGTGGAGCTTCAAACGGTTGATCGTCCGCAGTTCCCTGCCGGCCGAGTCGATCTTGATGACTTGGTCCGAAGCGGCATCGACGACCCAATAACCGTTGGAAGCAGCGGGATAGACGCGGACAGGGTCAGAGAGCGGGCGCTGGCCGTTGGCGTTGGTCACCGGTTGGCCCTTGCCGGCATAGATCGTCCGGTCGGTCGTCCAAAGCGGGTTGCCGCTGGCGTCGAACCGGCCGATGCGGCCCGAGTCGGCGACGAGGAACTCGCTGCGCGAGAACGCATGCATGCTGTTGGCACCCAGAACTGCCAGCACCCCGTTGCCCGCCGCCATTCCCAAGGCAGAGGGGTCAGAGATCGCCGCCTGCAACAGGCGCGTGCGGAAGTCGCTGATGCTCTCGACGCCGTTCACCTGCGGCCAACGCAGGGCCGGATTGGCGCTCGCGCCGACAAAGCTGCCCGGAGCCAGTACGCCCTTCAAGGCATAGAGCTGGTTCTCCCACGGCTTGACGCTGTTACCCACCAGGAACGGGTCGTTGCCGGCGATCTGCGAATCGACACCGAAGACAAGCCCGTTGGTCGGCAAGGGGAACGTCGGAATGCCACTGACCAGGAGAGACGGCAAGAAGCTCGCGCCACCGACGAACATCGTCTGCCCGGTGACCAGCGGACCGGTCGTCGTCTGGTAGCCGTTCAGAACCGAATACCACGACAGGTGGTTGAACTTACCGGCGGCGTTACCCGGTTGGAAAGTGGCACCGCTATAGACCCAGCTGGTCGTCGCCTCTGGCTGCAAAAGCTGGTCGGTCGCAGTGTCTGTCCGCTTAATGATCAACGGCAGGTTCGTAGAGACGCAAGAGTTCATGGTGCCACCCGCCGTCGGCGAGAGGCTCTCCAGCGTGATGCGCACCTTGTTGGCACCCGGCACGCGGTTCAGACTGATCTTGGGGCCATTAGTGACCATCGCGCTGAACGCGGTCGGATTGGCCTGGTTTAGGCTGCGCGCCATGTCTGGCTGCTGCAGCGTCAGCAGTGGCTCAGGCTGACCGCTTGCCGGTGCCGGGCTGTCGACTTCGAACGACACAGGATCTGGGTTGGCTTTGAAAGCCAGTAGAACCGAAGTCGAGATCGGCTGGCCAAAGACAAACTTGACACCGTTGGCAACGCAATACATCGTGTCGCCAACCACGGCTGGCGCACTGGAGAACGTCAGACCAGAAATCGGCGTGTCCAAGATCGGATTGCCGCTGATGACCAGCAGCTTCTTGACCAGGTCGTCTTCGTCGGTCAAGCACTCGGGGTACTTGACATTGCCCTGGCCGAGCACGTTGAAGCCGGTCGAAATTTTGTCGTACAGGTCCCAGCGGGTGCGGACGTCGAACGTGCCACGGCCCGATTCGACCATGTTGTAGAACGTGCCGCCCTTCGGTCCGATCGCCGCCGAGTTGCCGACCGTGATGCCGATATGACCGTCAGTACCCAAAGCAGGGCTGCCAATGATCTGCCGCGTCATCGACGACGAATCTACGACGCTAATGTTGCCACGGACATAAGAGTCTCCTGGCACCGTATTGGTCTGGCTCCAGTCGATCGTGTAGTCGATCCTGAACGACACGTCGTCATTGGGTGTCGGTGTTGCGGTTCCGTCCCAATCGAGGCCCGAGCTGTTGCCCGCCGGGCTCAATGAAAACTCAATCACACCCGGGCTGGGTTGCAGTACCGTGTTCTGGAAATAACTCTCCATCTCGGACTGAGTGAGCGGAGCGCCGCTCTTCCGCATGACGGTCGCGTGCAGTCCGAACGGGCTGGAGCCCGCGAGAACCGGTAAGGCGTTTTGGCTGCATCGCAAGTTGACCGTGATCTGCGCCCCGGACTTGGACACCTGGACCGGTGACTCACCCTTCGCTCCCAACCACACGCTGGCAAAAGCCGCTGGCCGGTTGTTCGAGGCGTCTGGAGCCGAAGCCACGTAAGCGACACGGTCCACACCGTTCGAGTTGTCCCGGATAGGGATGTAGCCGACTGTCGCCGACGCCGTCGGCTGCAACATGCGCGGCGAGTTCTTGACGACCCAAGCATTGCTGGTGCCGCCGGGGTTGCCGCCGTCGATTAGGCTGACCGCCCACAGACGGCCGCTGTTGTCGGAAGTCGACTTGTCGGCGACGACCACCATGTTGTCCTGGATGGTCGGCGCAAAGGTGCCGATGCCGACCTGGCCGCCCGAAGGTGCGTTCACCGTCTTGAGCAGCGCGCCGTTCGTCAACGAATAGACGCGGAGCGCGTCGTCCGACCCAAGCACCCAAATCTGTTGCGTGTCGCCCAGCGTCGTGTTCGGGACGTCGACGATCACTGGCGAAGATAACGCGACCCCCGCGTTCTGCGTCGGCCAAGCCTGCACGTAAGGGTCGCTAGCGTTCGCAGGAGTCCCTTCTGATGGGTTCGCCAAGAAGCACCCGATGCTCGAGCCGCTGGTCACGACCACCCGGCCTTTGGCGATAGCCGGCGTGTTGGTCCCCGTATAGGAGCCTGGCACCGCAAACCGTTCGATCAACGGTGCCGGGACGGTCGAACGCACACTGTTCGAACGTCGGCTGCCGCCGGCCTGGGCGTTGAAGTTCGAGTTGAGGTTGATGAGGTTGAAAGCAAACTTTGCCGCCGCAGCGAACGAAGTGTCGTTCACGGGCAAGAGTGAACTGTAGCCTGTGTTGGCTGTCCAAGCCGCGCCCGGGTTGGAAGGGTCAAAACCGCGGTTGATGTTCCCCGTGATTCCCCGGGATGTGACCACCAGATGCCCCGACCCGATCTGGGCCACGGTCACCGTCCCACCAGCCGCGTTCGCCACGACGTTGCTCATGCGCGGTTGGCCTGCAATGAAGTCGGCCATGACCTGGTTGAGCGTCGTCGTCGGGGTGACGATGACCAAGGACTGCACAGAGCCGGGGTCACCCATCTGGGCGACATCGGGCATGGTCAGCGCGTTCGGGTACTTCATGACCGGTTCGCCCAGGTCGGCGAAAAGGCCACCGTTGTTGGAGTTCAATCCGAACAACAAGGGGCCTGAGTTAGCCGGGTCGACGTTAAGCACCCCTCCCTGCCAAATGTCGATCCACAGGGTGCCGCCCTGGTCCACAAACCGCCGCAGCTTCTCTCTCTCCGCCGGGCTGAGCGCCAGCGTGTTGCGCACCGTCAGAGAAAGCACGTCGAACCTGGCCAGAGTGGTCTCGCTGACGTCGGCAAGGACGACCTCCCAATACGGGGCTTCCTTCTTGGTCAACCTCTTTTGGACTGCTGGCAAGCCCCAGCGGCCGGCAGCGGCGACGCTGAGCGTAGACTGACCAAGAGGGTTGTCAAACGAAATCCCCGCGGGTCGGACGTGGGTGTCGCGGTCAAGCTGCCCCCAGACATGCGGCGCAGGGTTGTAAAGCTGTCCACCCGACACCTGGCTCGAGACCAGCAGGACACCCGCGTTGACGGTCTGCGTCTTGGTCGCATAGCTGACCGGCTGGGCCAGCGCCGCCGCAGCGACGGCAGAAGCCATCAACGTCGTCAAAAGTGTCCTCAGCGCGTTCACGGGTTCACGTCTCCAAAGAAGGCCAGGGTCGGACTCACCGGCAGTCGCGGCATCGGGGGCAAAAGGTTGCCGTTCGAGTCGGTGCGCACGGGCACAAGTGCCGGGCTGACCGCGTCGCCAGGGACGCCGGCCGTCGCCAACATCGGGTCATAGACCAGCCTCAGGTTCGGAGCCACCGCCGCCGGCGTGTTCGGGTTGACGCTGCCCATGTGGATCTGCGGCGTGTAGATGCCAGTCGCCCCGAGCCGTCGCGGGATCCAGCCCCATTTCTTCAGCCACTCCACCTGCTGGCCGATCGGAGCCGGCATGTTCTGGCTAATCGAGCCGAAGATCGTGATCCGCACGTCCAGAGGCTCCCCGTAGAACGGCACCTCAGGCGAGTTGCCGTACTGCTGGTACCGCTCGTGCTGGGCTTGGGCCAGAATGTCGCCACCACCATAGTTGGCCGAGGTCAGATTGCCGCCGAGCTCGACAATACGGGATTCGAACCGTGGCCTGGTGTCAAGCGGGTTCGTGTTGAACCAGTTGCCAGGGATCACGAAGAAGGAGCCTTCCTCGGCCGACAGGCACGCTTCGATCCGCACGTCGAACGGGGCCACCGCGGTCCGGCTGACCAGCCAGTTCTTGGTCGCGCCGCCGCCCACTGGGTTCAGGCGCAGGTCGAACAGCGTCGGATCCTGCATCGAGAGAGCGTAGAGGCCCTCAGGGTTGGAAGCCGTCGATGTCAACTTGCGGGTGACCGGGTTGTAAGCGTTCCAGAATCCGCCGTTGGCGCGGTCAAATACCGGTGCCGCGACAGTCATGAATTTCGGATAGGCGTTCACGCCAGCGTCACCGAGACCCAGGACAGGCACGTTCCAAGGAGCAGGGGCCGCTGGTGGTGCCGGCGGGACAAAGAACGAACCGGCGTCGTTGTAGTTCTCGGTCGCATACACGCCCGAGGAGCCAATGAAGTTGTAGCGGCCCGGCCACAGGAAGGTCCCCGTCACCGGCGAGCTGTCCGCCATTGTCGCCGTCGAAATGTCCAGCGAGGCAAATGACGGCCCACCGTCGTCGGCAGACAGCGAGAACAGCAAGTTCGAGCTAATCGGCTGACCCAAAGCGATTCCACCAGTCGAATACAAACGCGCATACGGCTGCCAGGTCGTCGGATTGGCGTTGGAAGGGTTGAGCAGGAACTGGGCCATCAGGCGCAGGTCGGGCTTTGTCGAATCCAGCTCCACCGGGTTCGGCGTGTCGGCCACACCGTCGCCGCTCTTGGCCTGCGGGCTCTCTCCCGGAGCAGGCGCAAAGAACTGCGTCGTGTTCAGAGTGACAAAGTCCTTGGCCAGGACGGCCAGCGCCGACCGGGTCGGTCTGCCTAGCGTCGATGGCGCTCCCGTCGCCGGGTCGCGGGCGACGACACCCTTGACCAGACTGCCCTCGACATAAGCGCTGCCCATGGTGACCAAAGTGATCTGGACGTCCGTCGGGATGACGCCGCGGGTCCGCACGTCGCCAGCGGCCTGGATGACGCCGTTGAACTCTTGGGCGACGACCTTGTTGTTGACCGTCCAGGTCTTAAAGGCGGTGTCCGAGACATTCGGGTTGAAGTTCGGGGCCTGCACGTCGTTGACGATGTAGGTCTTGTTGTCGGCCGCCACGTACCGCACCCAGAAGTGGACAGTGCTGACGTTGCCGCGCGGCTGCCCGCCGACCGGGTCGGTCCATGTGGTGCCACCGGTGTCAGGGTAGCGCCAGAACTTGCTGCGCGACCGCGAGTCGCGGGTGATGCTGAAGCCATCGCCGGTGAACAGCACATACGTGGCGACCGGGATGTAGTACGGTCCCTGCCAGCCCTTGCTGTTGGCGTTGTTGGGGTTCAGCCAGTCGTTGGGCAGCGCCTTGGCCGGGTCGAGCGTCTCGCGCTCCTCTTCGGTCTGGCGGTTGCCGCGCTCTGGCGAATCCAGATAAATGCCGCCGCCCCAGCCCCAACTGGCAATGTTCTGGCCGTTGGCGTTCAGCGGCCCGTTCAGGCGGGTGAGCACGTCATACCGGTTGCGGTTGTCGGCAGGGTCCAAGCGGGTGATGAGCGGCGGCTCTTTGCGGCCGATGTTCCGGCCATAACCGTTGACGTCGGTGCCGCCATGCTTGTCGTTCAGGGCACCCTTGGCCGTTGTGAATGACGGGTTGTCCGAAGACATCGCTTGGCCGTTCAGGTTCACCGAGCCAGCGGGGTCCCACTGGAACTGATCCGCGCCGCGGTTGTACAGGAAGCTCTTGACAGCGACCGACGAGGCATCGTTCCCTGGCTGGATGCTGCCGGCAATGTTGACTTGCTCGCCCAGACCCTTGTTGAGAACAAAGGAGGTCGATCCATAGAACTTGACGTCGGCGTTGCTGTAGAAGGAACCAAATCCAGGAATCTGCGCCCAGCTCGCTGTGCTGCCGTTAAACGTGTTTGCACCCAGGTCGTCGCCGATCGAGATGGGAATGGCGACGTCCACGCCCTCGTAGCTGGCGCTGGCATTGGTGTTGTTGAACCACAAGGGTGAGCCAGGCAAGGAGGTCGGCGCGCCGATCTCAGCAGCGCGGCTCTGCTTGTCCTTGTTCGTGATGAACATCGCCGACTCAATGAACCCGATCGACGCGAACGCGCTCAGCTTCTTGCTGTCGGTGACCTGGGCGTCGGCGGCCTTCAGCTTGCCGACAGAGGCGACCAGCGCGGCGGCGTCCGGCAGCCCGAGGATCTGCACTGAATCAGCCAAAAGCAAACTCGGGTCCAGGCGACCATCGGTCGTCGTCTGGCCGCTGCGGCCGACGGATTCGATGATCGTGTACGAGCGAGCCGCGCCCGGCTGGCGCAGGTCGCCGGTCGGAGCAGCATAGGCGTTGTAGTCCGACGGCGCGTAGCGCACACGGACGAGAGCGCGGCCCTTGTTGTAGACCAGCTTGGCGTAGGGCCCTAGATAGTCCGGCCCGCCACGGTCAACGATCTGCACGGTCGGGTGCGCCGGATCGGGCGTCACCGCCATGAAGGTGCCGGGGCGAGTGTAATAGGCGTCCGGGTCGCGGGTGAAGTTGCCCGCAGTCGCTGGCGGCGTCGGATCGGGCCGCCAGTCGGCGCCCAACGAGGAGTAGAGCATTTGATGGTGGACAAAATCACTGCCCGCCCGAGCCAGGTCTTCGGTCACCGTCCGCTTCTGCGACCGGCTGGCCCCCTGGATGTTGCCGCTGACGACGCCCGCAAAGGCGAGGCCGAGGATCAGCAGCACCGCCAATATGATGATGGCGATGACAAGGGTCTGACCGGCTTGCTGCCGATGGTTCGTCGGTCTCCGTCGCTGGATGTCCATATTCCTCAATGGCCCTTATCTGACCGCGTTCCGGACCGCCACCGTTCCGCGGACCGTGGTGATCTGCGGGTACGGGACTGTCGTCTGCGGGAAGTTGTGGATGGTCAACACGACCTCCATGAGCTCCGACGAGTCATAGCTGACGGCCACGGCGTCGTTGGGCTCAGTGAATTGGAAGCGGTAATTGACGAAAATGTTCCCTGGCGGGAGCGGCTCGCCAAACCGGCTGTTGAACTCGATGTATCCGGCCCGGTACCGCTCTTGCAGGACGCCCGACAGGAAGTTCGTGAAGTCCATGGTCTTGGGGTCATAGTTGACGCCCGCGAACCCGAAGAGACCCGCCCAGTCCGGCTCCTTGCGGTCGACGTAGTTGATCTTGTACTGGTTGGGGCCGACCGGGATCGACTCGACGTTCGGGATGCGCGAATAGCGCACCAAGCGGCCGTAGTTAGGGCCCGGTGTCTGGTCGGGGCCATAGACCTCGTCACTGCCCGGAGTCACCGAAGCGCGGTGGAACTTCATGCTCGGCGCCAGCGGGCCGGCCGTGTTGCTCGGGCCGAACTGCGGATACTCGCCGAGGTAAATCCAACGCTTGACGCCGAACGGGCCTTCTTTGGCCGGCGCCTGGGTCGGATTGGGCCACAGGCCGTCCCACTGGTTCCACAGGCGGGCAAACCGCTCGTTGATGCCGACGAACTGGTGCCAGTTGTTGCCGGTGGTCTTGTAGAAGTTGTCAGCCGGAGTCACCGCTGGGCCGGTGTCCAAACCTGAGTCCGCGCCGCTGCTGGGCAGACGGTCGGCCCACGCGGTGCTCGCGTCGGTGCCCCAATCGCGGATGTCAAAACTGGCCTGCAGCTTCCCGGCCTTGGCGTCCGGCACGACCGGCAAGAACAAGTCGGGCTGCGTGCCCGCCGCGGCGAGGATCGATTTGTAGAATGGATAGGCGACGCCTTGTGCCTTCAGCCTGGCGTACAGCCCGGCGTCAAAGAAGTCGCCACTGAAGCCACCCTGACCACTCAGAGTCAGCGAACCGCCGGTGCCGGGCCGCAAGGCCAAGTAGCCCAGAGAAGGGTTCGCCGCTGGCCGCACCGCACCGCCGGAGCCGTTGCCGCTAGACCACGATGCCGGCACCTGGCTGGGCCACAGCCGGACTTCCGGGTTGGCCCAGAAGCCATGGTCGGAACTGTAGACGTCAGGCCCGATCTTGATGGCGTTGTCGTTCTCTTCTCCCGCACGCACGGCCAGCATG
This sequence comes from Armatimonadota bacterium, assembly GCA_018268335.1. Lineage (GTDB taxonomy): Bacteria > Armatimonadota > Fimbriimonadia > Fimbriimonadales > Fimbriimonadaceae > JAHBTB01. Next base: position 10,637 of record JAFDWT010000062.1, on the reverse strand, counting down.
CCTTTGCTCGGCTCACTGGAGACGCGCGTCGGCTGGAACCGGGCGGTGCTCGTCACGACTGGGTCGCCATTGGCGGCGAAGAGGACGCTGTTGTTGGCCTTGTTCAGCTCGGGCAGCACCATGTCGTACCGGCTCAGCTCGGTGACGATCCGAGCGGCGCGGAGCCAGTTGCGGACGACGGCCGCCTTGTCCGCCGGGTCATAAGCCATCGGCGTCGCATAGGCAGGCAGGGCCACAGAAGGATCCATGAAGTCAGGGTCATCGAACCCGGGGCCACCGGTGTTCGGGTCAGCGTCGCGGTCGAGGTCGTAGAAGAACTCGGTGTTAACCACCCGCGTCGGCGTGCCAGCGATGGTCACCCATTTATAGACCGGCACCTCGGCCCGATAGAGGACGTAAAGATTGTCCTGCCCGCTCGCGCTCGACAACCAAGAACCACCCGAGGTCGCGTTCTTGTAGGTCACCCACGGGTTGTTGTAGAGGCTGAACGGGTCGCGCAGAGCGATAAAGTAGCGGACCATCGTGTCGCCCGCGCCGACCGGCAGCGAGACCTGCCCCTTCGGCGACTTGCGCGTCGGGTCGATCTTGCCCGTGTCCGGGTCGATGTAGGCGGTGCCGACACGGGAGCCCGGGTCGCCCTGGGCCGGCGGGAAGATGTCGAGCTTGCTGTTCGGCAACAGGATCCTGCGGTTCGTGTTGTCGACACCCGGCAGGTGCACAGCGGTCATGCCCGCGATGCCCGTGTTGTCGCGCACGGCGGCCGAGTTCTTGACCTCGCGCTCGATCTTGGCGATCAGCGTCCTCGCCTTGGCCTGCGCGTCAGCGAACCCTTGGCCAGCGCGAGTCAAGTTGAAGCTCTGGATGACTGGGACGACAATGATCGTCAGCAGAATGGCGGTCACCGCCATCACCGTGATCAGTTCGATCAATGAGAAACCGCGTCGTGAGCGCATCTTAGTTCGGAGCTCCCGCTTCAAAGCTCTCGGTGACGACCCGGCGCCAAGACTGCGCCCAGGTCATGAAGTTCTGGTAGTTCTGCACTTGGTCTGTCCCGAGCTGGAACGACGTCGGGTTCCACAGCACCCTCGCCTTGAGCGAGGAGCCGCGCACACGCCGGACGCTGTACCCGTTAGTGGCGAAGTCGAACGTAAGCCCCGCTGGCAGCTGGTAGTAGGCGAGTGTGACGCCACCGAGCGTCTCGCGGCCACTGATCAAGATGTCCTTGTCCAGGAGCGGCCTGGGCGTCGTCCCGTCGGTCACCCACATCTCACCGGCCGTCGCCTTCTGCGTGTAGTCAGCCAAGGAGAAATAGAGCCGGTTCGGGGAGCCCCAGCCGTTGACGCCACCCACGGCGCACTCCCCGGCCTTCAGCCCACCAGGCGTTCCGGGGAACGTCGAGCGATAAGTGCTCGACGCTTTCAGAACTTGCACCGCATATTCGTTGCGAGCCATGTAAAGCGCGCGCACGTTCCGGCCCGAGATGTCGACCGGAGCGTTTAGGTCAGCCGACCATGGGTTGCCCGGATCACCGGTCGGAAAGGCGACATAGGCTTGCAGGCCCGGCCCAGCAGCGACGCTTTTGAAAGTGACGACGCCGTTTGACTTGTCGACCCAGTAAGCGCTGTGCACGTCCAGTTGGCTGTTGCCCAGGATGATGCCGCCCGTCTCGATGTCTTGTAGGATGAAGTCCTGGCTGCCGTTCACTCCGGCCGCGTTCGGCGTCCACAGCGAGTGGTCGCCGGGGACGTCTGAACCCAGACCGGTGTTCGGCTTGCCGTCCACACCCGTGCCAGAAGCAGACTTCACCGAGTTAGCCACCAGCTTCACACTGCCCGCGCCTGGCACCCGGAATTCGTCGCGGATGATGCGCCAATCGAAGACGGTGTAATCAGCCTTGGCCACCAGTGGCACCGTCGCCCCGCCTGCCACGCGGACCTTCGCGAACGATGCGCCCGGATTGATCAGGACTGCGCCCAAGTTGGAGCTGAGGACTTTGTACTGGTACGGGTTGCCCGCGTCCCAGGCCGACAGGTAGCCGACTTCGTCGTAGACCCGCTGCACGCGCACCGACGACATGTCAGCGCCGAGGAACTTGGTCGGGTCGAAGCCGCCGCCGCCGTACAGACCGGACTTGGCGATCAGGCGCTGCAGAGAAACAACGGTGTACGGCCCGCTGAAAACGCCCGCGGTGATCGTGTTCGGCGCGATATACGACGTGTCACCCGGTTGGGCCAGCACGACCACGTCGAACTGCCGGACACCCGAGCCCGTGTTGTAGTTAAAGCTGAAGTTGACCCGGTACGTCTGGCTGAGCCAGTTGCCCGTCGTCGCGCTCTGGAGCGAGCCGATCCACAGCTGGTCCTCGTTCGCGAACGGCGTCATCGTCGGGTCGGTCGCGCTGCCAGCGGGAACGGTGAAGAACTGATAGTCGCGGAACCGGCTGCCTCGGGGGTTGGGGATGTTGAAGTCCCGGTCGCCGTCACGCCCGACCATGTCGTTCCCATAGAGCTGCAGCAGCCCAGCCCGGCCCAAGCCGGTGCCACTGTCGACCGTGTAGTAGATCGGCGCAAACAAAAGCTGCATCAAACTGCCAAACTGGGTGCCGACGACGCGGGGCGAGGGGACCGGCTTGCCTTCACCAATGACGCGCGAGATGATGTTCGCGCCGCTCACCTTGGACCAGTTGCCGATCACGGAGCCGCCGACCAATACGCCGCCGTCCTGGTTGATCCGGCCAATGTTCGCGGCCGGGTCGTCCAGAGGCGCCTTCAAGTCGTTGATGTCGATTCCGCTCTCGATCGCAATGAGCGATGTGGAACCGACGAAGTTGACCGGCATGATCATCTCCGGCACTTGCTCGGCCTGGCCCTGGATCCGTTGGATCTCAGACCGGGCCAGCGACGTGGCCAGGGTATTGCCAGCCGTCAGCCGGAGCGTGGCCAGTCCAGCCGGGAAAATCTGGACGACAGCCAGGATCCCCACCAAAAAGACCACGATCACGACCAGGAGTTCGATCAGGGTGGTACCCGACCTTAGCTTCCGGCGCGTCACGACACTTACCATACAAAACCGTCCAAACTGCAGACCGACTTGACGACGTCCGGGTTCCCGTTACCGGGCCCGGCGTAGTCTCCAAGAGTTATCGAAGAGGGCGCGCGAGTCCCACGGGCGCGCGCTGCCACTCACAAAGAGAAGGAGATCCCGCCGAGTGGCCACTGGCACACCCGGGTTCCCAGAGTCATAGTCGCGGAAGTAGCTGTCCCAGGTGACGACAGTGTCTTCCGGAGGATCGTCATAACCCAGCTGGCGCGGATCGTCGTCCGCCCCGCCGCCGCCGCCCGATGGCCCGATGGCGTAGTTCGTCCAGAACCGGGAATAGCGCAGTTGAGTCTGCTGGCCGCCGCCAGAGGTCGGCACCTGCGCCGTGTCAAAGCCGCTCACCGCATAGAAGCTGAGCGGAGTCGAATCGACACCGCCGCACCGAGATCCGGCCGCGACCGCGAGCACCGTGCTGTTCCAGCACACGTCGCCGTCCGCGGGGCCGAAGGCCTGGCGGGCGCCGGCCACGTCGTCGGCGTTCGAGACGATCCCGTCGCCGTTCAAATCCATGATGGGAGCACTACCGACCGCCGAGGCGTCGGCGGGCGGAAAGACCGCGTTTGTCGTCTGTGTGACCGTCGACCGGTTGTAGGCCGGGGTCAAAGTCTTGATCGAGTCCACGCGCTTGGGATAGAGGTAGCCCTTCAGTCGGTCGGCGGGGATGACGTTGCCCGCATCGGGGCCACCCGAGTACAGGGTCACATAGCCCAACAGCGCCGGCGGATAGCCGCCCTGGTCGGCCCGGTAAAGCTGGAGTGCCGACCGCAGGTTGTTCATCGACGCCATGTCGGAGTTGCGGTTAGCCGAGTCTTTGGCTCTGGCATAGACCGGAAAGATGATCCCGGCGAGGATCGCGATGATGGCGATCACGACCAGGAGCTCGATCAGAGTGAACGCCCGTTTGTTGCTCATTTTTTGCACTTCCGCTTTACAGCCAAGTTTGACGAGAAAAGTTTCCCGCATGTTCCTCATTTTATTTCCCAGACATGTACCGGATATAAGCCTGCATCGCCTGGTCCAGAGGCCCTGCAAACACCATCGCCACCAATGCCCCGGCAGCCAAATAGGGCCCGAACGGGATCATCGTCGGTTCTACCTCAGGTTGGTCCTCAATCTCCTCGGTGGAGCGCGGGTTTTCCTTGAACCACCACTCGTAAAGTCGCGGGATAAACAGCCCGATCACGTCGATGCACAGCACGTAACCCAGACCGCAGAAGAGCAAAGAGCCAATGGACTCCGGCTCATAGGGTTCGTCGTCCTCCTCCTCTTGGGGCTTGTAGTCACCACCACTTGCTGCCGCAAGCTCTCGAGCTTTGGCCTCCGCCCGCGCCTCGATGCCTTTGCGCAGAAAGATCATGAGGATGCCAAACACAGCACCCAAGCCGACGGCGATTCCAAAACTGGCCAAGGCGCTTTGCCACAAGAGCACGGCGCCGATGCCGCGCGCCATCTTGATGTCACCATGCCCCATCGCGTCTTTGCGGAAGATCACCAGACCCAAAAAGGCGATCCCCCACAGGACACCGACGCCGACTAACGCACCCAAAACACTGGAGGGCCAGCGCCCCGCCCAAGCAACGGGGTCGTGGAGCGACACGAAGGCCACGTTCATCGCCAGCCCGATCGCCAGCATCATCGCGTTGACCTCGTCGGGGATGATGTAGTACTGGATGTCGGTGCAGATCGCGACCAGCAGGGCCGAGGCAAAACACATGAACCCGACCGCTTTCACCACCTCTGAACCTGAGTTGTATTGGCCCAAGACCAAATGCTGGTGCCAGATGACGGCCCAAAAGAGCCCGTTGACGAGCTCGACGACCAGGTAGCGCGGGCTGATCTTGACGCCGCACTGCTTGCACTTGCCGCGCTGGAACAGCCAACTCAGAATCGGAATCAGTTCGCCCCAAGACAGCTGGTTCTTGCAGTTGGGGCAAAAGCTGTTGCGCGGCTGGCCGATCGAGAGGCCGCGTGGCAACCGGTAGATCACCACATTGAGAAAACTGCCGATGGTCGCCCCAACCCAAAAGCCGACCAGGCTCGTCCATTCGGGAAACATGTCTTTACGCCCTCCGTGGCGCCCCCCGCCTGCGCAAGGATACCCGCCCTAGTAAAAATCGGTGGCCCCTGGCCTGCAGTGCAGAGCCAGGGGCCAATTTATCACCTATGGACGGAACTAGCCGCCAGCGTCGTCGCCGCCACCCGAGGACAGCTTTTCAATGACCTTGATGAGCGGCATGAACATCGCGATGACGATGAAGCCGACAACAAAGCCCAGGAAGACGATGAGCAATGGCTCAAGCGCCGCCGTCAACGAAGAAAGAGTCGCCTCGACCTCGGACTCGTAGAAGTCGGCGATCTTGGCCAGCATGTAGTCGAGCGAACCGGACTCCTCACCGACGCCGATCATGTGGACGACCATCGGCGGGAACATCTTGCTCGCCTCCAACGGGTCGCCGATGCGGTCGCCTTCTCGGATGCGGGCGCGGGCGTCAAGCACCGCGTCGGCCATGATCGAGTTGCCGACGGTTCCCGCCACGGTCTCCATCGCCTGCAAAATCGGTACACCCGACGAGAGCAGCGTGCCCATCGTGCGTGAAAACCGAGTCATGCAGACTTTGTGGTGCAGGGGGCCAAAGACGGGGACCATGAGCTTGACGCGGTCCATCGTCCGCCGCCCGAACCTCGTGCTGACGAACAGCTTGTAGCCAATCACGATCGCCACGACGACAATCGCGATGGTCAGGCCGTTCTTCGTCAGGTTGTACGAGAGGTCCAACAGGAACTTGGTCATCGCCGGGAAGTCCTCTTCCTTCAGTCCGATGTCCTTAAACAGGTTGGCAAACTGCGGGACGACCCAGGTGACAAGGAAGATGACGATCGCGACTGCGGCGACCATGACCAGGATCGGGTAGGTCAAAGCCGACGTCACCTTGCGGCGCAGGGCGACGTCCTTCTCCAAGAACTCGGAAAGGCGCTGGAGCGACTCTTCCAAGACACCGCCGATCTCACCGGCGCGGATCAAGCCGATGAAGAGATTGTTGAACGTCCGCGGGTGCCGTTGCATCGAGCGGCTCAGCGATTCACCACCCTCGACCCGCTCACCGATGTCGAGCAAGATGCGCTTAAGCTTAGGATCGTCGGTCTGGCGCGACAAAACGTCCAAGCACCGGACCAGCGAAACGCCCGCGTCGACCATGGTGGAGAACTGGCGGCAGAAGACGGCAAGCTTTTTCAGCTTGACTTTGCCGAAGCCACGGGCTTTCTGCGTCGTGCCCTTCTTGATCATCTGAAGCTCGACGATCTCGAGCCCTTGCTCGGTAAAGCGCTGCTTCAGCCTTTCTTCCGACTCCGCCTCCGCCGTGCCCTTTTGCAGGCCGCCGGTCGCGTCTTTGAACGTGTAGCTAAATACGGGCATGTCTCATCTCACCTTCGGTTTGGCGGGCCAGCGTTGCCGCCCGATGTCGGGGGTCCACCCAGGTTGATCATCTTCTTCAGCTCTTCGACGTTCATACAACGCGTCAAGGCTTCTTCGAGGGTGATCAATCCCTTCATGTACAGGTCGCGCAAGCACTGGTCCATGGTCACGTTGCCGGCCGCAGCGCTGGTCTGGATGATAGACGGGATCTGGTGGGTTTTGTTCTCGCGGATCAGGTTCCTGACGGCGGGAGTGGCCACCATGATCTCGTTGGCGGGGATACGGCCGGGGCCGCTCGCCCTGGGGAGCAATTGCTGTGAGATGATAGCAACGATATTGTTGGACAGCTGGACGCGAATCTGCTCCTGCTGTCCCGGCGGGAAGACGTCGATGATACGGTCGATCGATTCGGCCGCGTTGTTGGTGTGCAGCGTTGCGAAGACCAAGTGGCCCGTTTCAGCGGCGGTGATGGCCAAGGCGATGGTCTCCATGTCGCGCATCTCACCGACCAGCAGGATGTCCGGGTCTTCGCGAAGGCTGGCGCGCAGCGCGTTCGCAAAGCTCAGCGTGTCGCCGCCCAACTCGCGCTGGTTGATGACGCACTGCTTGTGCTGGTGCAGGTACTCGATCGGGTCTTCGATCGTGATGATGTGATGCGAAAAGTTCGTATTGATGTGGTTGATCATCGCCGCGAGCGACGTCGACTTACCAGAACCGGTCGGGCCGGTGACGAGGATCAAACCACGGGGCTTCTCCGAAAGCTGCTTCAGAAGCGGAGGCAGGTTAAGCTCTTCCGTCGTCGGAATCCGGCTTGAAATCAAGCGGAACGCGGCGGCGCAGGCGCCTCGGTCGCGATAGAGGTTGACGCGGAACCGGGCCCGGCGCGGCAACTGGTAGCTGAAGTCGAGCTCTTTGGTCTGCTCGAACCGGGTCACCTGGTCGTCGCTGATGATTTCATAGAGCATCCGTTGCGTCTGCTGCGGTGTGAACTTCTCGTAGTTCAGCCGCTTCAGCTTGCCGTCCTCGCGGATGATCGGCTCGCTCTGGGCGCAGATGTGAAGGTCGCTGCAGTTCCGGTCGACGATGATGTGGAGCAGCTCGTCAATGTGGAGGTCTTCCAGCGGCTTCGGCTGTCCGGCCCTCGTGGGTTCTTCGGTCGCCTGCGGAGGCGCCGCCGGTGCTGGCGGAGCTACAGGAGGCGCGGAGTCGTTCGGATTCTGCATGTGCGTGTGGTCTCTACTCTACGGCAATAGATGCTCGATGGCGATGCCCCATTGTACCAAAGCATCGCCAGAAGTGGGTGTGTGCACCCCTGGCGACACTTAAATGCTATTAGAAGCCAGCGGTGAAGACGACGCGCATGACTTCGTCGGGCGTCGTGACGCCGGCAAGGACTTTGTCCAGACCGTCTTCCCGCAGCTCATGCATGCCGTTGGCCTTCGCCGCCGCCTTGATGTCGTTCAGCGACCCGCGCCTCACAACCAGTTCGGCGATCTCCGCGTTCATCACCATCAGCTCGTGGAAGCCGGTGCGGCCGCGGAAGCCGGTCTGCCGGTTGTCCTCGTGCGCGATGCCGCGATAAAGGGTCACATCCTCGTCGGGGTCGGTGACCGGGAAGCCGAAGCGCCGCAGCTCGATGGCCTTGACGGTGAAAGCTTCCTTGTGGTCCTGGTCGATGCGGCGTCCCAGACGTTGGGCCAGGATGCCGATGACGGTCGCCGCGATGAGGTACGGCTCGACGCCCATGTCGATCATACGAAGCGTGGCCGAAGGCGCGTCGTTCGTGTGCAGAGTGGAGAGGACCAAGTGGCCCGTCAGCGACGCCTCAATGGCGATCTCCGCCGTTTCAAGGTCGCGCATCTCACCGACCATGATGATGTCGGGGTCTTGGCGGAGGAAGGCGCGGAGCGCGGTGCCAAAGGTCAGACCGGCCTTCTTGTTCACCTGGACCTGCGCGATGCCGCCCAGCTGGTACTCGACCGGGTCCTCGACCGTGATGATGTTGCGCTCGATCGAGTTGAGCATGTGCAAGACCGAGTACTGCGTCGTGGTCTTGCCCGAACCCGTCGGGCCGGTGCAGAGGAACATGCCGTTAGGCTGGCTGATCAGCTCCTCGATCCTGGCCTGGTTCTCGGCCGAGAAGCCGAGCTTCATCAGACCGATCATCGCGTTCCCCTTGTCAAGGATACGCATAACGATCTTTTCGCCGAACGGCGTCGGGATCGAGCTGACGCGGAGGTCGAATTCCTTGCCCTGGTGCCGGACTTCGATGCGGCCGTCCTGCGGGACGCGGCGCTCGGCGATGTTCATCTCCGCCATGATCTTCAAGCGGCTGATGAGCGGCGCCTGGAGGTTCTTGGGGATCGTCATCGCCTCCATGAGGACGCCGTCGATGCGGTACCGGACGCGGACGCCGCGCTGTTGCGGCTCCACGTGGATGTCCGACGCGCGGTCGAGGATCGCCTGTTGGATGACGGCGTTGGCCAGCTTGATGATCGGGGCTTGGTCGGCCATGTCGTCGTCGCCTTTGCCGTCTTCGACGATCGAGGAGTCAGCGTCGCGGATCACCTGGGCCGCCGCGATCGCGCCGCGGATGTCCGAGGACATCACCGAGCGCTCAGCCGCTGCCTGCTGGGTCGCCGCCGAAGGAGCCGAACTGGCCGGCGCGCCGCCGGTCTCGCCGCCTTCGGGATAGTACTTGCGGATCGCGTCGTCAAGGGCACCCGGCACCGCCAAGACAGGCCGCACAAGGCATCCGCTGGCGAACCGGACGGCGTCCATGGCCTCCAGGTTGTTGGGGTTGGCCATGGCCAGCCAAAGAGTCGTGCCGTCTTTCTTCACCGGCAGGACGTTGTGCTGGCGCACGATGCGGTCCGGCACGACGTTGAGCGCGCTGGAATCGACGCTCACGTTGTCCAGGTCGACGAACGCCTCGCCGGTCTCCTGGGCCCGCGCCTTGAAAACTTCCCTTTCGCCTACCATGCCCAGGTCGATCAGGACACGCCCGAGGTCAGGGTTGTTGGTCTGCTTCTGTACCTGCAGGGCCTCGGCTAGCTGCTCGGGCTTCAAAAAGCCGTTCTGCACCAGGAAGTCCGCCATCGGTACGCGTTTCAATGCCATACGTTAACACCTTGACCGTTCCCCTTCACATCAGAGTTCGGGCGCAAGGGAGGCTCCCCCCTTGGCGACTGGTCAAGCCCTATTGTAGTCCTATCGGCAACAAAAGGGGAAGGGGCGGAGAAAATCTTAAAGAACCGGGCCGGATGGAGGGAGGCGGGGTCTGGGGTCTGGGGTACGGGGTACGGGGTCTGGGGTCTGGGTGTGAGGCACGGGTTCTGGGGCTTGGAGTGCGGGGGCTATGACACCGCTTTTCCCCGGCGGGCTCCGACCGCCTCCGGCTCCCGGATACAAGCATTGATCACCGCAGGCACCTCGCCAGCGTCAACCAGCTTTGCCCAAGAGTTCGCTGCCTCCATCTGGGAATGTCGGTTAGCGAAGCGAACCGGGTGGGGGAACTCCGTAGCCCCCAGACCCGATGCCCCAGACCCCAGCCCCGAGCCTCCACCCCCACATCAGGTATCTCTAGCCTCACTTTGAGCCAGGCCCCCCTCGTCCGCGATTCCCTCTCGACGCTCGTGCGCGACGCCGTGCGTCGGCTTGTGGAAAACGGGAGCCTCCCAGCTGCAGTTCTTGAGGCGTCAATAGAGGTCGACGTGCCCAAACAAGCCGGCCACGGCGACTTCATGACCAACTTCGCCTTGGTCGCATCGAAGCCCGCCGGCATGAACCCCCGCGCCATCGCCGAGCTCCTTAGATCCGAACTCCAGCCCCCATCTGAACCTCATACGTCCTCTACGTCCTATCCGTCCTATTTCCAAGAAGTAGAAATCGCCGGCCCAGGCTTCATCAACTTCACCCTGTCCACCACCTGGGTCTCGGGTTTCCTCGCCCAAGTCCAGTCCACCGACTTCGCCCATTCAGTAGCCTCAGCCCCCAAGCGGATCAACGTCGAGTTCGTCAGCGTCAACCCCAACGGCCCGATCACCGTCGGCTCCGGCCGCGGCGCCGCCTACGGCTCCACCCTCTGCAACGTCCTCGCCGCCGCCGGCCACACCGTCCACCG
>JAFDWT010000061.1 GCA_018268335.1 Armatimonadota bacterium | reverse complement strand
TGCGTGAAGCCGCGGGCGCGGAGGATGCCCGTGACTTCCCCGCTCTGCTCATACCGGTGCACAGTACCGAACTCGGCGTACCGCACCGGCAGGTCGCGGTAGCTCCGCATCGAGGACTGGTAGATCTCGATGTGGAACGGGCAGTTCATGGGCTTGAGGATGTACGTCTCCTTCTCCTCGTCCTCCATGAACGGGAAGAGCTTGTCCTTGAACGTGATGATGTGCCCGCTCTTTTCGTACAGCTTGATGCTGGCGAGTTGGGGCGTGATGACCGGCTCGTAGCCGCGCTTGAGCTGCTCGTCGCGCAAGAAGGCGACCATCGTCTCGCGCAAAACTGCGCCCTTAGGCAGCCAAAGGGCCAAACCCGTGCCGACACGCGGGGAGAACATGAATAGCCCGAGTTCGCGGCCGAGCAGGCGGTGGTCGCGCTTCTTGGCCTCCTCAAGTTGGTGGAGATAGGCCTCGAGTTCTTCCTTCGTCTCGAAGGCCGTGCCGTAGATGCGCGTCAGCTGCTTGTTCTTGACGTCGCCGCGCCAATAGGCGCCGGCGATCGACATCAGCTTGAAGTTCTTGATCTGGGCCGTGTTCTCGACGTGGGGGCCGCGGCAGAGATCGACAAAGGCGTGCTCATTGCCCTGTTTGTCCGTGCCTCGCTGCTCGTAAAAGGAGATCGGTTCTCCCTCAGGGATGGCGTCCAGAAGTTGGAGCTTGTAGAGGGCCTGTTCCTCACCGTCGGCCAGCACGAACTGCTTGGCTTCGGCCCGATCCTTGGCCTCGCGGCGGACGATGGGTTGCTTGAGGTTGCTGAGTTCCCTCATCCGCTTCTCGATCTTTTCGAGGTCCTTCTCTTGGAGCGGCTCTTCGAAGTCGATGTCGTAGTAGAAGCCGTTCTCGACCGGTGGGCCGATGGAGAGTTTCGCGGAGGGCCAAAGTTCCTGGACGGCCTGGGCCATCAGGTGGGCGGCGGAGTGTCGCAACCGATAGAGGTCGGACTGTTCGTAAGGCACGTTGTTCATGTGTGATCCCTCCCAGACAATGGGATTGAGCTGTCGAAGGCATTATACTTATGGGTATCCGCGTCGCTTGGGAACAGCGACCCGGTCGTTTGTCGTCTTATGGGAACCGTGAGAGCCTTTATGGTGCCAGCCTTCTTGGTCGTCGCAACTGCGTCTTGGGCCGACGACCTCCCATCGGCGCGCCAGATGGTCGCCGAATCGTTCGGGCGGCTGGCCCTGATGAACAACATTACCGTCAACCTCTCCGGGAACGTCGTTCTTGATTCGGGAATCGATCCATTTGCTGTCCAAATGGTCGTAGAAAGACGCCTAGTGGCGGGAGAGGAGAAGATCTATTTCGAGGGCCTGGTCACAGAAGCGGCGATGACGACCAAGCGCTACGTCGGCGACGGCGACCACCTCTGGATCTATGACACCCGGAGACATGCCTACAGCGTGGTGGACTACGGCAGCCGACAGACTGCCGGGCAGCGCGGATCGCGGCTCTTCAGCACCCTCAAGCGAGTGACGCAGGGTCCAGCGCAGTTTGTCGCCTCTTTCTTGGCCGACATCGACAGGTGCCGCACCAATGGCTCGGGGACAGTCGCCACGACCTGGACGCCTTGGCTAAGCACTGCCACCGTCAAGACCTCCCGCATGAGCATCGCCTGCAACGCCCGGCCGCCGGCGGACGCCAGCTTGACCTACTCCTTCCGAGTCGATGACGAAGACCGCCTCTGGCTGACCGGTGCGGCTTACGACGCGAGCAAATTTGAGGCCCACATGCAGCGCCACACGGCTTGGTCACTGGTCTACTCGTCGACACCGCCGGCCAGCACGGACTACACGTTTGACCCGGGCACGGCGACGCCGGTGAGCATCACGCTGGCCCAGGGCGGCGGTTAATCGCCCAGGATAGTCTCAAAGCGGTCAGTGATGCTTCGGATATCGAACGTTCTTTCCGCGTATTCCCGACCGTTCCGGCCCATCACTTCGCGGCGGCAGGCGTCGGCGGCCAGTTGCTTAGCCGCCGACAAGTACGCATCCTCGTCGAGCGGCGACACCGCCAGGCCGGCGTCGTGACCCAACACGATCCGGGCAATGAGGTTCTCCGGCGGCACCGCTAATAAGATCGGCCTGCCAGCGCTGAGGTAGCTCAGGACTTTGCTCGGCACCGAGAAGATGCCGGCAGAAGGCTCCAAGATCGCGACCAAGGCATCGGCGCTTCCCAGAACGTCGGGAAAGTCCTCGACCGCCTGGAACGGCAGCAAGACCACGTTCTCCAAGCCCTTGGCAGCTGCGTTCTCGCGCAGCCAGTCGACGCTCGTGCCTTCGGACACAACGACCAGCCGGAACGACGGGTCGTTGCGGTTCTCCTCAGCCAGCTTGAGAAGGAGCCCTGGGTTGTGCTTCATGCCCAGTGTGCCAGTGTAGATCCAGTTTGAGGTTTCGGCCAGACCATGTGCAGTCGACCAGGCGTTGACCTTGGGTCGCAAAGGAATCTGTTCGATTGGAGACCAGTTCTCCACGACATGCACGTTGGTCTGTTCCGCAGGCACGAACGGGCGGAAGTCTTCGGTGATCATGACCACTGCGTCGGCATTCGCCAGCAGGCGCTGTTCAAAGCCGACATAGAGCTTGCCGATCAGGCCGCCGACCACCGGGACCTTGTGGCGCATGATCTTTTCGGCGGCGATGCCGATCAGGTCTTGCAGCCAAAACAGGTGCTTCCCGCCCTGGCGGTGGACTTCGTTTTGGATCAGCTTGACGGCGTCCAGCGGGCTGCTGCAGGTCAGCACCCAGTCGGGTTTGAAGGCGTCGATCTCGGTCACGGCCAGGCGACCGTGCTCGATATCGGCCTCCCAGCGCTTGAAGAGATTGGTCTTGTCAAACGTGCCGCCAGAGAGGGCGATGCCCTTGATATTGAACGTTGCCGGGTCGTCCTCCCTGCGCTGCAATTCGCCGTGCGGGCTGACGAACGAAGCTGAGAACAGGTGCAACACGTCGTGCCCCCGGGCCGCCAAGGCTCGACTCAGGCTGAGCGGGAACATGTGGCCCGGATAGTCGTGGACGATGATCCTCAAGCCGGCACCCCATAACGGGACTTGAAGTCCTCGACGGCTGCCGCGATGCCTTCGCGCAGGCCGATCTTGGGCGACCAACCCAGCGAACGGATCACGGAAGCGTCCATCAGCTTGCGCGGCGTACCGTCGGGCTTGGACTTGTCGTAGTCGATCTCGCCCTTGAACCCGACCACGTCGGCGACCAAGCTGGCAAGGTCGGCGATAGAAATCTCTTCCCCGCTGCCCAGGTTGACAATGTCCGGGCTCTCGGGTCGTTCGAGCACGTGGATCAAGCCTTCGGCGCAATCGTCGGCGTGCAAAAACTCGCGCAGTGGCGTCCCCGTGCCCCAGATCGTCACACTGTCCAGGTTCTTGTCCTTGGCCTCGGAGAATCGTCGGATGAAGGCCGGCAAGACGTGGGAATTCTCGGGGTGATAGTTGTCCCCAGGGCCGTAGAGGTTGCTCGGGAGCACGCTGCGGTAATCGAGGCCGTACTGCTGACGGTAGTAAGCGCAAAGCTTGATGCCAGCGATCTTCGCGACCGCGTAGGCTTCGTTGGTCGGCTCTAGGGCGCCGGTCAGCAGGTGCTCTTCCTTGATCGGCTGAGGGGCGAACTTCGGGTAGATGCACGAGCTACCGAGGAACATCAGCCTCTCGACACCTGCCCGCCGGCTGCCTTCGATGAGGTTGGCGGCAATGGCGATGTTGTCGTAAGCGAACTCTGCCGGATAGGTCGCATTGGCGACGATGCCACCGACTTTGGCCGCCGCCACGACTACGACGTCGGGCTTCTGCTCTTGGAGGAAGGCAAATGTCGAGGACTGGTCGGCCAGATCGACGACCTCGCGCCCGGCTTCGACCACCCGGTCGAACGAGCGCTTGCGCAGAGACCTAACGACGGCCGAGCCGACCATGCCCCGGTGTCCAGCGACAAAAACCTTGTCGCTCGGGCTCAGCGGTCTGTGGCCGTCACTGGGCATCGACGCCATGCACCTTGGCCATCTTCAAGTCGTGGGCGACCATGATTTTGCACAGCTCGCGCGCCTTGGTCTTGGCTTCCCAGCCCAGGCAAGCCTTGGCTTTGGCTGCGTTGCCGACGAGCAGGTCGACCTCAGCCGGGCGATAGAACTGAGGGCTGACTCGGACGATGGTTTTGCCGGTCGCCGTGTCCACACCCACCTCGTCTTCGGCCTTGCCGCGCCATTCGATGTGCATGTCGAGCTCGGAGAAACTCCACTCGACGAACTCGCGGATCGTGTAGGTCTCGTTGGTGGCCAAGACGTAGTCGTCGGGCGTGTCCTGCTGCAACATCCGCCACATCCCTTCTGTGTACTCCGGCGCATAGCCCCAGTCGCGCTTGGAGTCCATGTTGCCTAGGGTCAGCACGTCTTGCAGGCCGAGCTTGATGCAGGCGGCGGCTTGGGTCACTTTGCGGGTGACGAACGTGCGGCCGCGGCGCGGGGACTCGTGGTTGAAAAGGATGCCGTTGACGGCGAAGAGGTCGTACGCCTCGCGGTAGTTGACGACGATCCAGTAGCCGTACAACTTGGCGACGCCATAGGGCGAGCGCGGATAGAACGGCGTGGTCTCGTCTTGTGGGACGGCTTGCACCTTGCCGTACAGTTCGCTGGTCGAGGCCTGGTAGAAGCGGGTCTTCTCCTTGAGTCCGACTTCTTTGATCGCGTCCAAGAAACGAAGTGTGCCGACACCATCGACTTCCGCCGTGTATTCGGGCACTTCGAAGGAGACCTTGACGTGGCTCTGCGCCGCCAGGTTGTAAATTTCGTCCGGGCCGATCTTCTCCAGCAAGCGGTTCAGGTTGCTGCTGTCGGTCAAGTCGCCATAGTGCAGAAAGAACGACTTCCCATGGACCTCGGGGTTGTTGTACAGGTGGTCGATCCGATGCGTGTTCAAGCTGGACGACCGGCGGATCATGCCATGGACGACGTAGCCCTTTTCGAGCAACTGCTCGGCCAAATACGAGCCGTCTTGGCCCGTGATCCCTGTGATCAAAGCGACTTTCATATGGTCTTGCGTCCTTGCGACCTGCCAGCGGGTCACCCCGCCTGCCAAGGAGTTTTACCTAAAGGGCCGTCTCCGGCCTTTTAGGCACTTCACTCATTCTCGGCTTGAATCAAGCTCGCAACCAGGGTCGCGGCCCTCTTGGCCTCAATAACATCATGAACGCGCAGGACCGAGGCACCGTTCCTCTGGGCTACCGAGTGGGCGGCGATGGTAGCCGCAAGGCGGTCGGCCGGTGCATCGCCGGCACCGACCGCCTTGATGAAGCTCTTGCGGCTCGCACCGACCAGCACTGGATAGCCCGTGTCGGCCAACCGTCCGACGCCGTTGATCAATTGTAGGTTGTGGTTTGGCGTCTTGCCGAATCCAATCCCTGGGTCAATCCAAATCTTGTTCTTGGCGACGCCATTCTTCTCCGCTGCCTGTGCAGCCTGCACAAGAAACGCCCGAACCTCTGCGACAACGTCGTCATAAACTGGGTCGACTTGCATCGTCCGCGGCTCGCCGCGCATGTGCATCAGGCAGAGATTGGCTTGGTGTTTGGCAACAAGTTCGGACATACCAGGAGACGCCGCAGCGGTCACGTCGTTGACCATCCAGGCTCCAGCTTCTAGGCACGCTTGTGCGACGGCGACTTTCGTCGTGTCCACAGATACTTGGACACCACGTCCGACCAAAGCCCGGACCACTGGCACGACCCGATGGAGTTCGTCAGCTTCCGACACCGGATTCGCCCCAGGCCTGGTCGATTCGCCGCCGACATCGACGATGTCGGCCCCTTGCTCCCACATCTCGATCCCACGCGCCACTGCCTGTTCATGCGCAAAGAACAGCCCTCCGTCGCTGAAGCTGTCGGGAGTGACGTTGAGCACCCCCATGATCCAGGGAGCCGCAGGGGTGGGCCGGTCAGGCATCGCCGGTCAGCTTCTCGTGCAACAGCGCCACGCCACGCCGCAGCTCCGACTCCGGCACCAGCACACTGAGCGAGAAGTCACTGTCTGAAGTCTGCAAGACCGGAATCTGCGCGTCATGCAAGGTCTGCAGCACCGAGAGATAGACACCCGGGCGCTGAATATAGTCCTTGCCGACCACCGACACCATCGTGCATCCCTCCGTGACGCTCAACTTGACGACCCGGACGTCGTCCAAGCC
Organism: Armatimonadota bacterium; assembly: GCA_018268335.1. Lineage (GTDB taxonomy): Bacteria > Armatimonadota > Fimbriimonadia > Fimbriimonadales > Fimbriimonadaceae > JAHBTB01. Next base: position 44,265 of record JAFDWT010000061.1, on the reverse strand, counting down.
TGACAGCAACTGGCTTTGGGTCGCGAAGGCCTTGCTCTCTTTGTCGCTGGACTGCACCAGATAGACGGTGGTTTTGTCTGTCGAGACGGGCATGACCAAAGCGTCGAACATGTCTTGGACTTCGGCGAACTGTTCGCGTGGGACGGCAAAACCGATGCCCCCGGAAGTCAAGGTCGTCATATACATGTTCACGTGATAGCGGGCCAGCGTTTCGTAGACTCTGGCCTCGAAAACTGAACGGTGCGCCGGGTCCACGTCTGCCAAGTCGATCTGGATGTAGACCAACTTGCCAGTGTGCGTGACGCCGGTGACCCGGCGACCAGGAAGCTCGACTCCGGCGACGATTTCCGTTCCCGAGTCGTCCGTGAACGTGTTCTTGACCCACAAAGGGATCGAGAACTTCATCGCGATCTCGGCGGCGCGCGGATGCAAGACCTTTGCGCCCAAGTGGGCGATCTCGGCCACTTCGTCGTAAGTCACGCGGCGCAGAGTCGGTGCCTCACGGACAAAATCGGGGTCGGCGGTTTTGACGCCGTCAACGTCGGTGTAAATCTCGACCGCATCAGCCCGGAGCGCTGCCCCCAAAGCGGCGGCGGTGGTGTCCGATCCACCCCGGCCAAGGGTGTTCAGTTCGCTACCCGGCAGCTTGCCGTGTGTCCAGACGCCTTGGAAGCCGCAGACGACCGGGATCACCCCGCGCATCAGGCCCTCCATGAGGCCCTGCGGGTTGACGCCGAGGATTCTAGCGTTGCCATACACGCCGTCCGTGCGGATGCCGGCCTGCCCACCTCGGAAGGACATCGATGGATGCCCCAACGACTTGAGCGTCTGGGCGAAAACGACGCTTGAGAGGATCTCGCCGACCGCCATGATCATGTCCAATTCTCTGGCGTCTGGCTTGACGGTCGGATCAATTCCTTGGACCAATTGAAGCAACGTGTCCGTCGCATAAGGCTCGCCTTTGCGGCCGATGGCGCTGACGACGACGACGGGGTGGTAGCCCTGCTCCTTGGCGGAAATGACGCGCAGGGCGGCGGCCATCCTCGCTTCGGGAGTGCGAACGCTGGTGCCGCCGAACTTCATCACCCGGACTTTCATCGGGCCTCCTCCTGAAAGCCGGCTTTGAGGGCCGACTGCAACGCTTCGACGTCGTTCTTGCTGACGACGAACAGGACACGGTCGTGCATGTCGCCCATGTGGTCGATCTCGGTGCCCGAGGCGATTGCGGTCGAAACCAGCCTGGCGATCAAGCCCTCTTCATCCCGCATGTTCACCGCGTGGGCCAGAACGACGCACCTGTCGCCCTTGGATTCTTGTTTGGCACCTACTTCCGAGACTGCTTTATCCACCGCCTCGCGGTCGCTGTCTGGCACGACAAAAGACAATCCGTCCGGCGTAAACTTTAAGAAATCGAGGCTGACGTTTTGCTTCGCGACCGACGCCAACACTTTGATTCTTGACTCTGGCAGGGGTTCGCCCAGACCGTGCACGCGGACGTTGGTATAGCCCTCTCGCACCTGGATACTGTGCACGCCGCGCGGCCGCTCGAACTCCGTTTCACCCGTCGGCATTTCGACAGGCTCACTCAAAGCCCTTTGAAACGGTCCCTTCTCCAATGACGCCTGGTCCATCTCTTGCAGTCCGATTGTGGCCGGTAGCCTGACCGGCACCGGGACTCAATCGACTTCAAGGACAAGGCGACGTCCGAATGACTGTACCGGTTTGAGCCTACCAACCTTTACTGCCTGCGCAAGCAAGAGCTTCCACTTGAGGTCGAGGTTGCTGGACATTCCAGCTTTCTCCTCCGCGGAGTACCCATCACCAGGCTCAAGTCCGCTCTCGCCCATCCACTTCTGCATGGCGTCGGCAGCGGTGAACTGGGTGTTCCAATAGACGTGCGTAAATCCTTGCGACTTCAACGCATCTGCAAGTCCGACCCCGTCAATCAGCGTCTCATACGGTATCGCCCTGCTGTGCCCAGGGTTGGCCCAGAAGTATGGTTTGTCCAACAAGAATCCGAATACCTCATCATATAAGGCGACTTTGTGAACAGCCTCGGTACTGCTTAACCAAACTGCCGGATCGGTGAAGCCGACCCGAGCCTTTTGATAGGCAGAGGTCGGAACGACACCAAGAAGCACTTGCAACTGATCCTTGGTCTGCAACAGATAGAGGACGGCCAGAGTGGCGACCGCCTGCCCCACGGCCAAGACTCGGCCGAGCGTCCTCCAAGCCCCGGCATCGAAGACGACTGAAAAGAACGGCGCCGCTACCACTGCGAGAGTCGCGAGATAGCGAGATTGTTGGCTAAGGACAAACCAGGCGGCCAGAGACAGGCCGACAATCGCCAAAACGGTCTGTGAGCCTGGCCCCTTGCGACTGCGGGCCGCCAACAAGAAAAGTGCGACCGTCGCCACAACGCCGACTGCGCCAGTCGGGGAGCCCCGCCCCTCCGTCTGCTGGGGGTTGGTGTACCGACCAGGCTGATAGGCGAGCCCAAGCACGGCGTGTCCCAGAGTCATCGGATCCCGTCCCGTCTCCGTCCTGCCGACGCCAAACGTCTGTTGCTCGTTCTTATAGATCGAGGCCCGCCAGGCGTCCCAGTCCTTGCCGCCGAGCTTCTCATAAAAGAACGGATAGACCGGGTTGCCGGTGAACGCGAGCGTCTTCACATACCAAGGAGAGGCTATGGCCAAAGCGACCGCACCCGCAGCCAGGAGCGAACCCATCCGGCTGCGATCGGCCCGCAGCAAGGCAATGGCACCGACTAGGCCCGTGATCGCCAAGGTCTGCAGGCCAGTGAACTTGGATGCGCAAGCCAATCCCAGGAAAACCGCTGCAGGCCAGACGCTTAATGTCCGGCGACTGATCCACTCGGCGGCATACAGGACCCCTAGGCCGGCATAGAGTCCATGCACGTGGTCGATGTACGCCGTCCCGCCCTCCCAGGCCACGATGGGCGTTGCCAAGAATGCGAGTGCTGACCACAGGCCTGCCTGCCGGTTGTGCCAGCGACCTGCCAGTCCGGCGAGGCTGACTGCCCCTGCCACCATCAGCAGCCAACTGACGAGTTTTGCACCCGCGAACGAGCCAGCCGCCAACGCCCACATCTCGGCGACTTCGACAACAAACGGGAAGTTAGAGTGGTGAATGCCTTGCACATATCCGATCTGGCCGGCTTGAAGCCAGATCTTCGGTACGGCCAAGTGATAGGCCAGGCTGTCCCACTCCAATGTGTCTGGAAAGCTCAAGGCTCCGACCAGCGCAAAGGCGGCCAGCAAACCACAAAGCCCGACGAGCAACTTGGAGTTCTGGTCGAGCTTCTCGCCTCGGAGTGGTAACTGCCGCAGTTCTTGGAATCCTCGCCAGGCTGGCCAGGCCAGGAGTACGGGGACGACAACGAGCGCCAGTCGCAATCCATTCGGGAGCAAGCCGACAAGCAACGTCACCGTCCCTAGCGCTCCACAGCCCATCAAGGCAGCTGCCCCTAGCCGCTCGCTCACGCTCCAACCCCACTTCACCGAAACTGGCAGCAGCGCCAATCCGCTCAGGAACACGACCAAAAGCGCGGCGATCAGCGCCATCTAGTATCCGACCCCATTGGAACCAAAGACGTTCTGTCCGCGCTGACCGACGCCAAAGTTATTGGTGAACGGCAACGCTTTGATCCGGATGAAGAGGCCGATCGTCCGGCCCGGGCGGAACCCGGCCCGGTTGTCGCTGATTTCCAACACCGCCTCGCCGCAGTGCAGGTCGTATTTCAGTTGGTACTGCTGCGCCTCGACTTGCTGCGTGTAACCGTTATAGCCGATCAATGAACTGAGCTCAAACTTCCCTCTCTTGATGCCCAAAACTTGAAGGTTCAATGCCGCCCATTGCGACCGCAGGCCGTCGTATCGGGCTCCAATGTTGAACCGTGCCCCACCAAGCGGAAAGAATCCGTCCAAGCGGAAAGTGCTCCATGCTCTGCTATAAGTGTCGTAATTGGAGAACAACTGTATCTTTGTCAGCCGGTCTGGGCTGTAGATGCTGGACAACCCAACCGTCTGCCAAGGCACCTGACCTTGTGCCGACTGGTACACGTCGTATCCTGTTTGGAACGAGAAGGTCCATGCCTTACCAGGACGATACGAGTTGTCGAATGAGAGAAAGTCAGAACGGCTCGACTGGTCTATTGGCAATGGCGTGAAGCCAACGCTTTTGAGGTTACGATACGAGACGTTAAAGCTCGACCTGTTCGCATACTCGTAGCTCCACCGTCCGTCGTAACCGATCACGTATTGAGCCGTGTCATCGCTATACAGACCTTGTTCAAACTGTCCGCCTATGTCGAGCGTGCTCCGCCCTCGCGACATCATGGCATGCGACTGTGTGTCCCAGTACATCCTAGTCAATGGTCGATTGCCACCGGGCTCGATGAACTCGCCGATTTCCGCCGTAAACCGGGCGAAGTCGCTTGGCACCTTCGAGCCGAACAGGCGAGAAGCATCCGACTTCAGGCTAAGCTGCGGCGTCCTGTCGGACTGTCGACTCAGGTTGCCAGTACCGGCGACGGAGACCGATCTTTGGTACTGGAAATCCGCCGTCAGCGCCTTCCACTCTTGGGTCGCCTGTAAGCGAACATCGACACGCTGATTGTCCGACTGCGTGGTGCCACCGGCGTTGTATTTGTTTTCCGAATAGTTGAGGTCGACCCTGGTCGTCAACGACTTATTCCAACGCAAGTTTTGCCCGAAGGTGAAGGATTGGTTAGTCGATTCAAATCCGCTCGATGACGAGTTGTTGTGGAAGAAGCCGATGTTCGTAGTTCCCTGTCGACCATTAAAGCTCATTTGTGCTCGGCTGCTCCACAACGTGGAGTCGGGGGCAGTCAAGTAGTTATTGCGTTGATACGTGCTCTCAAAGGACAAAGAATTCGGGCCAAATGTCTGACGATGCGACCAGTTGCCCGTCATCGTATTGTTCTGCCCGAGAATGCTATAAAGATTGGCTCCACCAGACGCCTTGCGATCTTGGTATCGATAATCAACGCCAGTACCCAAGCCAAGTTTTGTCATATAGTCAAGTCGAGCAATGAGGTAATTGAGCCCGGCTGCCGGAATAAAGTACTTCGACTTGATATAAAAGCCTTCGTCTTGGCTTTGGCCGATCTCCGGCACAAACCTGCGGGCGCTCTCTTCCAGCGGAATCACCAATTCGTTCAAAGTGAGCAGCGTACGCCCCAAGACGACGACCTTGACATGTTTCAGCTTCACAAATCGGTCGGCGACAACTTCTGTCCTTTCTGCTTCAAAACTGAAGTGTGGGTGTAGGTACTCGCACGTCGTCAAATGTCCGTCGGTCCCGACAAAGAAACCCTGCCGCCCTTGTCCCTCGGCCGCAGTGGCAAAGATGGGGCCAGTCAACTTGCCGTTTGTCTTGTCTGGTCCGAATTCGGTCGAGCCGTGAAACAGCCGGTATGTCCGCTCCCGAAAGTCGACGACTATCTTTTCAGCGACCACCCTCTCAGACTTGCCCACGACATGCGCCTCACCCTCAAGAATAAAGACCTGACTCGATTTGTTGCCGTCCACCTTGGTGGCCCAAAACTCATAGCCGCGTAGACGCGCCCGGAAACCGCCCGTCGCGACCACGCGGTCGCCCTCTATGTGGAGGCCATGCGCTTCCAAGATGCGCATGGTGTCATTGGCATCCTCTTGGGCGGCAGGAAGTCGACCCGGCGCGGCAGTCTGGCGTGGCGATTTGGCCAGCACCTTGGCAACGCTCTCGATTCCCATCCCCACCTGGGCAAAGCCAGCTGACGGCAGCAAGAACAGAAGAACAGGGTGCCAGGCCTTCATTCCATCCGTGCCGCCAGGGTCACGCCAAACAAGCCAAGAATAACGTCGGCGAGCCACGCTGCCGGCATGGGCGCCAGCCAGCCGTGCTGGCCGATGATCTCTGTGGCGACAATGAACATGTTAATGTACACAGCCGCCATTACCAAGCTGACGAAAACTCCGGCAAACGCACCGTATCGCGCCACGCGCACAGAAGCGACCGCGCTGACCAGCGCGATGAAGAAGCAGGACGCCGCATTGGCGAACTTGGCATAGAACTGCACTTCCTGCTTGCGCGAGCTCCGTCCGAGCCGTCGCTCTTCCTGCACCTGCTGCCACAGCATCTCGACAGTCTCGTCGGTGGGCAGGCTGGCTGAAAAGAGATCCGGCACCTCGATCTTCTGGTTCACCTTGAACTCTTTCAGGACCTTGAAGGAAACCAAGCTGGTGTCCTCCAGCGCAAAGAACCGCGCCCCAGTCAGAGTCCAGACACCGTCGTCGTAGGTTCCAGTATCGGCCATGGTGATCCAAAGTCGCTTAGGTGCAGGCTCCTCGACCAAGAGCACGTCTTTCAAGGACAACTTGCGGTCGCTCGTTCGCTCGACGCTGCCGAACCGGGCTGTGTAGGGGCTCAGCTTGATCATGACGTTGCTCTCGAACTTCGGGTTGGCGGCGACGATCGCGAACTCCTGGCTCAGCTTCATGAATTTCTTGCTCGCCACCGGCACGATCCGCTCGAGCAACAACATGCTCGCACCGGAGAAGGCAACGCCGACAACCAACACGGCGACAAGAACACGGCGAATAGGAATGCCTGCCGACCGCATCGCAGTCAGCTCACTTTCGCGGACAAGTCGCGATACGACGAGTGAAACGGCGAACGCCAAGCCCCCGGGCAAGCAAAATGTCAGCCAACCAGGCAGCTTCACGACGGCCAACTGGACGATGGCCAAGGGCGGCATCTGGCTGATCTGATATTTGTACAGCGCGATGAACTCGTTGCCTTCAAATAGAATGGCCAGAACCAATGTCCCCGCGAGTAACGGCAGGAAGAGCTCCCTTAAGACGTACAAATCCAACTTACGGATCCGCATCACGCGCCACGCTCGCCAAAGGCCCGGACGAGAACGACGATGCCACCTGCCATCATGGCCACCACCAACAGGCCAGTCAAGAGAGGCGGCAGACCAGCCTGCGCCACGACAGGAATCCCGACGACTACCAAAGAACCGAACATCCAGGCCGAAAGCAGCCGGCGGCTGATCCCAGCTCCCAGCCAAGCCACCCGAGCACGGTCCAGGACAAACTGCCCTTGGCAGCGCTGGCAATAGAGTTCTCCGGGCTGGTTGCGCACTCCACATGCTGGACAGGCCACGGGCGCGTAAGCGTTCGCGTCCCAGACCATCGCCTGCCAACTGGCATAGGATTTGAGTTCACCAGAAAATATGGAGGGCGTCATGGTGGCGACGATGGGCTCCATCAGCTTGACAGCGGTGGCATACATACCGCGGGCCGCGACGATCTCAGCCATACGAATACGTGGGCCCATCGTGTCGGGCTTGGATTCTAGGGTCGCATACGCGCCGCTCAGCAGCTCCAAGTCGATCTTGACATGCGCCCTCCCTTCCAGCGATTTCCGCACCACTGGGTACATCACCACCGTCCCCAAGACACCAACAAATAAGAATGGTGACAAGGCAGGATCGGGCGGACGGGTCGTCAAGAACCCCATAGCCAAGACCACAAGCAGGGCCGGAACCCCGTAGACCACCTCGATGTCGCCGTTCACCAGCCAGCCGACCATGGAGACCGTCCAGACACAGACCGGCACCCAGACCAAGCAGCCCAGGACGAACACCCAAGGGGTGGCCATGACGCGGTCGGCAAACATCTACTTCTTGAATTGGAACTTGGGCTCCTCGCCCTTGAAGAGCCGGCCCAAGTTCGCCTTATGCTTCAAGACGACGTAGGCGGCCAAGAGTGTGTAGACAGCCAAGCAGAGCTTCGACTCTTTGAGCACCAATGCACCGGTCACCATCCCAATGACCGCCGCGATGCTGGCGGCGCTGACGATCTGCGACACGGCAAAGACTAAGATGAACGAGCCGAGCGCGAACAACGCCACACCGGGAGTAGCCGTCGCCAAGACACCCAGCCCAGTAGCGATCCCCTTGCCTCCCTTGAACTTGAGGAACGGGCTGGCCGTGTGGCCAAGGATGGCGCACAGACCGACGAGCACCGAGTGGTCGCGGGTCGAGAGGCCCCACTCTCCGTCTTTGATCAGCAGCCGTGCCGCCAACGGCGGCAGCACACCTTTCAGCACGTCCAAAACAAAGACCAAAGCCGCCGGCCCTTTGCCGAGTACGCGGCCGACGTTGGTCGCCCCAATATTGCCGCTTCCGGCCTGGCGGATATCGACGCCGCGGGCTTTGGCGACCAAGAAGCCGACCGGAACCGATCCTAGTAGATACGCCAGCAAGTAGAGCACGCACGTCCATGATACTTGGGCAGCCGGTAAGCCTAGCGTCATTTGAACCTGCAGACTCCCTGGCCGCCGACCAAAAATCCGCATTAGACCCTTCCGTTTGCAGCAGCCTCGACGCATGGGCCAGCATGGCTACGCGTGCGGCCAACTGCAGACGTCGGGACAGTGGCGGTTTTTTGGCGGCAAAATGAGCAGTTTCGAATCGAGCGCGCAGGGAATGCGACCCATGGGCATGCCAGAGACCCAGAACAAAGCCGCTGAAGCGATCACCGAATCGACAACCACAAGGCAGTGGGTGCTCGACTACATTCGCATGATATTGGCGTTCTATGTCGTCGCCAACCACTTGGGATTCCCTATCCACTTGCCGTCCAAGACCATGGTCAGCCTGGTGCTCGGCAACATTTTCAATGGGCCTGCCGCCGTCATCGTCTTCTTCATCATCTCCGGCTACTGCATCCACTTGCCGTTTATCCGTGACCGGCAGCTCAAGCTTAGGCAGTACTTCATTAGGCGAGAAGTGCGTATTGCCCTTCCCGTCCTTGCCGTCGTGCTACTGGCTCTAGGGCTGAACCGACCGGAATCTATCGGCATCCTATGGAGCATTGTCTGCGAAGAGATCTACTACCTCCTCTACCCGCTTCTTCTAGTGGTCAAGCGCAAGTGGGGTTGGGCTCCAGTCTGGGTCTTTGTCTTGTCGCTCTTCGTGATCGGTCGATTGGTGACCAAGAACGACTCTTCCGGCTCCTTCATCTCCGGCGGCTTAGCCACGACATGGATGATCGGGTTCCCGTCCTGGATCCTCGGCTGCGTGCTCGCCGAAACGGTGAACCTGTCCGAGTGGTTCAAGAAGTGGACAGTGTCCTCAGCACTCTTGTGGTTCCTTCGGTTCAGTGTGATTGGCATGGCCTGGCTGACAAGCGTCTTGCGCTTCCATGCCCACATGAGCAACCTGGACATGTTGCCGGTCCTTGGCTTCTTGGCTGTGCCATGGTTCCTGGCTGAAATCCGCGCCAAGTGGGGGACAAAGCGTGAGGTGCCCGCCTTCTTCAATATGAGCTTTTCGCTCTATCTGGTCCACCAGCTTTGTGTCCAGATCCTGTTCATCCTCTTCCCTACAACTCAAGGAATGGTCTGGGTCCAATATCTGGGCGTCTTCGCCTTGACCGCGATGTTCTACTACTTGGTCGAAGCCCCTTGCCACCAACTGGCGCGCAGGCTTGGCAAGTAGAGCCCTTGCACCCACTCGTGGACTTTTGTTCGGTGCCCCGGCGCCGCCGCGTCGGGCGTCATCATTCCCTCTGCAAGCTCTAGGCGCTACAGATCGTAGCACCGAGCATCTGACGGGAGATGTCACCGCGCCCTAATTGTCAGGCGGGAAACTCGGCACGGAGCGATACTGCCTTGCGATAATCGGCACGACTATCGTCAGTTCGAAGTGTCTCACTGGGCCGGCTTGGGCGTCGCTTTGCTCAGTATCCACTTACGAGCCGGGGCCTCGAAGAACTTGAACGAGGCAATGCTAGCGGCCACAAGGAGGCCGAGGAACACACCAAAGTAAACTAGGTTGCCAACCAGCCCCAGTGTCCCTGGAACAGGAAGTCGGAACCAGTGGATGACAGCCTCCATCCACTCGTGCACCGGCCCCTGCAAGATGTAGAGCGAGTAACTCGCCTCGCCCAGCAAGAGTAGTGTCGGTGACCCCAGGAAGCGTCCGACCGCACTGTCAGTCACATGGGCCAACCCCATGATGAGGAGCGCGAACACGGGGTCGAGGACCCCACGTTGGTTTAAGAACGGCAGTTCGGTGGGAAACACGACACTCAGAACCAACAGCGCCGACAATGAACCGTACAGACACCACTGACCAAGCCGCTTGAGCTTGGCCGGATCGAGTGTCTTCTCCAACTCGTTGACCAACTGCCACAGAAAGATTCCCATGACGAACTCTGGCGCCCGAATGACCGGGTTGAAGGTCATGGCTTGTGATAATTGGTCACCAGCGCCTGCAGACCACACCCGCCCGGTCGCACCCAAGAACAGCGGTGGCAGGATCACAAACAGATAACAGACGGCCACCCCGCCCAAAGCCTTCAGCACAGAGCTCGACCGAGGCATCTTGGTCGCGACGAACGGGAACAGCGCATAGAAAAACGCCTCGACACTGAGCGACCAACTGGGAAAGTTCCATCGCCACTTAAGCCCTGTGTACCAAGCCTGGAGCAAAGCCAGGTTGGCCAACAGCGTCCCACCCATGACCAGACCCTTCTTGGCCGGAGCGTCACTGGCTGCAACGGCCATAGCTAGCAGCGGGATTTCCAGCAAGAACGCCAACGCATAGACCGGATACACACGAGCGAAACGGGCCACCCAAAACTTCTTGCTCGGAAAGTCACCTTCTCTGCCAGGCAAGTAGACATGGGCAAGGATGAACCCGGACAGCACGAAAAATAGGCTGACCCCCATGAACCCTTGGCTGATGAACGCGTTCGACGGTGCCTGAGGCACCATCGATCGCCAGAAGTGATAGAAGACAACCAGGACGGCTGCAAAGAAGCGCACACCGGTCAAGGCCGGCAGCTTGGCCGGTGCCTGTCGCTTGACTGCGATAGATTCCGCCGCAGTCACGCTACTTTCGGTCTCCCCCGATGCTCAAAGACCACCGCAAACCAGTAGGCGACAAACATCGAAACAGCCGGTGCGACGACCATCACGGCGATCGTCGACGGGCCCTCCGGCACGTGGTTGTTCCACGTCAGGCTGGACACGAATGACACGATCGGATAGTGGATGAGATACAAGCTGTAAGAAAACCAGCCCAACACGACGAGCGGCCGCCAGTTGAGCCAGGCAACATACTTCGGTAGCTGTTCCTTGGGTACAGACCGGTACTGCATCAACAAGAAGATGATCCCTGCCGCCGCCGCCGTCGCCAGGGCTTGGGCCATGATCGGTTTGACAAAATGCGTGAGCGACAATAAGCCGCTTGCAACAGAAAGCAAGAAGACCACTGCGCGCAACGCCGGCCACCGGCCCAAGACGTCGGCCTTCAATGCCATCCAAGCGACGACTGACCCCAATCCAAACGCCATGGTCAACGCCCCGAAAGTCGGGTCGATCTTCATCGTGACGACTGAACACAAGACGATCCCGGCGAGAAGTCCGTTGACGTTCCACTTCTTGGCCATCGGCACCATCACTAGGGCAAAGGCAAGATAGATCTGCCACTCCAAAGCGAGGCTCCACATGGGCGGGTCGATCTTATGGAAGAAGTCTGGCCAGTAGTTGTGCACCATCACCACGTGGGCCAAGACACTGGGCCATGTCACAGGCAGCGCGATCTGGCCGCGCACTGTAGCCAAGGGACCAAGATAGGGAACCGTGAACAGGGCGATGAGGATCAATGCGAGCGCGGCTAGATACGCAGGGTAAATCCGCTTGATCCGGCGCTGCATGAACGCCCAGGGCCCCTTCCACCGCGTCCAAGTCCAATCGACGTGCGGGCTGGTCAGCAGGAAACCGCTGAGAACGATGAACACAGGCACGGCCAGTGTCTCGTTGATGAGTGCTAGCCAGCCCAGCGGACCGTGGGGAGAAAACCTTCCAGTGCCCTCGAGTTCAGCTCGGCAATGGCCGATCACGACCCAGAGGGCCGAAAGCCCGCGGATTGAATCCAAGAACGGCAGGCTCGCCGGTTCTTGACGAGTCGCCTGCGACACCGTCTGGCCGTCCGGCCCTTCTACCGGCTCCGACACTCGCGACATGAACACCTTCCAGACGACCTCATCCGTATTATCGGTGCCAAGAACGATCCTCTCGACTGACGAATTGAACTATCAATCTGCCAGCAGAGCAATAGTCTTCTCGAACACAAGCCGAGTCTGCGACGTCCGGTGGGCAAACTCTCGCAACAACTCATTGCCGTCGACCAAGCCCATCTCGGTGGCCAGTTTGGCCAATCTGTCCGGATTCTCTGGAAGGACGTCGGCTGGATAGCCCATCAATGCAACGTGCGCCCGCAACCGATTGAGGAATGTATGGGAGGATCGTAAGATGTCCGCGTCATCACTTGTGATCGCTCCAGACAGGACCAAAGCGTCTATACGTTTGGCAGTGTCGGCTGACCCACTGGCCATTCCCGCTTCGGGCCTAGACAGCAGGAGAAGCTGGATTGCCCACTGGATGTCGTCAAGGGCACCCAGACCCAATTTGAGATGCCGAGTCCGTTCTTTCAGGTTCACGCGCTCGTTCTCGATCCGCCGTTTCATGTGCGCCAAAACGGTGAAGTCCTCTCGACCGATGTAGCGGCCATAAGCCGCCTGCTTGACAAGGTCAAACAATTGCAGTTGACCGGACACGAGTCGGGAGCGGCCCAACGCGAACCGTTCCCAAAGCTCCATTGGGCCAGCCTCATACTTGCTGAACCCGGTCTCGGTCACAACCAAGCTGCCTTTTCTCCCTTCCGGGCGGAGCCGCACGTCGACAGTCAGTGGGTCGCCGGAGGCATGAAGAGCGTTGACGCTCGCAAGTAGGTCTTGGGCCGATCTCTCGGCGACAGCCCAATCGGCATCATCCGAACAAAGGAGGACCAAGTCGACGTCTGATCCGATTGTCGTGTCACGCGACGCTGCGCTTCCGAGCGCGACAAGGGTGAGACCACGGCCTTCGACCATACAACGCAAAACTGCGTCGTCTCGCTCAGACAATGCCTGTCCCAGACTGGGGCCAACGCCAAGGCACCAACGCAAGGTTCGACGCAACCAGGCGTCAGTTGCGGCCCGTGTTGCTCGCTGGTTCGGCATAGCCCCGCTCAGCCATTCAAAATGCAGCGAGACAGGGTCTTCCAGCACTTCGCCGCTGAGAACAGCTTCCGTGACAGCGGGCGAATTGGCAAGCATGGGAGCTAGGGCCGGCGCGGCTTCAGCGATCCGGACGACCCGGTCGATGCTGTCCCGGTTTTCTGCCAAGCTGGCCCAAAGTGCCTCGGCGCCCGGCAGCGGGTCGAGCCACTGCCGCAAAGCCGGAATCTGCTTGGCATGGCTCACCCGCGGACCGCCACCTGGAATAAGCGCTTCGTAGAGCCTTCTGACGTCTTTTCGGTGCCGGGCCAACTCGGCAAGGAACCCCGTCGAGTCGGCATGCCCCATGGCGTGTGACAAGGCGGCAAGGGCATCTGAATCTGTCGGCACATCGTGGGTCTGCAGATTGCCGACGATCTGGCACCGGTGCTCCGTCTGCCTCAGGAAGATGTAGGCGTCTGTGAGGGTCTGGCAGGCGGCAGCGTCTAGAAGACCCTTTTGGCAAAGCGCAGCCAGGGCAGAAGTCGTTTGGCGGACTTGCACAGCCGGATCTCCCTTGCCGAACACCATTTGAATGGTCTGGGTGAGAAACTCGACGTCGCGGATGCCCCCTGGCCCCCGCTTCAAGTCGTTGGCAGAGCCCAGTTCCTCGATACGGCCGCGCATGTGGATTAGACCTTCGAGAGCCATATCGCTGCGCACGCTGCCAAAGACCACTTCCTTACGCAGCTCCTCCCAATCCTCGGCTACAGTAGCTTCACCGGCGACGACCCGCGAGCGTAGCAGAGCCAAGTGCTCCCACGTCTCGGCGTACTTGCGATAGTAAGAGCGATAAACCTCCATCGGACAGGCGATCGGCCCCTGGCTCCCATAGGGACGAAGGCGTAGGTCGACTCTGTACAGGTCTCCTCGACCCATCTTGTCGGCTACGGCAGACCGCATCAGTTCGCAGGCCCGATAGGCATGGCGAGTCTCCTCTTCTGACAGGTCGGGCTCAAGGACAAACACGAGGTCGATGTCCGAACTGAAATTAAGCTCCCGCCCTCCGAACTTCCCAAAAGCCACGATAGAAAACGGACACTTTCCCTGCCGGCCATGGCTCGCCAGGTAGTGCTCCCACACCACCTCTCGCAAGATCGAAATGACAGCCTCAGCCAAATCACTGATTCCCATCCACACGACCTGCGGCTCGACCAAACGTGCCAAATCCATAGCGGCAAGGCGCAAAGTCTCTCGCTGCTTCAAGAACCGGAGCCTGTCGAGGCTGTGGGAGTAATTGACGCTGTGCGCTAGCAGTCTTCTGGCCTCTTCTTGCAATTCGGCCACCGTCCGCGGGCGCCTGAGTTGCTCTGGTTCGGAGAGGATCGCGCCTGTCTCTGGGTTCTGGGCGACCAGGTCGGCAAGATGGTGGCTGGCACCGAGCAGGGCCATGACGAGGCGGGCGAGGACCGGCGTAGCGATCCAATAGTCCAGCAAGAGGCCAGGCGAAGAGAGCTGGCCCAACCATCTCTCAAGACGGTGGAGGGCTTCAAGGGGACGGGCGCAGTCGAGCGACCAGTCGGGCCAGTGGTCGGCCACGTGCCGCCCACTGGCACGCTCTATTCGGTCGAGTGCTGCAGCCTCAGCTTCCAGCACGCTTCACCTTGGCTTTGGGCTTGAACCGGCACATCGTACAGACCGGGCATTCAGAGCACTTGGGAGACTGGGCATGGCACAGCGACCGACCATGGTCCAGCAGAGCCACGTGAAATGCGAACGCCTTCCCTTCGGGAACCTGGGCATCAAGTAAGTTGTGGGCCTTGTCCGCCGAGACCCCGTCAGGAACGAGGCCCAACCGCATGCTCACCCGGTGGACGTGCGTGTCGACTGGGACGGCATGCCGACCAAAGGCAAGGCACATGACGATTGCCGCCGTCTTGGGCCCGACTCCCGGCAACGACTTGAGGAAGCCAAGGGCTTCTGGCACCGTCATTTGCCGCAGGGGCTCCAGGGTGTAATCGCCAAACGCTTCACGGATATGGCTCAACGAAGCCAATATCCCCTTCGCCTTCTGGTTCGCCAATCCAGCGTTCTTGATCGTCGCCGTCACGTCGGCAAGGCTGGCGACGGCCAATGCTGGGTAAGTTGGCCACCTTTCTTTGAGCGAAGTAAAGGCTGGGAAACTATTGATGTCGGCCGAATGTTGACTGAGCATACAGCAGACCAGCTCGTCCAGAGGCTCAAACCTTGGGATGTGCCGCTGTCGACCATACCGGTCTTGCAGCATGTCCAATGCCTGGGAGGTTCGGCTGGCGTTCAGCCGCATGGTCGGCATCTTGCTGAGGATACACTTTGACATGCCCAGACTACTTCCAACGCTCTTAGCCTCTGCCGCGCTCATTGCCGGATGCGCCGAGCCGTCTTTGGACGGCAAGTGGGTGGAAGACGGGCCAGCCAAGCGGACGATCGAGCTGTCGAAGGACGGGAAGGCCACTATGTCCCTAGACATGCTGCCCGGAGCAGCGTTGAGCGGAAACTACAAAGTGTCTGGCAACAGAATCGCGATCACGGACCTGAAACCAGACGGTATGCCAGACGCCCCGTTTGGAGCCGATAGCATGCTGCCCAAGAAGATTGAAGCGACATTCTCCTGGAAGAACGACCGGGAAGTCGTCTTCGCTGGCGACCGATTCTTACAGGGAGGCTTCAAGCGGGCAGAATGAGACGAGTCGCAGTTGTGATGGCAGGAGGATCGGGCGAGCGGTTTTGGCCCGTGTCGACCAAGGGGCGTCCCAAACAGTTTCTCAACTTGGCATCACCGGACAAGACCCTTTTGGAAGAGGCGGTCGACCGCGCAATCGCCGTCGCTGGAGCCAATGCCTCGTACATTGCCACCGGTCGCCATCTAGCTGAAGCATCGTCCACCGCGTGTCCGGCTTTGCCACCAGGCAACGTCTGGGCCGAGCCCACCAAACGTAATACCCTAGGATGCCTGGTGTGG
This sequence comes from Armatimonadota bacterium, assembly GCA_018268335.1. Lineage (GTDB taxonomy): Bacteria > Armatimonadota > Fimbriimonadia > Fimbriimonadales > Fimbriimonadaceae > JAHBTB01. The sequence goes on along the minus strand of JAFDWT010000061.1, from coordinate 28,182 downwards.
GTCGCTGCAAACCTGCTCGCTCAAGAGGACGACGCCACCGTTGCTGTTTTGACCGCCGACCAGAGGATCGCCCCGATGGAGGGGTTCGCGTCCACAGTCGACAAGGCGCTATGCGCGGCTGAATCCGAAGGAGGCATCGTCGTCATCGGTGTCAAGCCGACCAGGCCAGAGACCGGCTTTGGCTACATCGAAGTCGGCGGACCGGCCGGCAACGTGCACCGAGTGCAGCGGTTCCGTGAGAAACCTGACCTGGCCACGGCCCAGGAGTTCCTGTCTTCCGGTCGCTTTCTTTGGAACTCTGGAATGTTCTTCTACACATTGTCGACCTTCATGCGCGAGCTCGACCGCCAGGCTCCAGAGGTGGCCGAGACCACCCGCAAGCTAAGCCAGCTTTTGCGCCTTGGCGACACTGCGCAGGCAGACGAGTTGTTTGCGACTTTGCCCAACCTGTCGATCGACTATGCGATGATGGAGCACGCCGAGCCGGTCTTCGTGGCCCCAGCCGAATTCGAATGGGACGACCTGGGCGCCTGGGATGCTCTCGCCCGGTCCTACGCTCCGGACGCCGCCGGGAACGTCGTCCAAGGCGAAGCCGATTTGATCGAAGCCAATGGCAACACGGTCTATGTGGACGGCACTGGCGTTCGGGTCGCTATGCTGGGAGTGGACGACCTAGTTGTCGTCGTGACCGCCGACCGAGTGCTCGTGCTGCCCAAGCACCGCGCACAAGAAGTCAAGAAGTTCTTGAACCCCTGAGCAAGGGAGCGATGAACTCGTCAAGGGGACGACCATCCACGAGATGGCCGGGAATCCCAAACCGTGTCGCCGCTTCGACATCTCTGTCCATGTCTCCCAGCAAGAACGATTGGTCCTTAGCAATAGAAAGAATGCCGGCTGCAGCATCCAGCATATAGGGTGAGGGCTTGCGACATGGGCACCCGTCGTCGGGGCCGTGTGGACAGGCGAGAACCAGGTCAAGCGGCGCGGCTTCCATCATCCAAGTCAACAAGTCGACCACCGACGACTCCGGAAACATGCCGCGCCCGATCCCCGACTGGTTCGTCACCACCACCGTCCAGTACCCTGCCCCTTGAGCCGCCCGGACAGCCGCGACCGCACCCGCTGCCCACTCGAACTCATCACGCGAACCAACGTAACCATGGTCGACGTTCAAGACCCCGTCCCGGTCAAAAAACGCCGCCGGACGACTCTCAGGCGACAAATGGAGACGCCTCAGGACAATCAGTCCTGAGGCGTCGTGTTCGAGAACGACGTCGGGCGTCACGAAATGCGACCGACGGCTTCTTTGTCCTTGTTGATGACCAGACCGAGCACCTTGGCTCCCGAATGTCGGAGCATGTCGATGCTTTCAACCAGCTGGGTTTTGGATGGCCTGCCCGACTCCACAACAAAAACCACACCGTCCGACTTACGTCCGACCTCATGGGCGTCGGCAGTCGTGTAGGCGGCGGGAGAGTCGATGACAATGTAGTCAAAACTTGACTTCAGATTCTCGAGCACCGCGTCCATCTGGGGACCGGCAAGCGCCTCGGTGGCGTTGGTGGCGGTTCCACCTGCCGCAAGGAGCTTGAGGTTGGCGACGTTCGTGTCGACGGCCATTCCTGCCGCCGAACTGGGTTGACTGAGCGCCTGGTTCAGCCCGCTGGTGGCCGTTACACCGAACAGCTTGTCCTGGACCGGGTCTCGCATGTTCGCTTCGAGAAGAAGTGTCCTCTTCCCTTCCTGAGCCAGGGCGACGGCGAGGTTGCCTGCGACCGTCGAGGATCCCTCACCTTTGTTGGATGCCGTGACCGTGACCGTCTTCAAGCTCTTTCCAGCCTCGCCGGCCAAGATGTTGGTCCTCAGCAACCGATACGCTTCGAAGCTGAGTGCTTCGCCGGCCATCATGATCGGCTTGGCGCTGGCCAGACGTCGCGGCACGCGGGCCATGATCATGCTGTCGGTCAGCGCGGTCGCCTCGTTGCCTGTCAGCACCTTGTCTTGCTTGAAGTCTCGAGCGATGGCACCCAGGACGCCTAGGAACAGACCAAGGATCGCACCGGCAGCCAGGTTGACCGGCCAGTTCGGCTGCGTGCGCTCGGCGATCGTCGCGCGGTTGATGCTCTGGGCGTTACCTCGAATCTGGTTGTCCTTGAGCCGCAGCGCATCCAGCGTCGCTTTCAGTTGCTGCAAAGCCAGTTCATGGTTATTGACCGTCCTTTCCAGGTCGGTCAGTCCTTTCAGCTTGTCGGCGTCCGTCGACGTCCGTCCTTCTAGCTCGGCCTGCTTGGCGCGGTACTTGTCCAACCTAGCTTGGGCAGCCTTGACCTCAGCCTCAGCCTGCGAAACCCTGAGGTCGTATTGGTCGATCTGCGGGTTGCGGACCGTCTGGATCTCCTTCACTTCTGTCGGGATGCCAGCCAAGAACTGCTTTTGGCTCTCGACCTGGGCGCGAGCTGCCTTGACCAGGATGTGGTCAGGAAAATATTGGGATTGCAGAGCATCGAGAGTCGTCTGCAAGTTTTGCAAGTTGCGCTTCTCAGCTTCGATCTGAGCGACGTTGGAGCGCTTGATCGGCAAATCAACAGTCGCCGGAAGATTCTGGCGGTCTTGTCGGATGCGAGTCAGCGCCGCCTGCGATGCCTCAAGGGCCGCCTCAGATCCTCGCACCTCTGTGATGCCGTTGCGGATCAGATCCGAGGTGATTTGGACTTCCACCGTTGAGTTCGCCACGCCGTTTTGCTTCTGATAATCCGCAAGTTTGTTGCGCATTTCAGTCAATGTGTTCTCTTCTTCGGTGATACGGCTCGAAACGAACGTGATCGACTGGCCGACGACGTCCTTGATCTTCTTCCCTAAAAACTCGTCGTAGATTTTGGGCAGGTTCTGAGCCATGACGTTGGCGACCTGCTCTGTCCGCGCCGAGACGCGCGCCGCGACGACAGGAGTGTCACCAAGCTGCACGACTTCGACCTTAGGAGCGTTTTCTAGGTCAGCCACCGTCCGCGGAAGCGGGACGTTAGCCACGTCGAACAACCGGAACGTCAGCTCTTGAGACTGGAGGAGCTGAATCTGCGTGGTGACGTCGTAGGAGTCGATCGGCGTCACCGTCATGGAGGAGATCAAGTCGTTGCCGACGGCCCGGTTCGAGTTCGAACTGCCAGTGAGCAGAATCCTGGACTCAGCGACCCACGTCGCAGGGATGATCGACGAAACGCCTGCCGCCAATGCCAGACCGGCGACGATGAACCCGACCACTACCCAGAAGCGCCGGCCCAAAATGCCGAGAACATCCTTGTAACTGAGATCGGCGATGCTGGGAGTAAGAATCCTTTCTTTTGTCTCGCTCACGTTGAACCTCGAGCCCGGACTGGCCGAATGCCGGTCCACAATATACCATAATCGGGTTGTGCGTGAGCCTGGCACAGGTGTAGACGCGAATCTCCGGGCCCGACACTCTTAACAGGTATGGACGCATCAGCGCCGACAGTGGAAGACGGCTCCGTCGTGAGACGTCGGCTGATGCGCAATTTTCGGGCGCTGCTGCTGAACCAAGGCGTCACGACCATCGCAGCGTTCGGCCCTCAACTGATCGCCATGCGGACATGGGGTCGAGCCGAGTTCTTTGATTGGACTCTGACGATCAGCCTCCCCGGCTACTTGACTTTGGGAGACTTCGGATTCGGCACCGCCACTGTGAACGAGATCACCCAGCTGATGGGCCGCGGCGACAAGGAGCGGGCCAAAGTGGTCTACCAGAGCACGTGGGCCTCGGTGACCGCCATCACGTTGGTCTTGGCGCTCTTGATGTTCGCCGTATTGCCGTTCTTTGACCCTGTGCACGCCCTCAACCTCTTAAAGACCCCGCGATGGGAAGCGCAGGCGGTCATCGCGGTGTTCGGAGTCAACGCTCTACTCAGCCAGCAGGGCACCTTCATTCTCGCGGGGTACCAGAGCGAACACTGCTTCGACCGGTACCAGCACTCCCAGACAATCCAAAAGCTTCTGGAGATGCTCGTGCTCCTTCTTGGCGTCAGCCTGCCAAGGCACATGGTTGGTCTTGCTGTCGCCGTATTGGGTGTGCGCGTGCTGGTGTATGCCTTCAGCACCCGCGACATGTGGTCGCGTAACAACTGGCTGCGGCCCGGCTTTAGGCACTTCAACAAGGAGACAGCTCTGGCGATGCTGCGTCCGGCGACCTTTATCACGGTGTACTCAGGGGCGACGATGCTGAACATCATGGGCTTCGCCCAGGCCGTCGCCCGTGGCTCCAACTCGGTGGTGGGCGGCCTGCTTTCCAACGCCCGAACCATCTCCAGGGTCTCGAACCAGGTCGTCGGAAGCTTGGGGATCTCGACCGGGGCGGAGTTTTCCCGGCTTTATGGCGGAGGGCATATCAGCCAGGCCCGGGAACTCGTGATGGAATCGACTCGCAGAGCGTTTTGGGTCACGGTGGGGTTTGTCCCATTGATGTCCCTCGTCGGACCGCCGTTCTACAAGTTCTGGACGAACGGTAAGGAGGTCGACCGGTTAGCGCTGACCGCGATGCTGGTCTCGGCGGTGGCCAACTCCCTCTGGAGCCCACTTGGCTCCGCCATGTTCTCCATCAACCGGACGGTCGGCATCAGCCTGGCGTTTCTCATCACCAACCTGGCGGGCTGCTTTGCTGCCTATGCGTTGGTCGGCTCCACCGGCGTGACTGGAGCAGCCACTGTCATGCTGATTGTCGAACTCGTGATGGTCGTCCTGGTCATGAACCTCGGCATGAAGGTCATTGACTGCACGGTGGGAGAGTTTATACGTGCTGCCACTCGCTGGCCAAAAAACATGTTCCGGCGAGGCCGCGCTGAGCCAACAGCACCAAACGAGCCATAATGACAAACCAGGCAAGGCACATGGCACTTTCACCAGCACTTCAGACTGCGACGCCCAGGTGGCGATATCGCAACCTGGCCCACATGGGTGTCGGTGTCGGGATTTTTTTGCTTTTTGCTGGCCAACTGGCCATCGGCACGAGCTTGCCATTTGCATCGCTGGTCGCGTTGTATGCCGTCTTGACGTGGACCACAGTCACAATTGTCAACGGACCGTTCACCGTTAGTGGATTCCTCATAACGGCCACCGCGTTTGTACATGTCTTGCTGGGGCAAATTGTGAAGACAATTTTACGCGAGCCGCCAGACCAGGCACTCTTGGCGCCCAATGCGACACTGTTCGTCGCATGCTTGTCGATGGTGGGCTTCTTGTTCGCGGCGATAACACTTAAGAGCGTCAAAATCGACAAATGGAAGACGCTGCTTCCTGAAGACCTTGACATCGACAGGCTTCGCACGTTGGCGATCTTCTTGCTTATCGCCTCATCGACCACAGCTCTCATCCAGTTCGCGCTCAGCAGGCCCGGCGTCGCGCAAGTCGGCGGCTTCTTTACGATCACTCGAACACTGACACGCGCCTACCCGCTAGCCGTTTGTCTGATTACTGCAGTGTCTATCAAGAAAAAGAAACGGTTGCTCACCTATCCTGTCGTCTATTGCATCGCTTTTGGTTTGTTTCTGGCTACCGTCAACGCTAGCCGCAACGAATTTCTCGAGTCGATCTTGATGGTCATTTTGACCTGCATTTTCTATTTGCATAAACCCAAGATCGGCGAGGTCGCCATTCTTGCCTTCTTCCTGTTCTTTTACCAACACTACTACACACCATACGCCCTCGACCAGCGTGGTACGCTGCGAGCCTTGCCCATCCATATTCGAATACCCGAGGCCTTTCGGCGCCTGGGCACCTATGTCCTCGAACGGGAGAAGTTAGTCAACCGTTCAGATGATGCCGACGCCAGATTGCCATACGACCGCCGAAGGACGTATTACTACACAACGATCGGCAAGAACGCCACTCTGGACCGCTTTACGATCTTGCCTGTTATGGACAGCGTGATCGCCCAAACAATCGCAAAGGATCCCGAGGGGCCAGCCACGACAATTTGGGGATTCAAGCTTGTCGTACCGAACGTTTTGTATCCGGAAAAACCAATCCAGTCAACCGGCAACGTCTTGGCCCAAAAAGGACGTGGATTGGTCAACCCCGAGGACCACGTGACCCAAATCGCTATGGGTTTCACACCTGACGCGTTGGTCTCTTATGGACTATCTGGCGTAGTGGGGACCTACTTCTTTATCGGTGTCATATTCTTGGCTGTCCATAGATGGATGTATGGCCTTACCCTCATCAACAACTCGCTTGGATTGGGCGTCATTCTCTCTGCAGCTTTGACCTTTAGCCAAGGCACCATCGCGTCACAAATCCAGAGGATCTTGCTCGAGGCCCCTGGAATTGGGTTCTTCATGCTCATGCTGATCTGGATGGTCAATTCTCTCACCCGGCGACGCACCATCGGGCGTATGCAATCGAACGTGCCGACGCCACCTATGGTAACGCCCAACAGGACCGGCCTCGTCTCCGAATAGTCGTCGACGAGGCCAGTTCTGTTGGTCAGCAGCGTTTGTCTACGGCGCCGATCCGACCTGGTCGCTGAGAGTGCGTGTTCCTGTACCCGAGGTCTTGACCGGCTGGAAGCTGGGAACCTGTGACTGCGCGGAAGTTGTCAAGGTGTAATCTCCCGCCGACATGTTCACGAACGGCACCGAAGTGAACTTCACGTTGTACTGGTACGTACCACCGGTTCCGAACAGCTGTTGCTGGTAGATCGGCATGCCGGCCACAGGAACGTTGACGTTATAGAACACGTTGTTCGAGAAGTTGTAGTACAGAGGACCGGAAAGTCCTTGGGAAAGCCACTGGTACAGGTGCGGATATTTGGTTTGCCAAAGAGACCCACTCCAGGGATACTGGTTTGCCAACGTCTCATAGCTCGAGCCTCGCGGGTTGAACGGACCGATACCAGCAACGATCGCCGACTGATCGCAATTCATGATGACGTTGTTGCGGATCGTGATGTCACAGGCTGGCAGAATACCGATCGGGTGGGACATGCCGTCGATGACGTTGCCTTCGAACGTGACGCCCGAGCCGGCTCCATCGACAAACAAGGCCCAGTTGCCCCAAACGCTATAGGGCAGATCGGAGATCTCCTTAAACACGTTCCCCTTAACAACATTGCCATGGTCGGCGACGTTGTGGTTGGTGACAATAACGCCCGAGTCGCCGGCATCGCCGTCCACTCGCATAAAGGTGTTGTTCTGCACCAGCTGCTCGTTCCCGCGCATGATGATCGCCTCGCCGTCGGCGTCGGTGATCGTGTTGTTCAGCACTGTGTTGCCACAGCCGTCCAGGCGGACGGCACCGGTATAGAACTTCATTTGACGGCCATAGCGCCGGATGACGTTATCGCTCACCAGATTGCCACTCACAGTCAGAGTGTTGCGGTCGCCGGACTGGATGTCAATGGCACCTTCACCGGTGTCGGTGATGACACAGCTCTGCACATTTGTCCGATAGCTGTCGTCGATCGTTATGCCATTGTGTCCCGTGTTCTCAACAGTCCCATTCTTGAACGTCACGCCGTAGCAGTTTTTGAAGTACACCCCCATGAAGCGAGAGTTGACGACTTGCAGACCATCAAAGGCCACGCTCTTAAGTCCGTTAGCCGACAATACGGGCTGGTTGTTGAACGTCAACTTCACTGTTGAAGAACCAGGTACAAACGTAGTTGGCGGCACCATCAACAGCCGTTTGTTTTGCCGGTCGATGTAGTATTCGCCAGGAGCATCGAGCTCGTAAATCGAGTTGACGATCGTGAACCGTCCGGGCTCGCCGTTCATGCTGATCCGACGGCCACCATTTGTCTGGTAATAGGGTGTCACCGGGTCATAGCGCAAAAGTCCGTTCGCCTGCCCGTTGGCAAAGTTGAGGCTCGTGACCCGCTCGTAGGTCTCTCGAAACCGGCTCTGCTGGACATACCCGCGCATCCAAATGTCATCAGCGCCCGTGATGGTCGAGGGCGTCTTCATTCCAGTGAAGTCGGCCTTGAACTCATATGTCCAAAGCGATGAGTTGGGGTTGGAATAGTCGTTTGCGGGCCCAACGCCTGTCAGGAACGTATAGCCGTGATAGAAGCGCGGCATCCCGTTTTGGCCGTTCGGATCGGAGTCCGACATGTTCGGCCATTGAGCCAGCGTCATCGGCGCTCCATCAACAATGAGTTCAGGAGCATGGTTGTAGTTGGAAATCTGTCGGAATGAAATGTCGGACCACGTGGCGTTCCAGCCCGAGAACCGGAACTGGAAGTAGCCCAAGTCGCCGATCGAGCTCAGATCGGCGACATAGACTTGTGGTCGGACTGCCGGGGAGACCCGCGTCTCCGTGTTCCAAAAACTAAGGGCAGGCTTGGCCAGTCCGGTAACTGTCTTCCCTGCATCCAAAGTCACCGCATTGGCGGTCGTCGCTTTATAAACGATTGGGGTCTTGGTGGAGCCAGAGTCGCGGGAGTCAAAAGTCAGCGAAGTCGTCCCGTCGTAGATCCCGCTAGCGATGTTCACCACTGCCCCTCGGCCAGTGAATGTGCGCTTGGCGTTCGTGACCGTCGAGGCGCTGACGACACCACCAGGGGACTGGCCCGCCCGGATACTGCGCAAAGCGTCCCGTCCGCCGGCAATGGTCTTCTTAGGACCGTCCGTGCCCGCAGTGTTCGGCGTACTCAGCAGGCCGGACCACGTGTCTTTCCCGTTGGTCGAAACATACACGTTCAACTGTGCATGGGCCACTCCAGCCATAGTGAAAGCCAAAGCGGCCAATCCGAGACGTACTGAAATCGACTTCGACATGATCTTGCTCCAAGGCACTTGTTCCACCCGGTCGCAATATCCGCCTAATGACTAATGCTTGCCGAACAATTGCGGGCTGGCAAAGCTGATGTTGGCAATATGCACAAGGTCTGGGGGCAGCCCGACTAAATACGGGCCGACAAGGACACCCTTGGGCCCGCAAAGTGGCGACGACGCCAGCAGGCTCAGCCGAGGACTTGGCTCACCAACTGGCTTTTGACCAGTTCCACTATGGCGTTGCCGTACTCGTCCCATCCGCCCAGACTCTTGACCCTCTCGACGCTGGCAGCGGCCATACGGTCGCGCAAAGCCCGGTCGTCCACCAGAGTCTGGATCGCAGCTGCTAGTGCCTCGACGTGACGCGGCGGCACAAGAAAACCGTGCTCTCCGTCGACGGCCACATCGCGGAAACCGGTGTTGGTCGTGCCGATCACGGGGCAGCCACAGGCCATCGCCTCGGCCAGCACCAGGCCAAATCCGTCCTGGACACTTGGCAAAACCAAGACAGAACTCCGCTGCATCCACTCGCGCACCACTGCCTTGGGCTGGCGACCGACAAATGTGACGCGGCTCATGTCCATGCCTTCGATGACCCCCTTGTCCAGCGAAGCCTCGTCACCAAGCATGATCAACTCGACGTTGCCGCGCAATCTCGCCACAGCGGGGATCAGATACTGGATGCCTTTCTGGACGGTGAGCCCGCCGACAAAGAGCACACGAAAGACGTTGTCGTCCACCCGTTCGCCAGGATAGAAGTCCTGCAAGTTGACACCGTACGGCACGCGCGTCACCTTACTGGCCGGCACGCCTTGTTGGACAAATGAATCCAAGGCGAACTGCGAAGGAACGACAATCTGGTGGCACTCCTCGTATTCGGCCATCTCCCGAGCCATGGTCACCGGGTCGATCGGCGTATAAGGCAGCCCCCAGGTTTTGTGCTCCTCACGCAGGATGTCGTCCTGAAACCGGATATGCGCCGAGCCGCGGTCGCAGATCCAGATGCCTCCGCTGCGCTTGATGGCCCGCCCTGCCTCAAGGCCACTGCAGGACATCGCCACGACAGCATCCGATTGCGATATGAAGGTCGAAGCAAACTGGGACAGTGTCGACTCAGCCAGGTTCTTCAACCAACGCGTCAGCTTGTCGTCTTTGTGCCCCATGCGCAAGCGCTGGACATAGAGCGGCCAGACAAAGGGAAAGGACCGCACCTTGTCCATCGGCAGGTCAGAGTCCCGTAATTTGCTCTTAGGATACGCCGTGAAGTACGAAGCCAAGAGTCCCCGTGCCGACAGCTGTTTGCACAGGTCGACATGGTGGAACCGCGCAGGTGTGATCTGGCTGATGCGAGGCATCTGCGCGGCCGGGATCATAGAACTCCGTTGCTCTTCTCTTTCGCAGCGGCAAAGTAGCCCTTGACGAAATCAAAGAACGCCTCGTCGGACATTTCAGTGTCCATTTCGATAAAACGGAAGGAAAAGCCGACGTTGGGATGACCTTGCTGTAGCTCGGACAACAAGTAGTCGATCTGCCCCATCTGATATTCCGTCCTGAAATTCCTCGGAGTCTTGAAGGTGAACGCTGCCAGGCGAGGAGTCTCGTTCTCCTTGTGCAGCTTCATCACCCACATTGGCACCTTGCCATATCCGGGAATATCAAGCGTCGTCTTGTGCTCGTCGGTGATCTCCCAGCCCTGGCCCTTGAAGCACCAGCGTTGGTCATGGAAGCTCTCCATGCGGTCGCCGGCGATGACGACAGCGTCCATAGTCCCCTTTGGGCCACGGAACTGCTGTCCCGCGATTCCCACGGGCTTCAGCGTGGCGTATGTCTTATCGTCCATCCGGTAGCTGACCGAGGGGCCAGGCGAATCCGAGCCTGAAAGCACACGAAAATCGCCTACTTGCGTCGGCACGATGGAAAACAACCACGGTTCGTCCTTAGCCTGATACTTTTGGATTTGAAGTCCGAAGAAGCGGTAGCCAGTGAAAACCAGCACCATGACGACAATTGCCCAATAGATCTTTCTCACGCGTCCCACCCCAGCTTCTGAGCGACTTTGTACAAGATGTAGAAGCTCAACGCCAACACACCGTAGCTGCCGTAGTCGTGGAACCACATCCCCGCTTCATGGCCCATCTCGTTGCCGAACACACCGATGAGACCGATGCGCAAGGAGTTCATGGCGACGGAAAGCGGAATGGCCAGGACGGCCAGCAGCATCTTGCCCCACCACTTGATGTTGGCGACCAGCGAGATGAAGACGACACAGGCGATCATTGCCAGCGTCATCTTCATGCCAGAGCACTCTGCCGCGATGTTCAGGGAGAACTTCGGCAACTGGATGACAGTCGGCCCTTGGCGGAACGGCTGCATGCCTAGAAGTTTCAAGAATTGATAGGAACCGTCGGTCGACAGGATCTGCAGGTTGAGCGTGTATTTGTCGATCAGCCCGTTCCAAAACGGAAGCGCAAAGGACAAGAACAGCGGCGCGGGCAACATTTTCCAGGCCCACCTTCCGCCAAACAGAGCCCAGCTGATCAGAATCAACACGAAGATCAGGCTCCCCGAGGCCACGCCCATCATGTTGGTCCGGGCGGCCACAGCCACCAAGAACAGCAGTGGAGCCAGAAGGAGCAGCGGCAACCAAGTCGGCCGAGGCGCCGTCGCATTGATGCGGTCCCAGCGCTTGTAAATGATGTATCCGGCGGCCAGCGGCACGATCGGGCCGTGCTGATAGTAGCTTTCAGCGTCGAACCACAGCTCCGGAAGTCTCAAGATGAGATTCCAAAACATCGGCAGCAGGACGGCGGTCATCAACAGGCCGGCCTGCACTTCGGGAACCTTGAGGAGCGCCATGGCCTTGTCCATGTCGAACCCCCGCCCCTTTGGCTTGGGCTGCGCAGCGTCGCCCATCGGCGCGTTCACAGCCAGTGTCTCGTTGTCACCCATCAATCAATAGGACTCCCTGTTCATAGTATCGGTCGCCTTCGACCTGCGGCCAGAGGTTTTTCTTGCCGTCGCTCCACTAGTCACAACACATTTCGGCCCCCTGGCGATCCAGGTTGCCCCACTAGAATTCCCAGAATACGCCTAATAGGCGCCGTCGCCCTTCAAGATGGCGAAGGGAGTCAGCAACAAGATTTTGATATCGACCCACAAGTTCATCTCTTGCATATACTTGTGGTCCAGCCGCATCCACTCGTCAAACGATAGGTCGCTGCGACCCATGATCTGCCAATAACAAGTCAGACCCGGTCGCACTGAAAGCCGCTCAGCCGCGTACGAGTCGTACTCGTTCACCTCGCGCGGCAAGGGCGGACGAGGACCGACCAGGCTCATGTCTCCGACAAAGACGTTGATGAACTGCGGCAACTCGTCCAGGCTGTACTTGCGCAAGAACTTGCCGACCTTGGTGACCCGAGGGTCGTCTTTCATCTTGAAGATCGGCCCGTCCTTTTCGTTCTGGTCGCTCAGAGCGTCTTTCCGCTTGTCGGCGTCCACATACATGGAGCGGAACTTATAGAACGGAAAAATACGACCGCAAAGGCCGACTCTTCTTGACACGTAAAAAATTGGACCGGGGCTCGTGAGTTTGACCAGGATGGCGATGACGAGCATCAATGGGAAGAAGACCAGCAAGAACAGTGACGACCCCAAGATGTCGAGGATGCGTTTGCGTTTGCGGTAGCGGATGACGCGCGGCTCCAGGGTCGCGACAGCTTCATTTTCTATCGCGAACTGTATCCTCGAGGTCGGTGCTGCCATTCCCTGCTCCAAGCTTCAATAATCGTCCGTCGACCGACGGAACTAGAGGCACAGACCGGCTGGCTGAGACTGCCTCCAACCGATTGTACCAACGCCCGGGCACCGACATTAGTTTCGTTCCGCTATTCGACAGTCACAGACTTAGCAAGATTGCGTGGTTGGTCGATCTCGCATCCTCGCAAATTGGCTAGATGATAGGCCAATAACTGCAAAGGAACAATGGTCGAGAGGGCGGCCAAAGCCTTGGTTTCGCAGCTGGCGACTCTCAAGACAGTGTCCATTTCGTCGGCCCATGCCGAGGCTTCGTTCGTCGTGACCGCTACGACCGTCCCGCCCCTAGCCTGCACTTCCTTCATGTTGCTCAGCAACTTGTCCTGGGTGTCCGGGTCCGTGGCGCCAAAGACCGCCAGGACTCCTGGCTCCACCAGGGCCAGTGGGCCGTGCTTCAGCTCGCCCGCCGGGCACTCCTGCGTCGGAATGTAGGCGATCTCCTTCAGTTTCAATGCAGCTTCCAGCGCCACATGGGCGTCCGCGTTGCGGCCTAGGAAGAAGACCATCTTCGAGTCCTTGAATCTCTCTGCCAGTGCCTTCACCTGCGGCTCCAGATCCAAAGACTGCCGCATCGACTCGGCGAATCCACGCAAGTCCTGCACGATCTCCGGCACACGCACGCCCGGCATTTCGCGCACCTGGGCGATGTGCAAGACGAGCAAGAGGAGGACGAGGACTTGGGCCGTGTAGGCCTTGGTACTGGCTACGGAAATCTCTGGCCCTGCCTGGGTGTAGAGGACACGGTCGCAGTCGCGGGCGATGCTTGAGCCCACGACGTTGACCACGCCAAGAGTCCGGATCCGGCGGGCCTTGCACAACCGGAGGGCGGCCAGGCTGTCCGCGGTCTCACCGCTCTGGCTGACAAAGATGGCCAGCGACCGAGGCGAGAGTAGCGGCTCGCCATACCGGAACTCAGACGAATAGAAGACGTCGACCGGCAGCTGCAGCATCCGCTCGAACATCCACTTGCCCATCAAACCAGCGTGATAGGCCGTGCCGCAAGCGATGATGTTGATCCGGTCGATCTCGTGCCAGACGTGGTCGCTAAACAAGCCGTCCAGCTTCACATGGTCGCCTTCCACCCGCCCGGCCAGGCATTGGTGCACGACCTCAGGCTGCTCGTGCACTTCTTTGATCATAAAGTGCTCGAACCCACCCTTTTCCGCAGCGACGGCGTCCCAGTCGACGTCGAAAGGCTTTGGCTCGATCGGCTTGCCTTCCAGCGAATAGAACTTGATAGCGTCGACGGTGACCTTGGCCACCATGTCGTTTTCCAGAATGGCGACTCGCCGCGTATAGGGCAGCAGCGCAGGAATGTCGCTGGCCACCATCGACTCACCCTCGCCAAAACCGACGATCAACGGGCTGGCGTTCCGGGCGCAGACGATCGTCCCTGGCTCAGCCGAACTGACGACGACAAAAGCAAAAGCACCACGCAACTTGGCGACGGCTCGGCGGACGGCCTCCACCAACTCGACGCCGTCGCGATACTCCTCACCGATGACGTGCGCGGCGACCTCGGTGTCTGTCTCTGAATGGAACGTGTGACCCCGGCTGACGAGGTCCGACTTCAGCTCCAAGTAGTTCTCAATGATCCCGTTGTGGATCACCGAAATCTGGGCGTCCTGGTCGTGGTGGGGATGGGCGTTCAGGTCGGTCGGCCCGCCATGGGTCGCCCATCGCGAGTGGGCGATGGCCGTGTGTGCCGACGGCTTGGATTCCGCCAAGAGCGAACCTAACCCGGTCAGCTTGCCCGCCTTCTTGAGGACATGCAGCCGCCCTTCATCGACGTAGGCCAAGCCGGCACTGTCGTATCCGCGATATTCGAGGCGCTTCAACTGGTCGAACACGACATCGACCGCGTTGCGCGGGCCGACGTAGCCAGCGATTCCACACATAGGCGGCTACAAAGTACCAGACCGGGCCTCTGCCACGACCTCCGACACCGTATGCGAGCCGGACTTCTTGTCGACCGGTATGCCAAAAGACCGGGCCACTAGCTTGGCGAAGCTCCGCACTGAACGCTCGTTGTTCGCCTCATCTTCTTGCATCAGCCACCGGCGGATCGGCACCGAGAAGCCAGTTTTGGGCCGGTTGACTATCAAGCTCTTGATTGCAGGGTCCAGGCATTCGCCGAGGTCTTTCTTTCGTGGTGGGACGCCCTTGGCGATAAATGGCGCGAGGGCCTTGAACACTTCGATATCGACCAGCGGCACCCGAAGCTCGATACTGTGAGCCATGCCAGCCCAGTCCGAATCGCGGAGCAACTGGCTCTGCATGTACCACTGCGCCTCCATCAGCGCGACTTTGCCGTACAGCGAATCGCTCTTTCCTGCCAGCGCCTCCAACTTCTGGAGGGACTGCAATGAGTTCCAGCCTTCGACGACCAGTTTCGGATCCAGGAACTCGGAAAGTTCATGCGGCAAGAAGTGGCTCCTTCGCAGCATGTAGGCTCCACCGACAGTGCTGCCGTATTCCAGCAGACCAGCGAACTTGGGGCTGGTAAATCGCGAGACGACTGGCCCAGCGACCTTGCGCACTCCGCGACCCAACCAAGGTGTCTTGGCTGCCCATCGAGTCCGGTTGAGGATCTTGGGCACGTCATTGAACGAGGAGTAGCCACCTAGTATCTCGTCGCCTCCCAGTCCGGACAATGCCACAGTGAACCCCGCCTGCCGGGCGTACTTGCTGACCAAGTAGGTGTTCACCCCATCGACGCTGGGCTGGTCCATGTTGATCAGGATGTCGGCAAGGTCATGACTGAACTCGTCCCGAGAGACCCACATCGTCTTGTGCTCGACGCCAAGGCACGCCGCGACCTGTTCGGCCGCCACGACTTCGTCGTTCTCGGTGCCACGGAACTCCTCAAAACCCAATGTCAGGGTCGCTGGCTTTAAGCCCTGCCGGACCACAGAGGATGCCAGGCAAGTCGAATCCACGCCAGCGGACAAGTACAACCCGACCGGCACGTCGGCCACCATATGCGCGCGGACAGAATCGCTGATTGCGTGCTTCAGTGCCTCGACCATCGACTCCTGGTTGACATCGGCTTCGGCGGCGTGGGCCAACGTGTCCGCCAGGCTGAAGAACCGACGAGGCTTGTGCACTCCGGCGCTGTCCACGACCATCGAATGGCCGGCCGGAAGCTCCTTAATGCCCTTATAGAGCGTGTTCGGCCCAGCCACGAACCCCCAGACAAAGAAACTGACGATGCCCGCCGGGTCCATCGTGTCGTCGTACGTCTTGGAGCACTGGACTGCTCTCACCGTGCTGGCGAAACTGAATGTGCCGTGATGGTCAGCGTAATAAAGCGGCTTGATCCCATACGGGTCGCGCGCCAAGAAGACGGCGCCTGTGACCTCGTCGTAGACAGCGAAGGCGTACATACCGCGCAACCGGTCGCACATGTGCTCGCCGTCGCGCCCGAACAAGGCAAGCAGGACTTCGGTGTCGCTGTGGGAGCGGAACTGCCGACCTTGGCCAATGAGCTCCTCTCGAAGCTCCTGGTAATTGTAAATCTCACCGTTGAAGGTGATCGTATACCGACCGTCGGCCCAATGCATGGGCTGGTGCCCCAGCTCAGAAAGGTCGATGATGCTCAGGCGGCGATGCCCAAAGCCAATGTTTCCCTTGGAGCCGACCCAGATGCCACGGTCGTCCGGCCCACGCAGGGCCATCTGATCCGTCATCTGTTCCAGACGGTCACGGTCAAACCCGGAAGGCGACCTATAACCGAACATGCCCGCAATACCGCACATAGCAACTCCATGAGCAACAGCGTTGATTGCGACCTTCTATAGGTCTCGCTCTCGCCCTCCCTAATGAATGCCATGTTACACCGATATATTCATACCTTCTGATGAAACCCAGTATCAAAGATTCTTAATATGATTACACATAAAGTGATGTTTAATTGTCGAATTTTCGAGCCTGTGTCTGGTCGGCCTGCAGGTCTGCCGACAATATGCTAGGTAGTGCCTCACCATTGGCCGCAGGCATGCACAGGTACAACAAGGCGTCCCCCATGCGAATCCTCCACGTGATCCCGTCCATGAACCTTGCTGACGGGGGACCCATCAACTGGACGATCTGTGTGAGCCGTGAACTCGCCAAGCTGGGGCACGTGTCCGAGGTCGCCACCATCGACGATCCTGCGGCGCCTTGGGTCGCATCATCGGACGTCGTCGTCCACGCCCTCGGGCCAGGCAACAAGTTGGGCATCTCAAGAAAAGTAGGACCCTGGATCGCCCAAAACCACCGCGGCTACGACTTTGTTGTCCTGCATACAATTTTTGAGCACTGCTGCTACGCCGCTTGGCGAGAAATGCGTCGAGACAAGAACCGACTGGTGACATTTGTCCATGGCTTTCTCGACCCGTATTTTAACAGGGCCTATCCATTAAAGAAGATTAAGAAGTACCTCTTTTGGCCCTGGGCGATCTACCCGCAGCTCCGCGACGCGGCAGTCACTCTGTTCACAACCGAAGAGGAGCGCATCCTCGCCCGCCAGTCGTTCCGGCCATACCGGTGCAACGAGCGGGTCATCGCCTACGGCATCACGAAGCCACAATACGACCGCGAAAAAGTCCTGCAAGCCTTCCACAGTGCCGTTCCAGAAGTCGAAGGCAGGCCCTTCCTCCTCTACCTCAGCCGCATCCACCCCAAAAAGGGCGTCGACCTCCTGATCCAGGCTTTCGCCAAGGTCTATGCCGACTGTCCCGAATACAAGCTCGTTATCGCTGGCCCTGATCAGGTCGGCATCGTGGCGGGACTTAAAGAACTAGCCCAGTCCCATGGTGTCGCCGACCGGATCATATGGCCCGGCATGCTCAACGGCGACGTCAAATGGGGTGCGTTTGAGGCTTGCCAAGCCTTCACTTTGCCCTCGCACCAAGAGAATTTCGGCCAGGTCGTCGCCGAAGCCATGTCCTGCTCCAAGCCGGTCTTGATTTCGAACAAAGTCAACATCTACCAAGAAGTGGCGTCCTCCGGCGGCGGAATCGTCGAGAACGACGACTTGGAAGGCACCAACAAGGCATTCAGCAGATTCAAAGCTCTCAGCGAGCCAGAAGTTGCTGCAATGGGACGAGCAGCCTTGTCGTGTTTCCACGAGAAGTTTGAACTCGAACAGTCGGCCAAGGACTTCATCAGGGTCCTAGAAGAAGCCGCCAAGAGCCGCTGACTAACCTAGACAATCGCTCCTCGTCCGCCATAATTTGAAGGTAGCCCATGAAAATCAGCGTCGTTGGAACCGGATATGTCGGCCTTGTCACCGCCGCCGTCTTGGCCGATCTGGGTCACCAAGTGATCGGCGTGGACCACGACAAATCCAAACTGGACAAGATCACCGCTGGTATTTCCCCCATATACGAACCGGGCCTCGATGAGATTCTCAGCCGCACGATCGCCAATGGCAACCTGACGACATCGACCTCCATCGCCGAGGCCACCAAACAGACCGAAGTCGTCTTTATCGCCGTCGGCACGCCGCCCATGGCGGACGGCACCCCAGACATCCGCGCCGTCAAGGCCGTCGCCGCGTCAGTGGCAGCGGCTATCGACAAGCCGACCATCGTCGTCAACAAGTCAACCGTGCCTGTCGGCACCGGCGACCTGGTCGAGCAGATCATCCTCGACGCCGGCGTCTCGCCTGAACTCTTCACCGTCGTCAGCAACCCAGAGTTCCTGCGTGAAGGTACGGCGATCTACGACACCCTCAACCCCGACCGGATCGTTCTGGGCACTTCCGATCCCGGTGCCGCCGAGAAGATGAAGGAGGTCTACGAACCTCTGAAGGCAGAAGTTCTGGTCGTCAGCCGCCCAAGCGCCGAGTTGATCAAATACGCCAGCAACAGCTTCCTCGCCGTCAAGATCAGCTTCATCAACGCCATCAGCCGCATTTGCGAGAAGTGCGGCGGCGATGTCGAAGAAGTGTCCGTTGGCATGGGTATGGACAAAAGGATCGGCAGCCAATTCCTCAAGGCTGGACTCGGCTGGGGCGGGAGCTGCTTCCCCAAGGACGTGCAGGGCCTGACCAAAACCGGCGAGCGCCTGGGCTACCGGTTCGACCTCCTGACCGCCGCCGACCAGATCAACAACGAGCAGACCCTGCACTTCTTGACGCGGCTTCAGTCTCGTTTGGGCTCGCTGCAGGGCAGAACAATTGGCCTTTTGGGGCTGGCGTTTAAGCCGAACACTGACGACATCCGCGACGCAAAGTCACTGGAAATCATCGAATTCTTGCGCACCAACGGCGCGACTGTCGTCGCCCACGACCCGGTGGCGATGCCAAACACGCGCCAAGTCCATCCTGAGATCTGCTATGTCGACAAACCCGCGGACGTGTTTAGCGGTGCGGACGCCGTCATCCTCGTCACGGAGTGGGCCGAGTTCAAAAATCTAGACTTGGCCACGTTGAAGAAGGTCGTCGGAACCGCACTTCTGTTTGATGGTCGGCGGTTGTGGACTCGCGAAGAAGCGGAGTCTGCTGGCTGGGAATACTACACGGTCGGAGTCTAAGCCTTTCGCAGCCGAGCTTCTAGCTCGGCGTACTTGATCTTGAGGTCGACAGACCGCTCGTAGACCATCAACATCTGGCAGTAGAGCAGGCCGGGCAGGCCGTCCATAAACCCACCTTTAACGACGTACATGAAGAAGAACTTGAGATGTCGACGGAAAGGCAGCCGGTAGGTGAACTGTTTGATAGCCTTCCAACGCCTTTCCTTCTCCTTTTCTTTGAATATTCTCGCAAAAGCTCCGAAGAAGCTTGTCGCCATATCCGATGCCACAGCAGTGGCTTCATGAGTGGAATAGTGCATGTGCCGAGCAAACCAGTTGTCAACACCTTTGCTAAAGGCAAAGTGGTCGAAATAGCTCTGCAATTCGCCAATCTCGCCGTCCATTGCCAGACGCTCGTGCACTTCCCTTTCGTATCGGCACGCACCGACTTTGAGAAGGCGGATGTTCGTCGGGCTGGGCATCACACGTTTCAGGTGCCGACCCAAGAAGTAGTCGTGCCGGTGCATCCGATAGGCAGTGTTCTGCCCTGTGTCGCCACTCACGACGCGACAAATCTCCTCACGAAGCGGCTCAGTACACCGCTCGTCGGCGTCGAGGAACAGCATCCATTCATGTTTCAAAGGCAGCTGCAAACCAGCGTTTCTTTGCGAAGCATAGTTGTCAAACGGCCGTAAATGCACATGTGCACCAGCGGCGCGGGCGAGCTCCACCGTTTTGTCGGTCGAGCAACTGTCCAATACGTGAACATCGTCCGACCAAGACACTGACCGAATGCAATCGACAATGTCGATCTCCTCGTTCTTAGTCAAGATCACAACAGAAATCATGAAAGACCAAACTCACTCATAGATCGACGTGTCACGGACAATGTCCTTGTCCAACTTGATAACTCTTTCTTTCAAAGGCTTGCACGGATGACCAGCGCACACCATGGCTGCGGGCAAATTCTTAACGACAACTGACCTGGCGCCTACTACAACTCGGTCGCCAATAGTGACGCCAGGCGCGACAAACACTTCAGCGGCGATCCAACACTCCGATCCTATCGTGATAGGATAAAACAGCAACGGCATGGTCGGGTCTTCGAAGTCATGCGTGCCAGTACACAGATAAGTCCGCTGCGAAACCACGGTCTGGTCGCCCAAAGTGATCATTGCGAAGTTATAGACATCGACGTTGTCGCCGATGCACGATTGGTCGCCCATGGTCAGCTTCCAGGGCTGCAGAATCCGGGCCGAAGGCGAGATGTCGCAACGCTCTCCGATCTGCGCACCCCACATGCGCAACAGGTTCACACGCCATTTGGAGCCAAACCGCTTGTTGCCGGGCCGGAACAACAGCGCCTGGCAAACGCTCCAGGCGACCCGCTTCAGCTTCGTGGACAGCGGCCAGGGCGTGACGCTCTCTTGCAGCCGTAGTCGGCCCGAGCCAGGTTCCATCTTGTGCTCCAGGTTACCAGCCGCCATTGGTCTTCTCCGGTCGCCGCAACGCCCAACAGGTATCATCGGTTCCCTTGTCCCAGGTCGGTACACCCCAATGGATCCGGTCCCAGCTTCCCGCGCTCAGGCAGATCCTCGAGGGCAAAAAGCGGGCCGTGGTCGGCACCCACATGAGCCCTGACGGCGACGCCCTGGGGTCGGCGATCGCCTTTTCACTTTGGCTGGACCAGATCGGCTTGGAAAACGAAGTCCTGTGCCAAGACGCTCCTCCTTCTAACCTGAATTGGCTCCCCCACGTGGACCGCGTCCGGCAAGAGCCGATCGGCGGCCCCTTCGATGTCGGTGTGATCATCGACCTGGAGGCCATGTCCAGGTTGGGCCGCGCCGCCCCGTATTTCGAGGGCCTGCCTCAATTGGTCACCATCGACCACCACATCCCGGTCGAGTCGCCTGGCGACCTGCGCATCGTGTCCACAAAGTCTCCCGCCACGGCAGCGATCTTGTGCGATTTGTTCTTTGATTCCGATGTCGAGGTCACGCCGGAGATGGCGACATGCCTGGCCACCGGCATCGTCACCGATACCGGCAGCTTCCGCTATGCCAACACCACCGCGCACTCCCTGCATCTAGTGGCGCGCCTGCTCGATGCCGGAGTCAATCTTGCGGAGATCAGCGAAGCGGTCTACATGAGCCGCCGCCTGCCCGCCGCCCGGCTGACGGGCCACGTCCTCTCCAACATGCGGCTGGAATGCGGTGGTCGGCTCGCCTGGGTGGTCGTGCCCAATGAGATCTTTGAACTCTACGGCGCCGCCGACCAGGACACCGAGGGTCTGGCCAACGAACTGCTCAGCGTCGAAACGGTCCAAGTCGCCGCCGTCCTGCGCGAACATAAGCCCGGCAAGATCAGAGGCAGCTTACGCTCACGCTCTCACTTCGACGTCGCCGGTGTGGCCCGCGAATTCGGCGGCGGCGGCCACAAGAACGCCGCCGGCGTCTCGTTCGACGGGGACATTGACAAAGCGGAAAGACAACTGGTCGAGGCGCTAAAGCTGTGCTTGGATTCCTCCTAGTCGACAAGCCCCTGGGCTGGTCGTCGCACGACGCCGTCGCCAAGGTGAGGGCTCGGCTGAACACGAAGAGGGTGGGCCACTCCGGCACGCTCGATCCCTTGGCGACTGGGCTCCTCGTCATTGCTGTAGGCCACGCCACCCGGTTTCTCAACTACCTCGATTTGGAGCCAAAGGGCTATCTGGTCGAAGCGACGTTCGGCTCGGCGACGACGACCTACGATTTGGAGGGCGAGGTCACACAGACTGGGGCTGTCCCTGAAAGATTGGAGGCCAAGATTCAGTCTGTCTTACCGCGCTTCTTGGGTGACATCGAGCAATTGCCCCCCTTGCACAGCGCCGTCAAAGTCGGAGGACAGAAGCTCTACCAGTATGCCCGTCGTGGCGACACTGTGGAGATTCCGGTTCGAAAGGTGACGATATCGAGTGTCTCCATTGCTAAGGTCGCCGATGAAAAGGTGACTTTCCAGGTGGATTGTGGCGGCGGAACTTTCGTCCGAAGCCTCGTCCACGACATCGGCCATGCGATCGGGTGCCCGGCCCACGTCTCCGGCCTCCGGCGCACGCGACTCGGCGAGTTCCACGCTGACAATGCCAAAGACCCGTCCCTCGTCACGGCCGACGACCTTTTGCCAATGACACGGGCCCTGGCCAACATCACCCAGGCGAAAGTAGGGCCAGAGGACGTCGCCGGCCTGCGGCACGGCCGCATGGTCGCCAGCCACACCGACGAAGTCGGCGATGTCCTGCTGCTCGACCAAAACGGCGAAGCAGTAGCCCTCGCCTGGTGCGACGGAAACCTGCTCCGGCCCAAAATCGTCATTCCTATCGGTGACCGCGATCCTCAGCCTCCAGCCGGTTGACCGGGCCCGCCACCTGCAGGGCCAGGTGGTCTGGTGCGTGGCTTGGCTGGGCTGCACGCTGGCCGGCCTTCTGATGAGGCCGTCGCCAATCGGCCACGCGACCCACACCCAGCTGGGCTTGCCGCCATGCCCGAGCGTCGTGCTCTTCCATCGTCCCTGCCCTGGGTGCGGCCTGACCACCAGCTGGACCCACCTGCTCCACGGTGACCTGGCTGCCTCCCTCCACGACCATCCCTTCGGCCCGCTCCTGTATCTCTTCTTCACTCTGGGAACGGTGATGGCTGCCTATGGCATTGCGAAAAAGAAAGTTGTGGACACCAACACTAAGCCGATGAACGTCGCATTGGTCGCCCTGATGGTGGCGTTCCTAGGGTTCGGCTTCTGGCGGTTCAGCAACACTACGTACAGCTATCTGGACGCAAACTACACAATGCGACTTCGCTAACCTGCGATTTCGCCATAAGCAAACAACACCGGCGTCCCGCCTGTGTGCCAGAAACAAACGGAACCAGAAAGCTCTCCCGCCTTCGCCATCGCCACCAGGCCCGCAAATGCCTTGGCCGAATAGATCGGGTCTAACATGATGCCCTCAGTCGTCGCCATGAGCGACAGGGCTTCGTTTCCAGCCTGGCTGGCGACCCCATAACCAGGCCCGACCCAATCGAGTCGGAACGTGAAGTCCTCCGACGACAACGCCGGGCTCAAGGGGTGCACTGCTGCCAGTTGGTGCGATATCGCGCTCATGTCGTCGGCGATTTCTGGCTCAGGGTCCGATGACATGCCGATCACCTTGGTCGCTGAGCCATGGAACCCGCAGGTCAGGCCGGTCTGGGTGCTGCCGCTACTGCTGGCGGTCACCACATAGTCGAATCGGCCCTCGAACTGGGCCTGAAGCTCGTGTGCCGCGTTCCAAAATGCCAGGGCACCAAACGGCCCGCTCCCACCGAGCGGCACGATTCTAACCCGCTTCCCTTCCGCGGCCAATTGCGCAGCCAACGAACCAGCCGCCGCCTCAAGCTCCGACCATCCACCATCGGCCACCTTGTGGACACGGACGCGGAAATAAGTGTCCAGCAAAAGGTTGCCGCCCATCGCCATTGGTTCGCCAATAGGCTCAGTGCCGTCCGGCCTGGGTAAATCCATCACCACGGCGTGGCACTCCAAACCATGCATCGCGCACGCCGCGCCCAACTGACGCACGAAGTTCGACTGCGACGAACCACAAGTGACGACCGTGTCCGCCCCCGAAGCCAAGATGTCGGCGACGATGTATTCCAGCTTGCGCCCTTTGTTCCCTCCCATCGCGAAGCCGGTCAGGTCGTCGCGCTTGATCCATAGTTCGATGCCCAACATCTCCGACAGCCTGGGGAGGCGGTGCAAGGGAGTCGGCAGGCAACACAGGGAAACGCGAGGGGTGTCTGCCACGTCCTCAAGTTTACTGGCTGAATGACGATGGAGGGGAAAGCACGGAAGCGCAGAAAGTGGTGGATCGTCGGCGGCGTCCTCGTCGTCGGAGCCGTCGCCTGGTACGTGCTGGGCCTCGGGCCACTGGTCAACTTCATCGTCCGGACTTACGGCGGCTCCATCGAACAGCGCACCTACAAGGGCGACTCAGCCGCAAACCTCAAGTCGATCCACACCGCGTTGATGCTCTACTACGACTCTGAGGGCCAGTTTCCCAGTGCCGACGGCTGGATGGACGCCACGCTGGACCGCCTCAAGACCGCCGACATGGCGGACACGGAGACCAAGAAGAAGCTCCAGGGCCCTTCAGGTGGCACCAATGGCTATGGATACTCCTACAACGACGCCGTAGCCCAGAAGGTCAAGTCCGAGGTCCGCGATCCCAGCCGTACCGTGCTGGTCTACGAGTCGCAAGACAACAAGTGGAACGCCCACGGCTCACCGGCCGAAGAAACCAAAAAGAGCCCCAATGCCAAGGCTGTCACCGTCGCCGGCCAAGTCACGACCCTAGCGGACGTGCCCAACAAATCTCCGGGCCAGGCTCCATAATGTTTGGAAGTCCAGCCCCTAAGTCGGACCCTGGTTTCAATGGCGAAACGTGAGGAAGCGATGTCTGTGGTGTCAGCAACCCATTCTCTGAACAAACTCGACTATCTGCGTCTGATGATGCTGAGCCGCGAGGGTGACCGGCGCGAAGGCATCCTGTTGCGCCAGAGCAAAGGCTGGTTCCAAGTCAGCGGCATGGGCCACGAGGCCATCGGCTGCCTAGCCACCCACCTGGGCCAAGACGACTGGCTGTACCCCTACTACCGCGACCGCGCGCTCATGCTCGCCCGAGGCCTCACCAACTACGAACTGGCCCTCGCTTACTTTGCCAAAAAGGCCAGCAGCAGCGCCGGCCGCCAGATGCCCGGCCACTACAGCAGCCGCAAACACAACGTGATGAGCGTCTGCACCCCCACCGGCGGAGGCCTGATCCCCGCCGCCGGAACCGCCTGGGGCATGCAAATGGACGGCAAAGACTCTGTCGTCCTTGCCACCGTCGGCGACGCCGCCATGCGCCAGGGTGAGTTCTACGAAGCCTGGTCGTTTGCCGTCCAAGAAAAACTCCCATTGATCTTGGCTATCGAAGACAACAAGTACGGTATCAGCACCCCTACCGAACACTTCATGCCGCTCAACTTTGGTGGCGTCATCAGCCAGGAGCGCTTGGTCAAGGTCGACGGCCGCTACGTCGGCGAAGTCGACCGGGTCGGCGGCGAGGCTATCGCCAAGGCCAGAGCCGGTGACGGCCCGACCCTGATCTGGTTCGACATCGACCGCCTCAGCAGCCACACCAGCTCCGACGACCACCGCGTCTATCGCCCTCAGGCCGAAATCGACGCCATGGTCGCCCGCGACCCGATCACGCTCCTCCGCGACGAACTGATCGCCGAAGGCAAGCTCACCACCGCCGAGTTTGAGGCGATGCAATCCCGGGTCAACGCCGAAGTCGACGACGACTACATCCGCGCCGAGAAGGAAGCCGACCCCCAAGCCAGCGACCTCTTTGTCAACTGCTGGGGCGCCCCCGACAAGCCCGAGCGGCCACCAGTAGAGACAGGCGCGCAGACAATGGTCGAGGCGATCAACAAGACCCTCCACAAAGCCCTCGCCGACGACCCCGCCGTCATCATGTTCGGTGAGGACATCGAAGACCCCAAAGGCGGCGTCTTCGGCCTCACCAAGTCACTCACCGATTCCTTCCCGAAGCAAGTCTTCAACTCGCCGCTCGCGGAGGCCACGATCCTCGGCGTCGCCGTCGGCCTGAGCGCCTATGGCTACAAGCCGCTCTTCGAGATCCAGTTCGTCGACTTCCTCGCCCCCGGATGGAACCAGCTGCTGACCAACATCAGCACCCTCCGCTGGCGCACCGGCGGCGAGTGGACGACACCCATGGTCGTCTACACCCCGTACGGCGCCTATCTTCCTGGCGGTTCGCTCTGGCACAGCCAGGCCAACGAGGCCTTCCTGGCCCACGTGCCCGGCATCAAGGTCGCGATCCCCAGCACGCCCGCCGACGCGGCCGGCCTCTTTTGGACGGCCGTCCACAGCGAAGACCCCTGCTTCATCCTGGTTCCCAAGCACATTTTCCGCAAGCGGATGGACGTCACCGAAGTCGAGCCGGTGCCGTTCGGCTCGGCCAAGGTTGTGCGCGAGGGTTCCGACGTCACCGTCGTCGCCTGGGCCAATACGCTGGAGGTCGCCCAAGCTGCCGCCGACCAACTGGCTGGCGAGGCCAGCGTCGAGATCATCGACCTACGCAGCATCGTCCCGTGCGACTACGCGACCGTCGCCAAGTCACTAGAGAAGACGGGCCGGCTCGTGGTCGTCCAAGAAGACACCAAGACCTGCGGTTTCGCCCACACCTTGGTTTCCGAGGTCGTCGGCAAGCCGGAGTGGTTCTCCTACCTGTACTCGGCCCCCCAAGTGGTCAGCAGAGACGACGTGCACATCGGCTACAACCCGGTCTATGAATATGCAGCTCTCCCAAGCATAGAGAGCACAATCGCGGCGATCCGGCTGACATTGGCATAGTTGCCATTGTCGATTGGCATCAAGTTTGCATAAACTATAGACCTTCCGTTTTTGTCGAGTGACTTCATGCCGCCCCAAGTCTCCGTCGTTTCCGCAGTCTATAACCAGAGGCCGTTCTTGCACCAAAGAGTGGCCTCGATCTTGCGGCAATCTAGCGAGGACTGGGAATGGATCATCGTCGACGACTGCAGCACCGACGGCAGCTACGAGCTGCTGCGTGAACTGACCGCGCACGAGAAACGGATCAAGCTGCTCCGCAACGAGTCCAACCTTGGGATCTCAAAGTCGAACCAACGGGCGATCGACGAGGCCACCGGCGCATTTCTCTATCGCACCGACGGCGACGATTACTGCTACCCAGAGTTTTTGGAGCGGACGGCCTCTCTCTTGCACCATGATCCTTGCCTCGCCTTCGTCGCCGTCCGCAGCCTCAAAATGGACCGGCACGACCGGGTCTCGCGGATCACCTCCAAGAAGCCCGACTGGGACAAGTGCGGCCGTGAAGTCTTCGAACACAACATCGTCAGTTACCAGTTCCGCTCGCCGTCACTGGTGTTTCGCACGGACACTGTCCGTCGGGCCCGTGGGTTCGACAACATCCCCGTCCAGACTTCTCAAGACTGGGCTCTGGCTCTGCGATGTTGTACGTTGGGCAACGTCAGCTATCGCGACGACCGGTTGGCTGCCTACCGCTACCATCCGTCTATGACCAGCAACCGGTTCGTCATGTCCGCCGCCCCCCACCAACTAGTGGCAGAACACTTCGCACCGATCGACGACGGATTGGCTTGGGCAAAGAGGACATGGCCTGACCTAGACATCGAACTTCTCGACCGTCAAGCGACCCAGGAGCATGCGATCCGACTTTTGAACAATGCAGCCCGGCTGGCCAGCGCAGGGCGTCACGAAGCCGCCAGCGTTGTCGTCAGCGCCGTGCGAGATAGATTGGCCCGATTGGAAATGCCTGGAGGCTGTGTTCCCTCCAAGAGGAACATCCGAGAATCCATCCACGGCCTCATCCATAGCCTCGTTCCCAAGCGCAAGCTGCCCAGGGCCTGGGTCCCCGAGTGGGACAATGTGTTGAGTTGACCATGGGAGAAACAGTCCTCGTCACCGGTGGATGCGGGTTCATCGGCTCGAACCTGCTGAATTGGGCGACCGGCGCGTTCCCCGAGTGCAAATTCGTCAACTTGGACAACCTGGGCTATGCCGCCAACCCCATGAATGTCCACGAGGCCGCTTCGCGCCCCAACTACGTTTTCACCCACCAAGACTTGCGCGACTACGACGGCCTGCTTGCTGTCGTCCGCGAACATAACCCGGACCTCGTCATCCACCTGGCTGCGGAAACTCACGTCGACCGCAGCATCAAGTCGCCCCGCAACTTTGTCGACACCAATGTGGTCGGCACATTCAATCTTCTTGAGGCCTGTCGCACCGCCTGGGGCGACGACAAGGCGGACAAGGTCTTCCACCACGTCAGCACCGACGAAGTCTATGGCTCCCTTGGTGACCAGGGCGCGTTTACCGAGACGACTCCCTACGACCCCAGCAGCCCCTATAGTGCAACTAAAGCTGCCAGCGACCACTTGGTCAACGCATACTGCCACACCTTCGGACTGACCACCAAGACGACCAACTGCAGCAACAACTACGGCCC
>JAFDWT010000060.1 GCA_018268335.1 Armatimonadota bacterium | reverse complement strand
GCGAGTACTACTTCATGTGGTCCGAGGGTGGATGGACAGACTCGACCTATGGCGTCGCTTACGCCCGGGCTTCTTCGCCATTTGGGCCATTTGAGCGGATCGGCCAAATCTTGGCTACCGACCCGACGGTGGGCAAGGGGGCCGGGCACCATTCAGTATTGCAACTGCCAGGTTCAAACAGATATGTTGTCTGCTATCACCGGAGGCCGTTGGACGAGACTAACGCTAACTCGCGGGTCATTTGCCTAGACGAGTTGATATTTGATGAATCCGGTCACATCGTGCCCGTGAGGCAGACATTCACTGGCGTTGCTGCCCACCCGCTTGGCCATGGTGCCTCAGCCCAATAGCACCCGCATCGCCGCGTTGTGGCCGGGGATGCCGCTGACAGCGCCGCCGCGCAGGGCCGATGATCCGGCCCGGTAGACCCGCGGGACACCCGTGTCCACGCCCCAGGTGCCGACATCCTCTGTGTTCTCGGCGAAGAACCACGACGGGGCGTCGTGGAAGATGTTCCCCTGGTCCATGTCGATTTCAGCCTCAATGTCTTGTGGGGTTTTGATCTCCAGGCAGGGGTCACCGTTGCGGTCGCGGGCGAGGCAGTCGAGGAAGGAGCCGTCGCAGAGCCGGTCTAGGCCGGCCAAATAGAGCTCCAGCACGTGCTGCCTCTTGGCGTCGTGGTCGGCATTGAATAGGCGGTACGGCATGTCGAGACCAAACAGGGTCAGGGTTTGGTATCCCTGTTGGGCCAGTTCCGGGCTCAGGATAGAGGGGTCGGTGAGGGTGTGGCAGTAGATTTCGCCGGGAGCGGGGTCGGGGAGTTGGCCGTTCGAAGCTGAAGCATAGGAGGCCAGCATTTGCCCGTACCCCTCGTCGATGTGGAACGAACCGGCGAACGCCTCTTCCGGCGAGACACCTTTGGCTTTCAGTTTGGGCAGCCTTCGGAGGAGCATGTTGATTTTGATCACAGAGCCCTCGTTGGCCGGATCGGCTTGCCATGGTTGGCCGAGCAGGCGGGCCGAGGTGCGGGGACCGGCGTTGAGCAAGACGTGGGTCGCGTCCACGGCGTGGTCGCCAGAATCGGTTCGGAATGAGACAGCGTGCGTCTTGGCTCCTTGGCTAACCGAGGTTGCCTCTGCGCCGGTCAAAAACTCCACTCCGTGGCTGTGGCACACATCCAAGAGTGATTCGACGAGCGACTTCATGCCGCCGACCGGCACGCGCCATTCCCCGTCGCCGCCGCCGACGACGTGATAGAGGAAGCACCGGTTCTGCAGCAGCGTCGGGTCGTCCGGGCGGGTGAAGACGCCGATCTTGCCGTCGGTCATGAGCAGGCCGCGCAGGGCGTCGTGCTGGACGATTTTCTCTATTGCCGTGCCAAGGGGCTCTTCGACAAACGACCGCCAAGCCTCGCGTTCCAGGTCGGTGGACATCGAGCTGGCGAAGGTGGTTCGGCTTTGTAGGGGACTCAGGAAGCTGGGCCACACGTGGGCGGCCAGTGCCTGTTCCAAGGCGACAAAGTGCTGGTACCCCGCCCAGTCGCGGTCATCACCGGTCATCTCGGCCATCGACGCCTGGGAGCGGGAGGGGTCGACGTTCGAGAGCACTAGCCCACCCGGAGAGCCGTCGGGCTTGGTGTAGGGTGTGAATGAGGCTGTCTTCCGACGCTTGGTCTCGAATTGCAGGCCTAGGTCGGCGATGATCTTGGGGGGCAGGAGAGAGACGAGGTACGAGTAGGTGGACAGGTAGGCCTCGTAGTCGGGGAAGACCTTTTTGGAGGCCGTCGCCCCGCCCAGGGTGGCGTTGCGCTCGAGGACGAGGACGCATTTGCCCACTCGCGCCAAATAGGCCGCCGCGACCAGGCCATTGTGTCCGCTGCCGACGACGACGGCGTCATAGTTCGAACGCAGGGCAGGCTGGGTCACGGCTTGCAGTCTATTCGAGAAGCGGCGGCCCATAATCGCCTGGTGCGACTCAGTTTTGATGACGGGACGTTTGATTCGGGTGCTCCGACCTCGGTGCGGACGGTCCGGGATCTGGCAGGGATGTGGGCATCTGTCCCGGAGGCTGGTGACGAACGTGTCGTCTACCGCACTTACGGCATGGTGGCAGCAGACTCGAGTGCACCCGAGATGCTCTATGCTTCCACGGTCATCGAGCCGGGCGATGTCCATGGCGAGTGCTTCATGACGCGTGGACACTTTCACACCGACCCATTGCGCGGGGAGTGGATGTTGACCTTGCGGGGTTCGGGGAGCCTCGTGTTGCGCGACCGTGACGGCAAGGCTTGGACGGAAAGTATGGGCACCGGGAGCGTCCACATGATCGACGGTCGCCACGCCCACCGCGTCGCCAACACCGGCGACGAGCCCTTGGTCTTTGTGGTCACTTGGCTGGCCGACTGCGGGCACGACTACGAGACGATATTGCGCGAAGGGTTTGGTCTAGTCGTGCGGCGGTAGCGGGGACCTGGTAAATCTCGGCGATCTCCACCATCCTTGCCCTCGACCAAGGCACGACGAGCAGCCGGGCCATCCTCTTCGACGACCGTGGCGACGCGGTGGCGTCGGCCCAGAAGGAGTACGGCCAGATCTTCCCGCAGCCTGGGTGGGTGGAGCACGATCCGATGGAGATCTGGGGCACGCAGGTCGGGGTGGCCCAGGAGGCGCTGGCCCGGGCCGGCGTGCGGGCTAGCGAAGTCGCGGCGATCGGCATCGCGAACCAGAGGGAGACGGTCGTTGTGTGGGACCGCCGAACTGGAGAACCTGTCCACAACGCCATTGTCTGGCAGGACCGACGGACAGCCGACATGTGCGCCGAAATGCGGGCGAGAGGCTTGGACAAGCTCTTCCAGGCGAAAACCGGCTTGGTTCTCGACCCCTACTTCAGCGGCACCAAGCTGCGCTGGATCCTGGACCATGTGCCCGGGGCCAGAGCTCTGGCCGCGCGGGGCGAACTCGCATTTGGCACGGTCGACTCTTGGCTGCTGTACAAGCTAACCGGCGGCGAAGTCCATGCGACCGACGTGACCAACGCCTCGCGGACGCTGCTGTTCGACATCCATACGGGCCAGTGGGACGACGAACTGCTGGACCTGTTGGACGTGCCTCGAGCCGTGCTGCCCGGGGTCCGCGGTTCGAGCGAGGTGTACGGCGAAACCGCCGAGGGACTTTTCGGGGCCCGGGTCAAGGTCGCCGGGGTCGCCGGGGACCAGCAGGCGGCGCTCTTCGGGCAGGCTTGCCACGGGCCGGGCATGGCGAAGAACACATACGGGACGGGGTGCTTCATGTTGCTCCACACTGGGAAACGGGCGGTCAGGAGCGAGGCCGACCTGTTGACCACGGCTGCCTGCTCACTCGGGAGTTCTCCCCGGTACGCGCTGGAGGGCAGCGTCTTCGTCGCAGGCGCGGTGGTGCAGTGGCTGCGCGACGGTCTGGGGGTGATCCGCGAGAGCTCGGAGGTCGAGGCGCTGGCGGCCAGCGTCGACGACAACGGCGGTGTGTACATGGTGCCGGCCTTTGTGGGTCTTGGAGCTCCACACTGGGACAGCTACGCGAGGGGCAGCGTCCACGGCCTGACGCGCGGCAGCACGAAGGCGCATCTGGCGCGGGCTGCCCTTGAGTCGGTTGCTTTCCAGTCGGCCGACGTCTTGGCGGCTATGGAGCGCGACGCTGGACTGAGGCTGCACGAGCTACGGGTCGACGGTGGCGCGGCGACCAACGACCTGCTTATGCAATTTCAGGCCGATATTCTCGGCGTCCCGGTCGTGAGGCCCCAGGTGACAGAGACGACCGCCCTGGGGGCCGCCTACCTGGCTGGCTTGGCAATCGGTTTTTGGCGGGACGAAGCGGAGATCGCGGGCCAGTGGAAGGAAGACCGTCGGTTTGAGCCGGCCATGTCGGCCGACCAGCGCGAGTCGATGATGGCCAAGTGGCACCGGGCCGTCGACCGGTCGAGAGAGTGGGAGACTTCCTGAACTGATGGGGACGCCCTGGGTTGAGTGCGTTGGCATACGATGGCTACGCCATGGACGACGCTGGCGAGTTCTCAGAATTGCTAAGGCAAACGGCCACTGATCGTCCGGCTCTGGATTGAAGCTGACCGCCCAAGCACCTTGTCAGAGGTCCGCGGCGGTGTTTCTGCAAAGGCTCCTTCGATTCCCTCGACAAGGAGATGGCCGTCGGATGAGAGTTCCATGAACGCAAAGAGCGGCTTGGTATAGGGGCGCATGCCCTCGTACTAGAAGTAGCTGGCTGAATTGACGCAGAGGCAGGGCATGCCGGCGGCGTGTTCCAGGCGGTCGACGTGCAGGTGGCCGAAGAGCGAGAGGGCGACGGCGCCCTTCGGGTTGTCGCGCCGGGCTTTCTCGACTATGTCGAGTACCTGGCGTTGTTCTGGCGGGATGGCATGACCCGGCTCGGCGAAGCCGAGCGGTTGGTGGCTGACCAAGACAGTCGGTGTGGTGTCGGAGCGCAGCTCTTTAGCCAGCCAGTTCAGTTGCTCCTGGTCGGCCCAGTTGTGGGTGGCGTCGTCGGTGAAGTAGTTGCCTTTGTCGTAGGAGTGGAGCTTGCCTTCCTTCTTGAAGTGGTTGAGATCCAGGACGATGAAGCGCCAGCCGCCAAAGCGGTGCGTGCCATATCGTGAAGGCATCCCCCAGAAGGACATGGCCGCTGCTTTGTCCACCTTGTCCATGTCGTGATTGCCCAGAATGTGGACCTTGCTGTGAGGCAAGGTATTGAAGAGGTCGACGCACTCCCTGGACTCGGGTGTTGAGTAGCAGAAGTCACCCATCTGCATCACGAAGTCCAAATTCTTCCTCTTCTTCACAGCATCGACAAAGGCCTGCAAGCGTGAAAGGGCGTCGGGCGCCAGGCCGTGGTGGAGGTCAGTGATGACGGCGAAGCGGATAGGCTTCGGCGCATGTGCGACGCGCAAGGGGATGCGCATCGCGAACGGCAGGGCCGCCATGCCGCCCAGGACATCCCGTCTACTCCAAAGTGGTTCGCCCATGGGAGTTGCGCAACGTCAAAGCTGCTGGGCTTGGAAGTTGGCGACGTAATGCCGGACCGGGCCGGATCCGTACTGGCTGGTACCGCTGCTGGACTGCCAAGTGCCGCCCGCCAGTGTCGACGTGACTTTGAACCAGGTGCCCAAGTCTTGGACGAACGAAGCTGGTGTGGTGGGACGGGTGTCGTAGAAGTAGGAGAAGTTCGTTCCGGTGCCGTGCAGTGAGCAGATGTAGTACTGCTGGCCAGCGGTAAGAGTCAGCGGGGTGATCGACTTCCAGTAGTAGCCGTTGGCCTGCGTGTCGGTCTCGCTGACGGTCGTTTGAGCCAGGATATTGCCGGCGGCGTCGAAAATGGCAGTCGGCAGGGGTGCCTGGCCGGTCTGCTGCACTTCGACGCCGAGCTGGGTGACCTGGATGTTGTGGCCGCCGGTCACCTGGAACAGAGTCGCTTCGACGGCGTCGAACCCAGTGCTTACCAGGCCGCCGCCTTTGCCCAAGGGAAAGTTGAAAGCTGGAACGGCCCCGCTCACCACGTCGATGGCAAAGAACGAGCTCACGATGCCGTCGACGGTGGCTTTCACTGTCGCCTGTCCGACTGCCACAGGGGTCGCCACTCCGTCGGCGGTCAAGGTCAAATTCTGGCTACCGTTGGTCACCGCCCACAGTGCGGAGCCGGGGGTGACGGCCACGGCGGCACCGTGGCTGTCGGTGGCGGTGAACGTGAGCTGCGTCGAAGCGCTGCCCGAGGTCATTTGGGCTGGCGACGTGACAGTGACGTGCTGCACCACACCGGTCAACGTGATGGTGCCTAGTCGTAAGTCGGTGCCGCTGAGGGTGACTGGTGCTGAGGCGGTGCCGACGACGTCACCAGTCGAGCCGGGCTGGGCATAGAAGGTCGCCTGGACTGACGTCGTGCGGGTGGGATCGACCTGGGCAGGGACTTGATAGGTGGCGGTGTGAGCGGCGACGCTCGCGCTGTCGCGGTCGATGTTGAACGTGATGTCCGTCCCGGTCGTGCTGGCACCGACGACGGTTATCGTTGCTGAAAGGGCGGAGCTCAGGCCATGGTTGAGACCACGCGACCTGGTCGGCCACTGGACGTCGATGCTGGCTGCGGTGGATGTCAGCCCGCCGCCACCTCCTCCGCAGCCAATGGCGACCAACAAGAGCACGAAGAGCACCAGGCACTGGAGGCGGTTCATGAAACGTAGCTTACACGGTCAGGCGCGGCCAGCCGGTTCGAAGGCGTCGACGAAGATGCGCTTCATGCTGGCGCCAGCCAAGAAGCACTGACGCTGGGCCGCCTTGACCAAGGCTGGGTGTCCGCACGAATACACGGTCGTATCGGCCATATCGGGGATGGCCTGCAAGGCATGTTGCAGCGGCGATCCCAGAGACTGGCCTTCGAGAGGACCGGCATCGACGCAAACGGTGACTGCTAGGTTGGGATAGGATGCCGCGAGGCATCGGAGCTCATCCAGAAAGTAGAGCCCTTCGGGCGACGATGCCCCGAAGAAAACCTCGATGCGTCCAGTGTGACCTTGGGAGAGGGCGTCGGTCGCGACCGCGTACAAAGGTGCAAGGCCAGTTCCTGACCCGATGAGTAGGATTTGAGCGCAGGGTTCGCCAGGCCTGTAACAGCACTTTCCATATGGGCCCTGGATCGAGAACTTGTCACCAGGCATGGCTTGGAGCAGTGCCTCGCTCATTTCGCCGCCTGGAATCAGTCGGACGTGAAAATCGACCAGCCCGTTAGCATCGAGCGCGGATGTGGCGACACTGTATGGTCGGCGTACTCCCGTCGGCCCGGTGAGTTGGACGAACCGGCCCGGACACCGCGGTAGCTCCGGCACAGCCAGGCGCACCAACAGGACCGTGGCAGACAATGCTCTCTTCTCCACCAGATCGGCAGCATAGGTCGGGAAGTAGTCCGGATCGAAGCGGGTGGCGCTAGGGACGTCTTTGGCCTTGGCCATACAGGCCAGGAATCCACCGGCCTCTGCAACAGTGTCGTCCAGGCCTTTTTGTGCGGTTGGTGGTGCTGCTGCTGGGGCGCGAAGCAAGCACGACTGGCATGCACCGGCCTGGCACCCATGGCCGACATCGACGCCGTGTCGCAAAAGGGCGCTGAGGACGGTCTCGCCGTCCTCAGCTTCTATCAGGTTTCCTTCAAACTCAACCGTCGGCATCAGACACGGCCGAGGACGGCGTCGCGGGTCGTCTCAGCAACGGCAGCGACTTCGGCGATCAGCTCGTCGGCGACGCCCATGTCTTTTAGGGTCGCACCCAGGTTCTCGACGACGGCGTCAAAGTGGGTGTCGTTCAGGCCGTCCAGGTGAGCGTGGGCCTCCTTCATGTCTCGGGCGGTGTAGTTGTTGGGGCCACCAAAGGCCATGGTCAAGAAGGATTTCTGCTTGGCCGCCTGTCTTTCCATGTCTATGCCATCGAAGTAGTGGCAGATCCGGTCGTCTTTCAAGACTCGGCGGTAGAAATTGTCGACGGCGGCGTCTACGGCAGCCTCTCCGCCCAGCTTCTCATAAAGTGAACTCATGGTGTTTCTCGGGCCTTGCGGCCATGGGTTGACTTTGGTATGTCCACATCAGTCCGAATATGACGAAGATCATAGTCCTGGGCCGACGAGCCTCAGAGTTGCCGGAGGATCGTCTGGTCTTTGATCTTGTCGTCTTCGGCCAGCATCGAAGCTTTGCTGAGGATGATCGCGAGCGTCCGGTCGCCTTCGAATGGCAAGAAGACCTCGCCTGTCCCGTCTTTTCCTCCAGGGACAATGCAGAGATAGCGGTCTTGGGGAGCGATGAGGATGTTGCCGCTGCCCAGGTGGATTTTATAGGTGTGGCGCTTGCCGGTCACCCGCAGGAAGCGACCGTCGATTTCGGCGACCTTGCCGATCTTGAGGCGCGGCAGGAGCCGGGCGAGGACTTCCTTGCGGGTTTCGGCTTGGGCGCCGAGATCGCCAAAGGAGGACTCATGCCAAACGTTGCGGTTGAAGACCTCGCGCTCGCCTTGGTCGCTCCACTCGGGGTCGTTGCCGATGCTGGCGACGCCGACGAAGAGGTCGACGTCGCGGAATATCTCGCTGAACACGATGCCGGGTATGTCGGCCAGCGGCACAGCCTGGTTGGCGCGCAGGAACCGGACTTGGTCGGTGGCGACGTAGGTCGCGATGCCGGCATCGGTCATCTGCTCACCAGCGATGTCGATGAAGAACTCGACGGCCAATTCCCACTCGTCCAGGTTGCGCCGGGGGTTGGACATGTCGTTGTCAAAGAACCCGGTGAGCTTGGCCTTCCAGCCTCGGTCGCGCATGAGGGCGATGGCTTGGTGCTGGCGGATGATCTGGGCGGCGTAGCGGTTGGAATAGGTGCGGGTGCGCTCTTCGGCGGGAGTGAGGACGTAGATCTCTCGGAAGGCTTGCTTGAAGGGCTGGGTCACCTCCCAGGTGAACAGGGCGTCGCGCCAGGCTCGGACCTCGGCGTCGGTCGAGTCGATGGGGTGCCAAAGGCTGACCGTCGTCCTCTCTTCGTCGATCGTGACAGGCTTGCCGTCGGCTTGTTGCAGGACTCCTCCGAGCGGGAGGGCCAGCACTGTATCGTCTCCGGCGCGGAGATCCCAGACGAGCCGCCGGGCCAGCCGCGCGACGACCGGGTGGCCTAGATAGCTCTCCTTCCACTGCTTGAACGGGATGCGGCGGCGGCTGAGCAGCATCCGGTCGATCCGCCGCTTTTGGGCTGAGACCGAGGCGTCGAGATCTTTCTTCAGGCGGCGAAGGGTGTCGATCTCTTCTTTGAAGTCGGCTTTCATCGACTTGGTGGCGGAGGCGACTTCTTTCGCGCCACTGAACCAGTGGATGCTCGACCGGGCCATGGCGTCGAGACGTAGGACGGCGTGGTCGGTGCCGAGACCGACGCGCAGTTCGCCTACCTCGTCGAGGCCGAAGTCGGGGACGATCCGCTCCTCTAGCTCTTCGATGGTGATGCCTTGTCGGCTGGCGGCGACGTTGAGAGCAAACTCGACCTCGCCTGCGAGCATCGGCACTTTGAGCTTGGCCTTGGCCAGGCTCATCTGGGCCAGAGCGTCAAATGTGTTGTGTTGGGCCAGTGACCAAAGCGCGCCGCGGAAGCCCTTGAGGCATCGTGCTCCGACGCCGGGGATTTTGTCGCCGGTCACCCGCAAGGCGCGTCCGAGGGTCTTGGCGGTCGCCTCGTCGGGCCAGGAGGCCATAGCCAGCATCAGGCCGCGGGCTTGGTCGCTGATCAAAGGGACGACGCTTGCTGGCATCGTGACCATGGCATCTAGAGAGGCTTCGACGGCTGCTCGGAACGCGGCGGCGTCGGCCGCCTGGGCTAGGGGCTCCAGCTTCTTCAGCCACCGCTCGCTGGGCGTGGCTCCTTTGGCTGTGATGGCGTAGGCGACGAGGTCGGCGACCTCTGTGGCGGCGAAGACTGGTGCCTGCCAGGGCTCGATGACAGCCATCGTCCCGTCGCGCAGTTGGGTGAATGTGTGCAGCAGGGGGTGGCTATGGCCGTTCTCACGCGAACGGGCTTCGATCTGGCCGATGACCTCGGTGAGAAAGCGCTTGCCTTCCGCTTCCGTCACCCTGGGAAGGCGCTCCTTGATGTGCCGGACCAAACCTTCGAAGTAGTAGTCGTGGGTGCGGCAGTAATTCCAGAGAGTAAGGAATTTTGCGTCAGTGATCTGTGCCAAGCCCCACGGAAACCAGGTCATCGCTACGCGGACATGTGGGTATCTTGATTGCTCGATGACGATCCCGGCGAGCGCCTCTTGGACTTCGGGCGGCTCGGCTAGGACGACACGGCGGTAGGCGGTCTCGTCCCAAAGGCGGTTGAACCGCTCCAACAGCGCCAGGGCTCGCGGACGCGCGGTGATTTTGTTGAGCAGGTTCATCCGCCGATCAGGGGTACGAGCCGCAGGAACGAAACCTCGTCGCCGTCTTCCAGCGTCAGGGTTTCGTCCAGCCGATCGGCTTGGCGGTCGGGCAGCAGGACCAGGAGCGAACCGGCCTCGAAGGCGCGCATGGCGGTGTCGATCTGTTTCTTGACATCGACCTTGCGCCCGATGGTGGAGTGCTCCGGCATCACGAGGGCGCGCAGCGACCGCATTTGGCCCGTTTGCTCGTCGATTTCCGCCCGGATGCGGGTCTCGATCAGCGTCCGTACCGTGATCTTTGGCAGCGCAAACTCGATGACCGGCCCAGCGTCCTTGCCGCCTGCCGTCGTCTCGTCAAATACGTTGATCTTCATGGCCGTCACCTCTCATTGTATGGGGTTAGATGGCGGCAGTGCAAGACGAAAGGTACGCCCGGCAGACGCAGCTCGAGGGCTTCGGCAAGGCCGGCCAGGAACGGCTGGCCCAGGCGCTGGTTTTGGTGGTCGGCGTCGGTGGGCTGGGGTGCGCGTCGTCCCCGTGGCTGGTGCGGGCTGGTGTCGGGCGTCTGGTTGTGGTCGACCCCGGCGTCGTCGACAGGCCCGATTTGGGCCGACAGCTTTTGTACACCGACGCCGACATCGGTCGACCGAAGGTAACTGCCGCTGTTGCGGCTTTGCGAAAAATGAACCCGCTTGTCGAGGTGGACGGGCTGCAACTGGCCGTATCTGCCGAGAATATCGCCGTCATCGCCCAGCGGGCCGATGTGTTGCTCGACGGCACCGACGCGGTTGCTCCCCGGCTAGCGATGAACGCCTATGGCGTGCAGTCTGGCAAGCCGGTCGTCTTTGGCGGAGCTGTCGGTTGGGCGGGGTCGGTCCTCACTGTCGCGCCAGGCTTGCCTTGCCGCGAGTGCGTCTTTGCCGACACGCCGCCATCGGCGCTGTGTTCGGAGGCTGGCGTGGCCGGGCCGGTCGTCGGCTGGGTGGGTGCTGTGCAGGCTGTGGAGGTCTTGCGTTTGTTGCTGGGTTTGCCTTTGCCTGAAGGAGGCAGTCTGCAGACCGTCGATTTTTGGCACCAAACGACGCGCCGCCTTTTGGTGCGCCGACGAGTCGATTGCCCGGTATGTGGGCTCGGTGCCGTTTGAGGCATAGTTGGTGATGATGGCTGTGGCTCGATGGATTGGACTGACAGCGGGCATGGCGGCGCTCGCCGTCGCTTCGGTGGCCGGGCAGAGCCGAAAGGTCGTCAGCTACGGCGACGTGGCCAAGTTGCTGAGGGCCAAGTGTGTGAGTTGCCACGGGGGTGATGCTCCGGCGGCGGGGCTGGACCTGCGGTCCTTTGACGGTGTGATGAAGGGCGGGGTGAGCGGGCCGGCGGTGGTGGCCGGTTCGTCTGCGAAGAGCCCTTTGCTCTTGCGTATTAAGGGTTTTGGCGGGGCACAAATGCCTTTGGGCTTTACACCATTGAAGGCTGCGGAGATGCAGATTGTCGCCGATTGGATCGACCAGGGAGCGACATCGGCGGGCGAGCCGGCCAAGCATTGGGCGTACGTCGCGCCTGTGCGTCCGGAAGTGCCTCGTGTGGTGGCGAAGGGTTGGGTCAAGAATCCGATTGACGCCTTCGTGTTGGCCCGGCTAGAGAAGGAGGGTTTGAAGCCTTCGCCCGAAGCAGACCGCGCGACTTTGTTGCGCCGAGTGACCCTGGACCTGACCGGTTTGCCACCGACCCTGGCCGAAATTGACAGCTTTATGGCGGACAGGTCGGCAGGCGCGTTTGAACGGGTTGTTGATCGGTTGCTTGCCAGTCCGCACTATGGGGAGCAGATGGCGTTGCCTTGGTTGGACGCCGCGCGATATGCCGACAGCAACGGGTTCCAGATGGAGGGCGACACCTACCAATGGGTCTGGCGCGACTGGGTCGTGCGGGCGATGAACGCGGGCATGACCTATGACAAGTTCGCCACTGAGCAGTTGGCAGGCGATCTCCTTCCGGACGCTAGCGAGTCCACTGCGGCAGGGCGCGATCATCTGATAGCGACAGGTTTCAATCGCAATCATATGCTCAATGAGGAGGGCGGGGCCATCGAGGAGGAGCAGCGAAACGTGATCCTCTTCGACCGTGTGGACACGACAGCGACCGTGTTTTCGGGCCTGACGATGGGCTGCGCCCGTTGTCACGACCACAAGTACGACCCGTTCACCCAGCGCGACTACTACAGCCTGATGGCCTACTTCAACAACGTCCCCGAGAGGGGGCGGCCAGAGGGTGGGGTTCCGTACAGCCTGGCCAAGCCGTGGATTTATGCGGGGTCGCCAGAACAGATGGCCGAATTGGCCCGGTTGTCATCAGAATCGGCCCATGCTGACATGCGAGCCAAGGCGGTCGAGGATGACCCGGCTACATCCGAGAGGTTGAAGGAGTGGCAGGCCGGGAAAGACGACAAGGCTCCCAAGGACATCCAGGACTTGCTGGCCGTTTCGGCCAAGAATGACGACCAGAAGAGCCGTTTGCGCGCCTACTTCCTCGAGAAGGTGTTGGCCGACAAGGAGTGGCTCCATGCCAAGCAACTGCGCGAGAAACTCGGCAAGCTTCGGGCGGAGACGCCGAAGGCGATGGTCATGAGCGACAAGCAACCGCGCGAGACCCACGTCCTCAGCCGAGGCAACTATACGCAACCTCTGGAGAAGGTCGCACCAGGCGTGCCGGCCCTGTTCGGAGGGAAGGGACTTCCAGGTAACCGCCTCGGTTTGGCGCAGTGGTTGGTCTCGCCGCAGAACCCGTTGACCGCGCGGGTGGCGGTGAACCGGTATTGGCAGACGTTCTTTGGTCGTGGCCTGGTAAAGACTGCCGAGAACTTCGGTGTCCAAAGCGAGCCGCCGACCCAGCGCCAGCTCCTAGATTGGCTGGCGACCGAATTCGTCAATTCGGGCTGGGACGTCAAGAAGATGCACCGCCGGATCGTCACTAGCGCGACGTACCGTCAGTCGTCGCGAGTGACGCCGGCACTGTTGAAGAAGGATCCCGAGAACGAACTGCTGGCTCGTGGGGCGCGGTTCCGGATGCCTTCGCTCGTGTTGCGCGACGTGGCGTTGGCGGCTTCTGGTCTGGCGAACCTGAAGGTCGGCGGCGCGCCAGTGTATCCATACCAGCCTCAGGGCATTTGGAGTGGACTCGCCATCACCGACGAGCGCGATTTCACCTATCCGCAGTCCAAGGGAACTGACCTGTACCGCCGGTCGCTGTACACCTTCTGGCGCCGCACTGTCGCTCCGGGCAACATGTTCGACGCCTCGGCTCGGCAGGTGTGCGTCGTGCGGACGTACCGCACATCGACCCCGCTACATGCGCTGACGATGCTCAACGATGTGACCTGGGTCGAGGCAGGGCGGGCGTTGGCGCAGCGGGTGATGCTGGCGCGTGCGTCGCGTCCGGAGAGGTTGGGTTTGGCTTTACGGTTGGTTTGTGGTCGAACACCGCGCGCTGACGAGATGGTGCTGTTGAGCGCAAGTGTCGATAAGTCACTGGCCGCTTTTCGCAAGAATCCCGGTGCGGCCAGACAGTATTTGCAGATTGGCGAATCGCCTCGGGACACTTCATTGGGCGTCGCCGAACATGCAGCCTACGCAGCGGTCTGTTTATCGATCCTCAACCTCGACGAGGCGATGACCCGAGAGTGAGGCTCAGTTTCGCAGCGGATTGGCGGCTTCGAGTTTCAGCAAGTCGGCAAACCGTCGCTTGATGTCCGGCGCTCCCGTTTCCGCCAGTTGGTGTTGGAGGACAATGGTCTTGGCCAGGCGGACGAAACGGATCGCGTGGACGGCGGGCATCTTGTCGGCGTCGACGGGGTTGCCGCGGAAGGTTTTGTAGGCAGTCTGCAACCGGTCTTCACCTTCCAGCTTCAATGCGCTGGACAGTCCGTCTAGTGCGACCAACTGGGCTGGTCTGGCCCATTTGCGGACTTCGCTGAAAGGAGTCGCCATGATCTGCTCGTCGGCAGTGGTGACGAACCGGCGTAAGAAGACATCGGACGTGCAGACTGGCGTGTCGATCGAGTTGTCGTTCAGAAGGCAGTAGGCGAAGGCTTCGTCCATGCCGATGCGCCCATTCTTGTCGTAATCGGCACCACCGGCATCACGCCCTAGGCGGTCTTTGCCGGTGAGAGCGGCGAGGAAGTAGCCGGTGAAGTCGCGGTATTCGGCCTCGTTGACATTGGGCGTGCAGCCTGCGGCCATTCGCTGCTGGACGCTGGCGAAGAACCCGCAGACCTTCCCTTCGGCAAGCGGAGCGTCGGGAAGGCCGCCCTCGAAGAGGACGTTGCCGAAGGAGCCTGAATAGCATTCGACCATCAGCAGAGTGACCGGTTGCTGCTTGGGGAAGCTGGCCAGCGCCGCGGCCAGGTCGGTGACAGTCAGCCGCTGCTTGTCCCAGAGGTCGAAGTGGTTGTTGTTCAGGTTGCCGGCGCGGTTGGGGCTGCCGTGGCCGGTGAAGTAGAGGAACGCGCCACTACTGGGGTTTTGCTTGACCTTTTCGGCCAGGTTGGCGAGCTCGGTTTTCACCGTTTCCAGGTGGGCAGGGCCGTCGAGGCGAGGCAGGTCGGGCTTGCGGTAGTACTCCTTGCCCTTGTCGTCCAAGCAAAGAACGTTCTCCTCGTTTTTGTCGCCCGAAGTGAAGAGGACGCGCAGGTCGGCGGTCGTCGGCTTGGCCCGGTCGAAGTAGCGGACGTTGCTCTCGATGGCCACCTGGTTGTGCTTGGGCTCCGGCCCACCGCCGACAGCGAGGACGTAAAGCTTGGCCGGTGGCGGGCTGGGCGCGAAGCCCAGCGCCAGGAAGCCGAGGGCGGCGAGAAGTTGTCCGGCGCGGGTCATGGGCGTTTTCTGATTGTACGACGTACGGGGCCGAGGTGTTCGCGGGGCATGGCAGCGCGATGGAATTATCAAATTATCAAATTGACACGTTTCACATGGGTTGGCTGGTTGTTTCAGGCGTTAACCAGTGAGTGTCGCCGGGCCGGTCATAGCCCGGCCCGAACAAAGCGGGGTCATGGCCCCCGCACTCCATATTGAGGCCGTGGAACCGCTGATGGTCAACCAGGAGTGCAGTCGGACGCAGGATGTCACTTCCAGCCCGACTTTGGCGACCAGGTCTCGGTCGAGACCGATTCGGTGCCGCCGACGATCTTCTTGGTTTCGCGCTTGCCGCTCTTGCGTGTCCACTCACCTTTCTCGTCCTTGCCGTACTCCATCGTCTCGACAACTTCGGTGCGGCCTTCGGACGTGGTCGTCGTGGTGTCGGTGACGACGGTTTTGCGCTTTTCGCCGGTCCGGGTCGTGGTCATCGTCGAGGTTTTGCCGTCGTCGTAGACTTTGACTTCTTGCTCGAAGCCTTCGCCTTTGCGGACGATCTTCTTCTTGCCTGTTCGCTGGTCTTTACCTTCGCCCTCGACAAACTTCACCCAGCCGTCGTCTTCCAGGGCCTTGGTGTCGCCGCCGCTCTTGGCGGGCTGAGCGGGTTCAGTCTGGGTCGGCGGAGTCCAGAGGTGGGACTTCCACTTCTTGGGCTCCCACAGGTGCCATTTGAACTTCTGTGGCTTCAACTCCCACGTCACGTCGAAAGCGCCGGCCGAGCCAGGTGCCGAGCGAAGGGCAAAATCGGCGGTGCCGTTGGCCAAAGGGAGCGTTTGCGCTTCGGTTCCATTCGTGAAACTGACGGGGCCGCTCCGAATAGTCGCGACAACTTGGGCCTCCATCTGCTTTGGCTCTAGGTTGACGACGAGGTGTGTTTCGGTTCCGCTCGCCACCTGGGTCTTGGTCAGCCGGGCCTGTGCCGTGTAGAAGACGGCGGCGCACTCGGCAGACTGGTTTGCGGCGGTGTCGCGGAGTCGGATCTTGTGCTCACCAGGAGCGACACCGAGGTCGGCCGGACGGTCGAAAGCGACCTGGCTTGTCGTCGCGGCGCGGACTTGGGGGGACTTTGCGTTGCTCGGGTCCTCGAAGACGAGGGCGGCTGGGTTCCGGAAGTTGCCATGCAGCATGCCAAGCCTGCCTATGTCGATCGGCGGTGTCTGCTGGTCGATCTTCAACCCTTCGTTGTCGCAGGCAAAGGGGTCG
This sequence comes from Armatimonadota bacterium, assembly GCA_018268335.1. Lineage (GTDB taxonomy): Bacteria > Armatimonadota > Fimbriimonadia > Fimbriimonadales > Fimbriimonadaceae > JAHBTB01. The sequence continues at coordinate 21,253 of JAFDWT010000060.1, read as the reverse complement.
AACACCCCGCCGCTGACGGCGACTTTCCCTAAGGCCCGGGGCGAACCGTGGGTGCTGACCACATAGCTGCCTGCGGCGAGCCCAGCAGCGAGAAAGACACGGCCCTGTTTGTCGGTGTGCTTGGTCGCTACAACCTCGCCCTCGACGGTTTTGATATCGATGACGACGCCCGAGAGTTGGCCCCCGGCGGTGAAGAGGAACGGTTCGCCCGTGAGGATCTCGGTGGGGGCGACGAAGGGAAGTGGGGTGTCAGCGGCTTGGGAGTGGGCAAGTGCCGCCATGAAGAGGAGAGTCGCTCCACTGAGGAGCCGAAGGGAACCTGAAACGCGAGTCTGGTCCATTGTCATTGTCCGGGGCGAACCCGGAACCTCCTGCCCTCTTAGAGCAGGGGTGTTGGCGATGTGTTCCCTCGGTCAAGTTTCCGGAGCGAGAACGACGCGAGTAGAATGAACCTAGTTGAACCCGCTCTTTGAACGTGACCTGCGGTTGTCGCGGCGCCAGCTATTTAAGGCTGGAGCTCAGGGGATCGGTTTGGCGGCGCTCTCGGCCTTGTTGGCCCAAGAGGGGTATGGGGCGACGCTCCAGAAGAGGCCGACTGGCTTGCCTGGTGTTCCACATTTCAAGCCCAGGGCCAAGCGGGTCGTCGTGCTGTGGCAGGGCGGGGCGCCGTCGCACGTCGATCTCTTCGACTACAAACCACAGCTGGACAAGCACCGGCTCGAAGAGCTTCCGGCCTCCCTGCGCGAGGGCAAGCGGCTCTCGACGATGACGGCGACGCAGGCCAAATACCCGGTGTTGCCGCCGATCAAGCCGTTCCGGCAGTACGGCAAGAGCGGGATGTGGCTGAGCGAGATGCTGCCGCACACGGGTGGGATCGCGGACGACATTTGCCTGGTCAAGTCGATGCACACCGACGCGGTGAACCATGCGCCGGGGGTCACCTTCTTCATGACGGGCAGCCAGATCCCCGGCCGGCCGAGCATGGGGGCGTGGGTGGCGTATGGGCTGGGCTCGATGACGGAGGATCTGCCCGCCTTTGTCGTCATGACCAGCAGTGACGAGAAGAAGACCTGCGGCCAACTTTTTTACGACTACTACTGGGGGTCGGGGTTTATTCCTTCCAAGTACCAGGGCGTGCGGTTCCGATCTGAGGGCGACCCGGTGCTGTATTTGAGCAATCCGCCGGGGATGTCTCCGGAACTGCGGCGTGCGCTGTTGGTCGACATCGTCAAGCTGGACGCTAAGCGGCACGACGACTTCGGCGACCCCGAGATCGAGACGCGCATCGCCCAGTACGAGATGGCGTTCAAGATGCAGACCTCGGTGCCGGAGCTGACCGATATCTCCAAAGAGCCCCGCTCAATCTTGGACATGTACGGGCCGGACGTGGAGAAGAAGGGCACCTATGCCCACAACTGTCTGTTGGCGCGGCGGCTGCTGGAACGGGGCACGCGGTTTGTCCAGTTGATGCACTCAGGCTGGGACCAGCATGGCAACCTGGACACCCAATTGGAGCTGCAGTGCCGGGACACCGACCAGCCTTCGGCGGCGTTGGTGATGGACTTGAAGCAGCGCGGGATGCTGGACGACACCATCGTCTTGTGGGCAGGTGAGTTTGGGCGGACGGTCTTTGTCCAGGGTGACATCAACAACAAGAACGGGCATGGGCGCGACCACTTTGGTGACTGCTATTCGCTCTGGATCGCGGGGGGTGGGTTCAAGGGCGGACACGTGCACGGTGAGACGGATGATTTTTGCTACAACGTCGTCCGCGACCCGGTTGGTGTGCATGACATGCAGGCGACGATCTTGAATCAGCTTGGCATCGACCATACGCGATTGACGTATGGGTATCAGGGGCGGGATTTCCGGCTGACCGACGTGGAGGGCGAGGTCGTGCGGGGCATCGTCACTTGAGGCGGCACTTTTGGGCTTTTGGAGGGCATATTAGCCAGTGCCATGTCGTTGCTTTGCAGTGTCGTCGCCCTAGTGGCGACTGCGGATTATCAGATCACCGAGACCCAGCTGAAAGCTGAAGGGGTCGTCACCGATGTCACCGTCGTCGCTCCGATGACTAAGGGGCGCAAGCCGGCCGTTTTCTACTTCCATTGGTTGGGGCAGCCGATTGGCAATCGAGACGAGTTCTTGGCCGAGGCTGTCTCTATGGCCCGGCGCGGGGCGGTGTCGCTACTCATCGCCGGGCGGACGCCTTGGAAGGTGCCGTTTCAGGACTTGGAGACGGACAAGAAGAACATCCGGTCGCAGCTGGGTGAAGTACGGCGGGCTTTGGCTTACTTGCGGGGCCGGCCGGACGTTAAGGCTGACGAGGTCGTCTATGTCGGGCACGACTATGGGGCGATGTATGGGTCTCTGTTGAGTGCTGAAGAGACCAATCTGAAGGGCTGGGTGTTCGTCGCGGGGATTGGGAGCTTTGCCGACTGGTCGCTGAAGTACTGGCCGAAGACGGCGGCTCAAGGCGAGGCGGCGTATCGGGACGGCATCCGCGAGCTAGATCCGGTTGGTGCGATCGGGAAGGAGACGGGCGTGCCGCGGTTGTTCCAGTTCGCCAAGAAAGACGAATACATCACGGAGGCGCAGGCCAACGAGTTCTTCGGGGCGAGTTCAGAGCCGAAGAAGGCACTTTGGTACGACGAGGAGCACGAACTGATGAGCAACAAGGTTCGGGCCGAGCGGACGAAGTGGGTCTCGGAGCGGTTGGGATTGCGTCCCTGATTGCTCGTCACCGTACTTCCAGTACTGGCTTGCCGATCACGTCACGTCGTGGTTCGATGCCGAGGCCGGGGGTGGTGGAGGCTCTCATCTTGCCGTCGACCCGCTGGGGGGCGCCTTCGGCGATGGAGACTGTGACGTAGCTGTTGAAATCGGTGCTGGTGAAACGGTTGGGTTCGGGGGTGCTGTGGGCTAGGTGGGCGATGGCGGCGGTGACGATGTCGCCGCCCCAGCTGTCTTCGAGGGTCATGCCGACGCCGAGGGAGACGCAGAGGTCGCGGACTTGGCGGGTCTTGGTGAGGCCGCCGAGCTTGCTGATTTTGAGGTTGACGACGTCCATGGCGCCGTCCTCGTGGGCGCGGAGGAAGGCTTGGAGGCTGTCGATGTTCTCGTCGAGGACGAACGGCTTCGCGGTGTGGCGGCGGACGGAGAGGCACTCCTCATAGGTGCGGCAGGGCTGCTCGATGTAGACGTCGACGTCGCGGACGGCGTCGGCGACTCGCATCGCCTCGTGCTTGAGCCAGCCGGTGTTGGCGTCGGCGACCAGGCGGTCGCCGGTCTGGAGGACCTTGGCGACGGCGTGGATGCGGGCGATGTCGGTGTCGGGGTCGCCGCCGACTTTGAGTTGGAATCGGCGGTAGCCTTCTTTGCGGTATCCGGCCACGTTTTCGGCCATGGCATCGGGTGCGACCTGAGATATAGCGCGGTAGAGGGTGACGGCTTCGCCGAATCGGCCACCGAGCAGGGTGCAGACTGGCAAGCCGGTGGCCTTGCCGAGGATGTCCCAGCAGGCCATGTCGATGCCCGATTTGACGTAAGGATGGCCCTGGAGGGCTGCGTCCATGCGCTCGTTGAGGACACCGATCTCGCGGGGGTCGTAGCCGATGAGGTGCGGGGCTAGCTCGATGATCCCGGCCCGGACGCCGGCGGCGTAGGCGGGCAGATAGAAGGGGCCGAGGGGGCAGACTTCGCCCCAGCCGGTGATGCCTTGGTCAGTCTCGACTTCGACGACGGTGCTGTCGAAGACGCTGACCGACTTGCCGCCGGACCACTTGTAGCTGCCTTCGTGGAGGGGGAGGTCTACTTGATAGGCCCGGACGGCGGTGATTTTCATCGCTTTATGTTAGCTTGGGTATGGGGTATGGGGTATGGGGNNACGGCGACGGTGACGGTGACGGTGACGGTGACCGCAGCGTCTCGTGGGGCTGGGTGGTGGGGGGTGGGGGGTGGGGGTTGGGGGGTGGGGGGTGGGGGGGGGGGGTTAGGGGGTATGGGGTATGGGGCACGGGGGTTAGGCAGCGGTTATGCGTGACCGGTCTGTTTTCACCGTTTTCATCACGCTATTTTGCCACCTTGTTGGTTTTGGAGTTTTGACTTGGATGTGTACTGATTGGTCGTCGACAGGGCTTTTTGTCAGCCTGGTTCTTGGGGGGAGGTGGTAGGGGGATAGGACAGATAAGACAGATAAGACGGATAGGACGGATAGGACGGATAGGGGGGAGGAGATGGGCTGTTGAGCTGTGGGGGGCGGTCAGGTGAGGTCGTCTCTTGACAAAGTCCAGCTTCCGGCGGGGGAATCGACTTTGACCTGCAGGGGGGTGCCCAGGGCGGGAACGCCAGTTTCGGGGAACCAGAGGCGGCCGGTGGGGACGATGATGAGGAGACCTTGCTCGTCGCCGACGGGGTGGAAGTCGGGGCTGGGCGGGCGGTAGTAGGTGGTGCCGGTTTGGGCCATGAGGGTGGCGGCGAGGGCGGCGGGGTCGGGGGCGTTGAGGCCGATTTCGCTGACGGAGAGGATGTCGGCTGGAGTGAAGGGGTTTTTGTCGTCGGGGATGGGGAGGTCGTTTCGGGCTATGAACTCGACGACGTTGCCGGCGGGGTCCCAGAAGTAGAGAGCGTGGGCGTTCCAGGACTCGAAGTGGTGGACTCTGCCGTCGATGAGTTCGACGCTCCGTTCGGTCAGCCAGGTGAGGGCTTGTTCGATTTTGGTCGGGGTGATGTTGAAGGCGAAGTGGTGGCGGTCGGTGCCTTCGGTGAAGCGGAGGGTGGTGTGGCAGACCTGGACTTCACAGACTTTGTCCGATGCCAAGGTCGTCATACCTAGAGCGTTGCCATAGAACGCATTCAGCAATCTTGGCGTGCCGCTTGAAAACGTCAGCGACGTGAGATTCACAGCTCTGACTCAGACATCTCGGTTGCTTGTTTCCCTTTTATGGCCACCAGGAATGTATCCAAGTCCCCTTCCGCGACCTGGGAGTCTTTGATCACAAATGCGCTGTTGGTCGCCAGATGGATGAGGTGATAGTGTTCGTCGACTTGTTCGCAGCGGACGTTGCTCCATTTGAACAAACTCTCGCTTCTAGCTGACGAGTTGTAGAGCCCTTCGTCCCTGATTTCCAGCGTTTGCCTTCCCAGGCCCATGGCCTCCGGGTTCTCCCTGTAGTGCTTGTGAAACCAGGCTTCCAACCACTTGTCGTAACCAGCGTCGTACCTGGTTAGTACCATTGCGAAGTAGGCTGCGCCAATAACTCCCATGTAGAAGCCTAGTGGCGACTGCCACCTGACCCATACTATGGCGCCCACTATCATAACGGCGACACCGAGCATCGAGTAGAAACGCTTCCACATCAGCCGGCTTTGCCGAATCGCCACCGACTTAGCAGCATGGTGCTTTTGATACACGACTAAGTCGTGGGCATCCACTTCGAATACTAAGCGCTCAGGGGGTTCGGAGTTCACCAGATCGACTCGCCGTTGGAAGCGATGACGTCGCGGTACCAGTAGGCGGAGTCTTTCGGCGTGCGCTTCAGGGTTTCGAAATCGACGTGGACCATGCCGAAGCGCTGCTTGTAGCCCTCGGCCCATTCGAAGTTGTCCATCAGGCTCCAGTGGGTGTAGCCTTCGACGGGGATGCCTTCGGCGGTGGCGCGGTGGAGCCATTGGAGGTAGCGGCGGGTGTAGTCGATGCGGCCGCCGTCGTGGACGCGGCCGTCGAGCGCGACCCAGTCGAGAGCCGAGGTGCCGTTTTCGGTGATGAAGAGCGGCACGCCGTAGCGCTCCCAGAAGAAGCGGACAGACCAGTAGATGGCGTCTGGCGTCACCGGCCATTCGAAGCCAGTGCGTGGCTCGCCGACCTTGGGCGCGACCTTCGTGACTCCGTCGGCGGAGGGCTCGACCGGGTTGCCTTGGTAGAAGTTGAGGCCAAGGACGTCGATCTTTTGGTTCATGACGGCCAGTTCGGCTTGGGTGATCTTGGGGTCGTCGGCACCCAGATAGGCCGCGGCGTCTTCGGGCCAGACGCCTTTCAAAACAGGTTCGAAGTAGAGAGACGGCGACCAGAAGAAGTTGGACGGCGAGGCGGCGAAAGTCGACTTGCGGGCGGCTTCGATGGCCTCGGGCGTCTCGGTGACCGGGTAGTCGACGCCGGCGACTGGGGCGTAGCTGACTCGCGGGGCCTTTTTGGCGTGCTCGCGGATGGCCATGCAGGCGCGGCCGTGGGAGAGCAGGGCGTGCTTGAGCATGAGCATCACGTCGGCGCGGCCGAACCGGATGCCGGGGGCGTGCTCGCCGGTCAGGTGGCCCATGATCAGGAAGACCACGGTCTCGTTCATGGTGATCCAGTCGGTGACGCGGTCGGAGAGGAACCCGACGGCGTCCTTGGCATAGGCTTCGAACCACTCGGGGCTCTCCGGGTTCATCCACCCACCGCGCTGGAACAGGGCATGCGGGTAGTCCCAGTGGAACATCGTGATGAACGGCTTGATGTCGGCCTTGAGGAGTTCGTCGACTAGCTCGTTGTAGAAGCGGTAGCCGTCGTCGTTGCGGCGGCCGACGCCCTCGGGGAACAGGCGCGGCCAGCTGAGGGAGAAGCGGTAGACCTTGTGGCCGAGGTCTTTCATCATCGCCACGTCTTCTTTGAAGAACTTGTAGTGGTCGCAAGCGGTCATGCCGCTGTGGCCGCGGTAGACCTTGCCCGGCTGGCGGCACATTTCGTCCCAGACGGACGGGCCGCCGCCGTGGCGCGTGGGCGAGCCTTCGATCTGATAGGAGGCGGTGGCAGAACCCCAAAGAAAGTTGTCAGGGAAGGTGAGGCGCGCTGGTCGTTCGGGGGTCCGCATGGTCGATTCCGAAGCAGGAATGTACCTTGGCGGGAAGCAAGGCCCGGGGAAATGTTAAGGGCCTGTGAATGCAGTGCCGACGTGCTAGTCTTTTTGCTATGTCCCGCCGTGCTCTCGCCGCCCTGTCGCTTGCCGCAGTGGCCTCGTTTGCCATCGCCGCCGAGGCGAAGCCGCGTTTGGTGCTGGTCATCAGCATCGACCAGTTTCGGGCCGACTACCTGGAGCGGTTCGCGCCCTGGTACCTGCCAGCCGGAACATCCTCTCAGCCGGGCGGTTTTCAGTATCTGACCAAGGGCGGCGCCTACTACGTCGACGCCCATCATGCGCATATCCCGACGGCCACCGGACCTGGCCATGCCGCGATCCTGAGCGGGTCGGTTCCCGCCCTGAACGGGATCATCGGCAACAACTGGTTCGACCGGGCGAGCGGGAAGGAGATGTACTGCGTGGACGATCCTTCGGTGAAAACCGTCGGCGGCACCAGCAAGCCGATGAGCCCGCGCAACCTGAAGACGACGACGGTCGGCGACGAGCTGAAGATGGCGACCAACAGTGCGGCCAAGGTCGTCGGCGTGGCGTTCAAGGACAGGGCGGCGATCCTGATGGCCGGGCACGCGGCGGACACCGTCATCTGGTTCGGCGGCGACGGCAACATGGTGACGAGCACCTTTTATGCGCCATCGGGCAACCTGCCTGGCTGGGTGTCGGCATTTAATGGCCAGGGACTCAGCGCGAAGGACGCGGGCAAGACGTGGAAGCCGCTCTTGGCCGACAACGAGTACCGGTTCACCCGCACAGTTCCTTTTGCCAAAGAGAAGAACCCGAAGCCGGTCTTCCAGCACGACTTGGGCAAGACTGCGGACAAGGCGTTCTACGGCGGATGGACAGCTTCGCCGTATGGTCAAGAGTTCATATTCAAGGCCGTCGAGGCGGCTGTGGTCGGCGAGAAGCTGGGGCAGGACGATGTGCCCGACGTGCTAGCGGTGAACCTTTCGACGAACGACTACATCGGCCACGCCTATGGCCCTAATAGCCCTGAGGTCATGGACATCTCGGTGCGGACGGACCGGCTGTTGTCGGGTCTCTTTCGGTTTTTGGCGAAGACTGTCCCGGGTGGGCTTGATGCGGTGGAGATCGTCATCACTGCCGACCACGGCGTCCTGCCGATTGTCGAGGAGATGAACAACCCGTATCGGATCGGCACCCAGCGGGTGAACGAGTCGAGCGTCGGCAAGGCGATCGACGCGGCCCTGGGGGCCAAGTATGGGGAGGGCAAGTACTACACCTACGGCGACGAGGACAACGTCTACCTTGACCATGCTCTGCTGGAATCGAAGAAAATTGATCTGGCTGAAGCGCAGCGGGAGGCGGCCAAGGCTGTGGCTGGTGTCAGCGGCATCTACGACGCTTACGCCACGGCCGACGTGCGCGCAGGGATGCTGCCGGTGACGCCGTGGGCGAAGCAGATTTACTTGAGCTACAACCCGAAGTTCAGCGGCGACGTGTTTGTCCTGTTGGCCGCGGGGAACTACTTCGGCGGCGGCACGGGCACAGGGCACGGCTCGGCTTGGCAGTACGACAGCCATGTGCCCATCCTCATGCGCGGGCCGGGGGTGAAAAAGGGCGTGTTCACTCGGCGAGTCGTGGTGCCGGACCTCGCGCCGACTCTCTCGGTGCTCCTGGGCATCGAGCCGCCGTCGGGCAACGTCGGCAATGTCTTGGGCGAAGCAGTCGGCTCTCGGTAGGGAAGGGATCTGGGGCGGGCTGTTGTATTGTTGAGACGATGTCCGCGCCGTTGGTGGAATTCAATCCCAGTACTCCTCGCCTGTGGGGCGTGAACGCGGTTGTCAGCGGCTATGCGGCGGGCTACGAGACGCGGGACAACGTCGGGACGCTGTCCATCAAGTCGGTGAGGAGTGGAGGCGGGGTCTATACGACGCCGATCGGCGACCACCGGTTGGAGCCGGGGCGCTTTCTGGTGCTGGACGAGGGCCGCCGGTACACGCTGCGGACGGACACCCACCAGTACAGCCGGACGTTTGCGGTCTTCTTTCGGCCCGGGTTTGCGCCCATGGTTCGATCTGAGATGATGGACGTTGACCCCGAGGGGCGTCGTCTGCCGGACCGGCGGTTGCGGTTTGACGCTTGCGAGAGGCTGGAAAGTTTTGCCCCGGAGGTCCAAGTGGCGTTGGACCGGCTGTACCGGTCGGCGGTGGTGGAAAGGGACGACGCCATGGCGGTCGAAGGCGACTTTATCGACCTAGTGGCAAGCCTGACCGACTATGCGGCAGGCGCCCAAGTCGAGCGGGCCAGGTTGAGCTGCGCTAGGGCGGCTGTGCGGGAAGAGGTCCACTTCCGCCTCAATCGAGCGCGTGATTTCCTGGTGGAGAGCTCTGGCGCGGTGGTGCGCCTGGCTGATGCGGCCAGGGTGGCGGCTATGTCACCGAGCCACTTTCACATGCTGTTCAGTGAAGCCTATGGCCAGACGCCGCACCAATTTCTGACCCGGCTGCGCGTGCGGCAGGCGGTGGCGCGGCTCCGGACGAGCGAGGAGCCGCTCTGGTCGATCGCCTTGTCGGTGGGGTTTGCCAGCGAGGCTCACATGTGGCGGCTGGTTCGGCGAGAGACGGGTGTTGCTCCCGGCCAACTGCGGCGGTTTCAGAAGATCGGACAAGAACCGGCGGGCTGACAGCGCGTACCATGGTGACCATGGAACGGGACGACAAGGGCCTGACGCGGCGGGCGGTGATGGTTTCCGCGGGGGCGGCACTGCTGGCCCCACGCGAGGCTGCGGCCTTGGTGCAGCAGAAAGCCACCGAAAAGTGGCCGGAGATCCAGGACTTTAAGGAGCGGACACCGCAATTGGAGCCGTGGCTAGTTAAGAAGTTCGTGATCGCGGCGCATGCGAATCTGAAGGTGACCAAGGAGATGTTGGCGGAATATCCGGCCCTGCTGAACGCGGGATGGGACTGGGGCAGCGGCGACTTTGAGCGGGCCATCGAGGGGGCCGGGCACATGGGCAACGCTGAGATCGCGCACTTTTTGCTTGACAACGGGGCCCGGATGAATATCTTTTGCGGGGCGATGTTGGGGCACTTGGAATTCGTCAAATCGGCTGTGGACGCGTATCCCAGTCTGTTGAAATCGAAGGGGCCGCATGGGCTGGATTTGATGCACCATGCCAGAGCAGGAAAGGCCCATTCCAAGCACGTCTTGGAGTGGTTGGAGAAACACTCATGAGCATCAGCAGGGTTGGACAGATCGCGCTTACAGTGGGCGACATGGCCGCTTCCAAGGCGTTCTTTGTCGACGTGTTGGGTTTGAAACTGCTGTTTGACGCCGGGCCGGGGCTGTCGTTTGTCGACGGCGGCAATGTGCGGCTCATGCTTGGCCTGCCGGAAGGCGGCGGGGTTGTGGGTCGGAATTCTTGCGTCTACTTTGTGGTCGATGACTTGTCTGCTGCTTATGCGGCGGCGTTGGAGAAGGGCGCGGACGGGGCCGACGGGCCGCACTTGATCGCCAAGATGCCCGACCATGAGCTGTGGATGGCGTTTCTGCGCGATCCGGACGGGAACTTGGTCGGGCTGATGGAAGAGCGTCGCTAGGTTGCTGTCTCGGTCCGGTGGACGGTGGCCCAGATTTCGCGTTTGGCGTCGAGGTCGCGGGTCTGCTTTCGGCCTTCGACGAGGTCGAAGTAGACGGTGGCGATTTCTTTTGGGCGCATGTTGAAGCGGAGTGTGCTTTGGGGGCCGTATTCGCCGGTGCCAAGTTCTGGCGTGAGGGTGAGTTCGTGTTGGCCCAGGAGGTTGGTCTTGGCGGCGGCAGCAACGGTGCCGTTGATCTTGAGTTCGACTTGACTTTCGAGGCCGTCGAATTCCACCAAACGGATGATATAGGGGTAGTCGGCTTCGAAGTCGTTGGCGGCATAGTTATCGGTTGCATAGCCTCGGTCGCGAGTTTCGCGGTACAGGGCGGTCATGACGACGTTGTCGGGGGTGTTGGAGGCGAAGGAGAAGGAGCTGGGGAGGTCGGCGTTTGCGATAGCCGCTACTTCCCCGCGGGTCATCTGCGTGCCTCGTTTTGCCAGCTTGTATCGGTCAGCATCAGTCATGCCACGGTGAGGCAGTACCAGATAACAGGCCCAGACTCGTGGTTCGCAGAGCATCTCGTCCCAGGGGTCGTTAAACGCGAAGACGTTCTTGATCGAGTCGTCGGTCTTGAACCACTGCTGATGGTCGTGGAGGATCGTCAATCCAGTGCCGTCATCGTTGACCAAATCGACCAATTGGTGAGAAACGAATGGGTTCTGGACACTCTCGAACCACTGTGGGGACGTCATCCAGTCCCCGGTTGGGTATTTCCTCGGCCATGTCCCGTTGGGACGGACTCGGGTGACCTCGTACGGTTGGACGACTCGGATTTGGTCGCTCGATGTCGGCCAAACGGTTTTGGCAGAGCCTTTGAATCCCGGGTCTTGGTAGGGCTCGTCCGGGTCAAAGCTGATGTCGATTCCTAGGGCGTCCAGGTCGGTGTTGATATGAAACTCGACGCCGACGTCGCCGGTCGGCTGGATTACCACAAATGGCCGCTCTCCCATGCTGAGGTTGGTCGGCTTGCCGAACTCGACGGTCACTCCGCCACGCTCAAATTCGACAGTCGGGAGCTTGATCAGGGCTTTGGTTCCATGCCTCGTGATCTCAGCTGACCACTGTTCAAAGTCGATAACAACAGTGATGTTCTCGCTCTCGTACGTGAGCCCCAGGTCGGTCTGGCACCAGGCTGGCTGGTCGGTTGCAGCATCCTCGCACACCAATTGATAGCCCCACGCGGGGACCGTCTGCTTGCCCACCTGCATATCCCATCCCGAAGTGTTCAAGACAATCTGAGCTGGCACTTCGCTCCAAACACGAGATGCGATGCACTTGAAAGCACGATGTGCGTCGGCAAGACCTTCGGCGGCGGACATTTGCACATAGCCGACGCGACCGCAGAGCTCTTCGCACTCGTGGTTGTCGTGGTGCTGAGCAGCGAGGAGGTTTCGCCAGGCCTCCTCGTTCTCCCAAGTCGGATAGACGTCCCATTGAGCATAGGGTCGTCCGAATCGGCCAGAGATCGAATGGGCGGCCTCGCTGGCCATGATAGTCGCCTCGATTTCTGCGCTACGGCGGGGGTGGTCGTCGTTGTTCTTGCCAAGAGACATCCCGTGCCACACCTCGTCCATGGTGTAGCGGCGGACGGGCGGCTCGGATTTGTAGGTGTCGAGGTATTGGCCGAGGGTCGCGAAGGAGACTTGGAAACGCTCGTCGCCGAGGAGTTCTTTGGTCTTGGGGAGCAGCACTTCGGAGCGGCACATCCAGTCGGGGGAGGGCATGAGTTCGAGCCACTGGAGGATGAGGGAGTCGGCTTCGCCGCCGGTCTCGGCGAGCTCGTCCATGAGAATCTGGACGTCTTCGGGCCATTGGTGGAGGTTCAGGCGGTTGCGCGTGGCGGTCTTGAGGCGCGAGCCGTCGCAGCCTTCCCACCAGACGACCGGCACATCTTCGCGCGGGACCTCGGGTGTGTGCCACGTCCACTGGAAGTAGAGGGAGGCGTTTTGGAACCCGCAGCCGCGGAGAATTTGTGGGAGTTGGGGGAAGAAGTCGAACTCTTCTTCCCAGAACGTCTTCGGCCACTTGCCGAAGAGACGGCGCACGGTCCTTGCGCCGTAGACGCGTTGGCGGACGTTGGACTCACCTCCATGAAATAGACCATATGGTTGACCATAGGAGGCGCCGACGACCTCGATCGTGCCGGCTTGCACGGCGGCGCGGAGTTCGGCGAAGGCTTCGGGGTCTTCGCAGGCGAGTTTTTCATAGCCGATGCCGTCGAAGTTGACGTTGCCTTTCGCGCCGATCTCGCGGCAGAAGTGGAGCATGTCGCGGACGGAGCCCGGCAGCACGTGATAGCCCCACAGCCACTGCATGTCCACCCAGTGCATGTGGTTGCCAAAGGTGTAGGTGATGGGGACGCGGTCGGGCATGGCGGGTTCGAGTCTATCTGCTACCTGTCTTCTTTTGGCTTCTCAAGTGGAAACGGACTCTTGTTGTCCGGAGGATCGGAACCGCCCCCTAGCCCCCTCTTCCCGCCGGAGCGGCAAGAGGGGGGACTCGGAGGACTGGGGACGCTTCGGTCTATCCAGTGCCAGACGATGAGTCGTGGCTTACCTTCGAGGGCCCGACGGTGAAGTCCCCTTTGCGCGGGCCGGGGACGAGCTTCCAGCCGGGGTTCAGGGTGAGCTTCCAGCCTTCTCCTTCTCGTTTATCTAGGCTGGTTGGAGCGGGCACGCGGGCGGAACTCCAGTCCTTGGCGACCAAGGCGGCGGTCTCGACGTCGAGCGACCCCCAGTCGTCTTTGACCACGCAGCCCTCGAACACGGTGCCGCGGTCGCCGAACGGGAAGACCTTGTAGGGGTCAAAGGAGACGTTGCCCTTAGGCGTCGGCACGATGAGGACGGGGCCGTCGACAAAGGATTTGGTGTAGGCGGCGGCCTTGGCGAGGCGTGTTTTTTCGCGCGTGGCCTCGGCCGATTTGATGGTGTCGTAGTCGTAGGCTTTCGCGCGGGTTTCGGCTTCGGCAGGGTCGGGGGTGAAGTCGAGCATTTTGGCCATCAGCCCGGTGAGGCTGTCGCCAGCCTTCAGGCCCTTGCGCCAGGTGCTCTTGTCGTGGTCGCCCACGTCCTTTAGGTTGATCATGTAGGCGTAGGCCGGGCCGGTGCGATAGGCGAAGCTGCGGCTGTAGCCGTCTTTTCCGCCGAAGCCGAGCATCTGGTTGCCGAGCCACAGGCGGGTCTCGGGCTCCCAGCCGCCGCGGCACATGAAGCCGGTGTATTCGGCGAGCCCTTCGTTCAGCTCCAGGGCGTCTTCCTCGGCTTTGGCACCGCGGAAGAGCGACTGGCGTTTGGCGCGGAAGACCAGGGCGTCCTTGATGGCGGCCCAGCGGTTGTTGGTCGAGCCGGTCAGGGCGGCGGCGAGGGCTTTGGCTTCGAGCTGGATCCAGACGCGACCGGCCTCCTGGTCCATGTGGGCATTTTGAGGCGAGATCGCGGGCAGGCCGAGATCGTCTTGGATGCGGTGGAACAGTTCGTGGGCCATGAGGCGGGCGCGTTCGGCCCGGTTGGTGGGCAGCGGCCACATGACCATCGTCCAATGCCGACCGTCCCACGGCGTCGCGGTGTTTGCGACGACGACGGGCTCGGGCAGCTTTCCGGTCCACACGTTGCCGACCTTGGTCAGCCCTTGTGCCTGCTGGTTGGCGGCGACTTCGCGGGTTGCGGGGTCGACAAAGAGCATCGGGCCGTAGATCGGCTTGCCCCACAGTGCACCTCCGTCGTCGTCGCTGATCCAGCGGGCTTCTTGGAAGTAGCGGTCGGCCAGGGCGGGATCGACGGGGCCGGCAAGGACGGCACAGGTCAGGGCGACAAGTGAGGCGATCACATCGCTATGGTGTCGTTGCGGCTTGGCGGCGTGCTTGTATCGGCGTAGCTGTTTGGATGGGCGTTGCGCGTTTTGCGGAAGGCGGAGGGGGTCATGCCGAATGCCTTTTTGAACTCGCGGCTGAAGTGGGCCTGGTCGTAGAAGCCTGCTTCGAGGGCGATGGTGGAGAGGCTGAGGCCCGGGTCGGCCAGTTTGGCCTTGGCTCGCTCGAGCCGGAGGAAGCGGACATAGTCGCCGACGGTGCAGCCGTTGATGCGCCGGAACGTCCGGGCCAGGTGGGCCTCGTGGACGCCTACGCGTTCTGCCAAGGCGCCGAGTCCAACGGGCTGGTCAACCGATTGGTGGAGGATTTTCATCGCCTGGGGCATCCAGGTTGGCTCCTTGGCCCGCTCGACCATGCGGTCGCCGACGGCGAGGACTTCGTAGGCTAGGGCCGAGAGCATGAGCAGCGACGCCGGGTCTTGGGCGCGGAACTCGTTGTAGAGACGGTCGACCAGGCGCGAGACGGCCTGCCCGGTCAGGACAGCGGGTTCTTCGAGGAGGGCGCAGCTTTCGCGGAGCCGCTCGCGCGTCTTGGGGCCGACTTCGATGCTGAGCGTGTGTGCCCCGTCGGGGCCGATTTCGTCGGTGTGGTCGCGCCCGGCGGGGACGATGAGGACGCTCCCGGCCGGGCATTCCAGGCGCAGGCTGTCGTAGGTTTCGACGAAGCTGCCGCTGAGGACACACGTGAAGTGGGCGAGCCGGTGGCGATGGGGGGCGATGGCCATGCCGGCCTGGAACCGGTTCTCGGTCAGGACAAACCCGTGCGCCATGCGGCGTCGCACCGACTGGCCGCAATATTCGCCAACGTCGAGAGGCCTGTCCATCTTGTTGCTTTTCGTACCCGATTGGTTTCTGTTCAGGTTCCGGCTAGCCGCGGAGTTCTTCGGCGATGTTTTCGGCCAGGCGCTCCATGGAGGTGTAAAGGACGGAGTAGCGTTAGTCGCAATTTAGTGCCCGCGTTGCGGGTCAGCCAGGTTCCGTGGACAACCCCCATGTCTGGTCTATGTCACATGGTGGTGAGTGGTGAGGTGATTGGCCAATTTGGGTGCAACCAGTCAGGCTTCGTAGGCCCTAGAATAGGGTGATGGGAGCGGACTCGGCTGGATCGGAGGTCGTCCGGGGCGGAAGTGATCCTGCGGAGGCGTCTGCTGACCTGGGTGGGCGGACGGCTTCGGACATCTATGTCGCTTACAGGCGACCCGCGACCTCTCAAGAGGGGATCTCCGCGTATGGGCCATTCTATGCTGTTGCGGCGGCGGCTTGGGGATTGAACGCGGTTTGCATCCTGGGATGGACTGCGATCGGCATGATCCAGAAGCCCGAACTTAACGTTTGGATGCTCTTGTTTATTGGCTATGTTCTACTCCAGCTCGCTGGAGCTCTCGGCTTGGTGTTGGTGAAGAGGACTGCACGGGTGCCGACGCTGATCCACGCGGCTATTACGTTCCTGATCGTGTCGATGATCCTCAACTCAGTCCTGACGACACCAGGGTTCCTCAATAATCCAACCGTCTTTCCTGGCGTGGTCTACATGCTAGTGGAGTTTGTCGCTTCGGCACTGGTCGTCAAGCACATCGTGCGGTCTTGGGTCATAGACCGCCAGGCGGCGAAGTCGGCTCTCGCTTTGGGCGCGGCGCAGAGGGAGATATGACCGACTTGGTTGTCGCGTGCCCGGGGTGTGGGTCGGTGCTTTCTCAGGCCGGCAACATCTGCCCGCATTGCCGGGCCACGTTGCCGGAGCTGTATGCTGAGTATCCACGTGGAATCGCGCCGTCGAGCGGGGCGAACCGCTATGGCAAGGGCTACTTGGTAGTTGCCAGCGCATGGGGATTGCTGCCCGGGATTTGCTTTCTGCTGATGGTGTCGATTTTTGGGGCTGGCGCTGTTCATGGGCCAGTTTTAGGGGTGGTCTTTGTGGCGGCGATCTATCTGGCGCAGGTGGCGGCTGCGTTTGGGATGATGTCTCGCAGACGGTTCGTCCGTGCTTTCACAGGGCTGCACGCCTTGGTGATGTTTGGTGTTATGTTATATCTTGTGTCTCTAACATATACACAATTGTTTAGCCACCCGTTGAGCCTGGCTGAAACTGTTGCCTTTGGACTGGTGTTTGCCGAGACCCTGTTGTCGGGACTTGTGTTGCGCCAATTGTATCGGGCTTGGCAGATTGACCGGTCGATCTCGCAAGTGGAGTTGCCGGGACGGAGAGGGGCCCACTAGTGGCGCAGTGTCCGACATGCAGGTCAGAGCTCGCTGCTGGCGAGACGGTGTGCGTGGCTTGTGCAGGGAGACAATTGGCGCAGCACACGGCATACCCGCGGTTTGTGCCTGCGGCCACAACCGTGATTGAGAAGTACGGCTCTTCGTATATGCTCACTGCTCTTGTTTGGACAGGTCTGGCCACACTGCTCCTCATTGTCCAACTTCTGAACTTCAAACCACTCGGTCCAGAGGTCCTTTCGTACTCCATCGCGTATTTCGGCTTCATTGCTTTGCAATTCATTTCTGGAGTCTCGATGTTGTTGGGGTGGAGGCGGGCGAGGATCGGATCTGGGGTCTTCGCGCTTGTCGTCATTGCTGTCGTCGCCATCAGCCTCGCTCCAGCGTTCAGGCCTGGAGTTGTCTCAGGTGACTGGGTTCAGCTTGCTGCCATCGCTGGCTTTCTAGTTGAAGGAGCGACCGCCGCCAGCGTCTTTGCCCAGTTGATTCGGGCCGGACGGATTGACCGGGCTTTGGCACGCCAATCCAAGGAGAGCAGGCAGGAGCCGCTGTCGTCAGACCATGTCCCTATGTTGGGGCGGAATGACTCATAACGATGGACATCGGAGACGACTACAGCTCATGTCCACTAGTCACCAACAAGACACAGCAAGGTATGACAACGGTGAAGGTGCGGTCGCATGATTTCCTGTCCTAAATGCAAGCAGACGCTGCCGGATTTTGTGACCACGTGCCAGTTCTGTGGCGCGCAGATCCAGGGCGTGAAGCAAATCCAGGCGGTGCACGTCGACAGCGATGGGTTTGAGCATCCGGACACGACGACTGGGTCAGGCCTCTCGGGCGAGTGGGTGCGACGGATTTACTATGGGTTGGGGATTTTCTGGTTGCTGACTGGCCTGTGGAGCATCCTCGACATCACTGTCGTTGGCCCGGCTAGCAAGGGCACGACGTTTCAAGGTGGAGTGGCTTACATTTTCCTCTTCATTTTGGTGATTCGGCTCGGGTTGGCGATCGGCTATTTGATGCGGGCGTCCATCGCCAAGAAGGTCATCAACGTTTTTGCCGCCCTCGGCTTACTGGGAGCTTTGCTCAGTCTGGTCGGCAGTCTGATGAGCATCATGCTCGTCGGCCCGTTTGGGATCCTCTTTGTGCTTTTGAGCCTGCTCGACGTCATCGTCAACGGTGGGATCATGTGGATCATCGGCGAGTCGGAGCGGCCCGACGCTTTTCCCTAGACCGGTTGGAGTTCTGGTAGTGTGGTGGTAGCAGGAGCCCCGTATGATCACCTGCCCTAACTGCAAGCAGACTTTGCCGCCCAGCGCCCTGACGTGCCAGTTTTGCGGCGCAGACGTCCGCTCTGTCAAGCGCCCACGGTTCGAGCGCGACCGGATCAGCGGCGCCAGCAACGCCGCCGGTGCGGGCCTGACCCCCGAGCACATTGTCCAGGTGTGGATCGCCCTCGGCGCTCTGTGGGTTCTCACCATCATTTGGGGGTTTGTCTTCGGCTTATCGATCATCCCGGCACGGTTCGGAGGGCAGCTCTCCGGTGGGTTGATTTCGGGGGTCGTCGTGATCGTCCAGATTCTGCGGCTGGGCGGGGCCGTGACGTTCACCGGACGGATGAAGGTGCCGCTGACTGCCATCAACGGGGCGGTTTGGCTTGGTGTCGGGTGGTGCGTGTTGGGGCTGGTGCTCAACGGCATCAACATCGCCACGGCGGGAAGCAGCGGGATCGGGTATGTCGTGATGGACGTCGCCTGCCTGCTCGTCCATTCGGGCGTCTTCTGGATCATCAAGCGGGCCGAAGAAGACGGCCTGTTGCCCTAACGCTTGCTCGCGGCGACGATGAGCCGGGCGATGGCCGTGGGATCAGCTTTCAGCTGGCACTCCCAGAAGGTCAGTGACCGGTATCCCATGGCCTCCAAGGCCTCCAGCCTTTGCTGGTGCCGGGCTTGGTTGCGGCGGACTTTCTCGCGCCAGAACTCCTCGTTCGTTTTGGGAACCCTGTAGGAAGAGCAGAACCGGCAGCCGTGCCAGAAGCACCCGTGGACAAAGACGGCGAGACGCGTGTGGGTGAAGACGATGTCGGGGGTGCCGGGAAGTCCCCGGAGGTTCTTGCGGTAGCCCGTGGCGTGGAGTTCTCGCAGGGCTTTGCGGAGCGCCACTTCGGGCTGCGTGTCGGTGCTCCGGTTGGACTGCATGGACCACCTGGTTTCCTCGCGGACGACAAGGGTTTCTCGAAGCCTGCCAAGTCCGTATGTCGTGGTTGTCGGCATATATTGTCAGTTCTCGTCGTTCGACATGTGGCTCACTTTTTGCGAACCATTTTGTAAGGCCGTCATTACTACCAGAGTACGTCGCTTGAATCACTATAAGCGCACGGAGAGGACCAATCATATGCGTTCATTTGCAAAGCCGCTTGTTGCGGCCAGTTTCGTATTGACACTGTCGACCAGTTCCTGGGCGACGATGCTGACTTGGCAGACCAGCCTGAGCGGCCTGGTCGAGTCACCACCCAACGCCTCGCCGGGCACTGGGTCCGCGCAGGTGGACATTGACACTGTCGTCAAGACGATGCGGGTGCAAGTCACGTTTTCGGGCCTGCTCGGGAACACTACTGCCAGTCACGTCCATGCGGCGACAGCGTCGCCCAACACAGGGACCGCTGGTGTTGCGACGGAGCTGCCGTTGTTCACGGGATTCCCGACCGGCGTGACGGCAGGATCATACGACCATACATTCGATATGACACAGTTAAGCTCGTGGAACATTAACTATGTCAATGCCAATGGTGGGACGACAGACAGTGCTCTGACGGCATTTATTGCTGCCTTGAATGCGGAGAAGGCGTACCTCAACGTTCATACGCAGGCATTCCCTAGCGGTGAGATCCGGGGCTTCATGCATGCGGTGCCGGAGCCGGCCACAATGTCGCTTTTGGGCTTGGCCTTGATTCCTGCCTTGCGACGCCGCAAGCGCTGAGCCAGGGGTCGGGACGTGGACGCCGGGAGGTTGCAAGGCCTCCCGGCGTTCTTGTTTGTGGACCTGCAGGTCGGTTCTTGTCAGCGTAGAATGCTGCCTGTCCCATGGCTTATCGCGACTTCCAGCACTTCTTGGACGTGCTGCAACAGCAGGGCGAACTGAGGCGGGTCAGCGAGCCGCTGAGCCCGTATTTGGAGATCACTGAGGTCGCCGACCGGGTCATGAAGGCCGGCGGGCCGGCGTTGTTGTTTGAGAATCCCGTCGGCTCCGTTCAGCGACATGGCACGCCTGACCCCAAGAGCGCGGTGATGGGCCGGCCGAGCATCGACCCGGCGGCCCGACCGTCGGCGACGACGAGCTACCCTTATCCGGTCGCCATCAACACAATGGGCACGCGGAAGCGGATGTCGCTGGCTTTGAGTTGCGATGACATTGAGGACCACGCGAAGCGGATCGGGAAACTCCTGAAGGCGCAGCCGCCGCAGGGGACCCTGCTGGACAAGGCGAAGTTCGGGGCTTGGCTGGCGGGTGAGATTAAGAACGTCCAGCCGAAGACTGTGTCCGACGGTGTATCGCAGGAAGTCGTTCAGGTGGGAGACGCGGTCGATCTGACCCAACTGCCGGTTCTGACTTGCTGGCCCGAGGACGGCGGGCCGTACATCACCTTACCGCTCGTCTTCACCCACGACCCCGAGACGGGCCGGCGGAACGTCGGTATGTACCGCGTCCAGGTGATGGGCCGGAACACCTGCGGCATGCACTGGCAGATGCACAAGACCGGGGCGCGGCACATGGAGGCGGCTGGGGCCAAGAGGAAGCGGATTGACGTAGCGGTTGTGCTGGGCGGAGACCCGGCGCTGACGTTTTCGGCTATCTCTCCCTTGCCGCCAGGTATCGACGAGATGCTCTTCGCCGGTTTCCTTCGTCGCGAGAACGTGAGGCTGGTGAAGGCCAAGACGGTCGACCTGATGGTGCCGGCGGACGCCGAGTTTGTACTGGAAGGGTATGTCGACCCGGCGGAGCGGACCCTCGAGGGTCCGTTTGGCGACCACACTGGCTACTACTCGCTGGCCGAGGACTTTCCGGTCTTCCATGTCACGGCGCTGACGCGGCGGCAGAACCCTGTTTACCCGGCGACGATCGTCGGGCAACCGCCGATGGAGGACGGCTGGATGGGCAAGGCGGTGGAGCGGATCTTCATGCCGATGATCCAGCTGACGACGCCCGAGATCGTCGACATGAACCTGCCGGTGGAAGCGTGCTTCCACAACGTGGCGTTTGTTTCGATCAAGAAGAAGTATCCGGGGCACGCCTACAAGGTGATGAACGCCATCTGGGGGCTGGGCGGACTGGCGTTCACGAAGTTCGTCTTCATTTTCGACGAGGACTGCGACGTGCAGAATATTGGCGAGGTGCTTTTCCGCATCGGCGCCAATTGCGACCCAGGGCGCGACACGCTGATGTCCAAGGGGCCGGTGGACCAACTGGACCACGCTGCCATGGCAGAGGGGTTTGGGGGGAAAATCGGCTTCGACTGCACCCACAAGTGGCCGGGAGAGAACGGGTTCAGCAGGGACTATCCGAAGCTGATCACGATGGCAGACGATGTGAAGGCGAAGATCGACGGGTTGTGGCCGAAGTTAGGGTTGTGAGGTCGGACTTCCCCACCCCTAACCCCTCCCCAACCGGAGT
>JAFDWT010000005.1:29262-29954 GCA_018268335.1 Armatimonadota bacterium | reverse complement strand
AAGGAGCGGATGCACAAGCTGCTGCACATGCTTTCCCGCGAGGTGCGCATCCTGGAGCTGACGAGCAAAGTCCAGCACGAAGTCAGCGCCGAGCTGAGCAAGACGCAGCGCGACTACTACCTGCGCGAGCAGCTCAAGGCCATCCAGCGCGAGCTCGGCGACAACGACGGCCCCGGCAGCGACGTCGACGACCTGGCCGAGCAGATCGGTGAGGCAGGCCTCCCCGACGAGGCGCTGGCTTCTGCACAGCGAGAACTCGAAAGACTCCGCCGCATCAACCCGGCTTCGCCCGAGTATTCCGTGGCGCGGACCTACCTCGAGACGATGGTCGCGGTGCCTTGGAAGAAATCGACCGTCGACAACCTGGATCTCAAGCACGCAAAGAGCGTCCTGGACGCTGACCACTTCGGTCTCGAGAAGATCAAGCGGCGCATCGTCGAGTTCCTGGCCGTCCGCAAGGTGAAGCAAGACGGCCCTGTCCGTCAGCCGATCCTGTGCTTCTACGGCCCCCCGGGCGTCGGTAAGACCTCGCTCGGCCGCTCCATCGCCCGAGCGCTGGGGCGCGAGTTCTATCGCATTAGCCTCGGCGGCGTCCGCGACGAGGCCGAGATCAGGGGTCATCGCCGCACCTATATCGGCGCGCTACCCGGCCAGATCGTCCAGGGCCTGCGCCGGGTCGGCACCAATAATCC
>JAFDWT010000005.1:0-29172 GCA_018268335.1 Armatimonadota bacterium | reverse complement strand
CTCGACCTCTCAAACGTGCTGTTCCTGACGACGGCCAACCGACTGGACACCATCCCGCCGGCCCTGCGCGACCGCATGGAGATCATCGAGTTGGGCGGCTACACCGAAGAGGAGAAGCTCCAGATCGCCAAAGCCCACCTGGTGCCCAGGCAGATCGAGGAGCACGGCCTGGCCGTCGGCAAGCGCAAGTCGCCGAAGCTGATATTCGAAGACGACGCCCTGTCCGAGACGATCAGGGGCTATACCAGGGAGGCGGGTGTCCGCAACCTCGACCGCGAGATCGCTAGCGTCGTCCGGCACGCCACAATCAAATTCGCCGAAGGGCGCAAGGCCGCCCTCCGGGTCGACAAGGCCTTTGTCCACTCGGCCCTCGGCGCCCCCCGTTTCACTCACGACCAGGTCGCGGAACGTGAGCTCGTTCCTGGCGTCGCCGTCGGTCTGGCCTGGACGCCGGTCGGCGGCGACGTACTCTTCATCGAAGCGGTACGCACGCCGGGCAAAGGGGCCCTGACGGTCACTGGCCAACTGGGCGACGTGATGAAAGAGTCGGTCTCCGCCGCGCTCAGCTATCTGAAAGCCCATGCGACTGACTACAACCTCAGCGCCGACGACTTCGACAAATGGGACTTGCACGTCCACGTCCCGGCGGGCGCGACCCCGAAAGACGGCCCCAGTGCCGGCATCACGATGCTGACCGCCTTGGCTTCCCTATTCACGGGTCGCCGCGTCAAGCAGCGCCTGGCGATGACAGGCGAGGTGACGCTCACCGGCCAGGTGCTGCCCATTGGTGGCGTGAAGGAGAAGGTTTTGGCCGCTTACAGGGCCGGTGTCAACACGCTCCTCTTGCCCGAAGACAACCGCAAGGACTACTTCGAAGACGTCACCGACGACATCCGCAAGAAGCTGAGAGTGCATTTCGTGAAAGACGCGGCCAAGGTTTTAGAGCAAGCTCTTCGCAAGTGACATTGACAAAACAATTCGTCGCACCGTCCCGTAGAATTGCTGGACTTTGCTGGGACGTTTTGACAATCCAAGCGCAGCACCAGCAAAATAGCAATGTAATTTTTCGGGAGGAAATGCATGCGATTACGTCTCGCTTCTCTTTTTGTCCTAGTAGCTGGAGCCATGTCGGCCCACGCGAATCTGATCGTTAATGGCAGCTTTGAAGACGGAAACTTCGTTCCGAACGGCGACAACACGATGTCGCTGGCTGCTGGTGCGACCGATATCACCGGCTGGAAAGTCGTCAACGACCCCGTAGCATGGATCGCTGATCCGAACCCGTTTAATGGCTGGCACGCCACCGACGGGGTCAAGAGCCTCGATCTGACGGGCTATGGCGGTGGATATGGCGGCGTCGCGCAAGACATCGCCACCATTGCAGGCCATCAGTACCACCTTGAGTTTGATTTCGGCGTCCACCAAGCCTATGGCGACGCGTCCGTATCGGTGAACGTGGGAACTGGCGACACGGGTTACACCTTGCATAGCGAAAATGGTGTGCTCTGGGAACGCATTTTATATGACTTCACAGCGTTTGCTGACACGACGACTTTGAGCTTGATCCACAACTTTGACGGTGGACAAGGCACCGGAATCGACAATGTCGTGCTCGTTGAGACTGTCCCCGAACCTGCGACGCTAAGCCTGCTGGCCCTCGCACCTCTGGCCCTGCGCCGGCGCCGCAAGTAAGTCGCGCACAAAACAAAAGCGAAACTGCCCCGGACTCCACATTGAGCCGGGGCGGTTTTCGGTTTGAAACCTCTTGTCAGGCGCTCTTCGCGAGCCGCGAGAACGAGTCCTTGTCGACCGAACGCATCAGACACTCCTCGAAACTAACCTGACCTTGGCGGTACAGGTCGCTGAGCGAGCGGTCCATGGTCTGCATGCCGACGTTTTGGCTCGTCTCGATCACCGAGTACATCTGGTGCGTCTTGCCTTCGCGGATCAAGTTCTTGATGGCGGGGACGCCGATCATGATCTCCAGTGCCGCGACACGGCCGCCGCCCAGACGCGGCAATAGCTGCTGTGAAACGACACCTTCGATAGTGTTGGCCAACAACACCCGGATCTGGTCCTGCTGGTCACTGGGAAAGACGTCGACGACGCGGTCGATGGTGGCCGGCGCGTTGCGCGTGTGCAACGTGCCAAAGACAAGGTGGCCCGTTTCGGCCAGCGTCAAGGCGGCCTCGATGGTCTCCAAGTCGCGCAACTCACCGACCAGGATGATGTCCGGGTCTTCGCGCAAGACGGCGCGCAGCGAGTTGTGCAGCGAATACGTGTCGCTGTGCAGCTCGCGCTGGTTGACCATGCACTTTCGGTGCTTGTGCAGGTACTCGATCGGATCTTCGATCGTCATGATGTGCGACGTTCGCGTGGCGTTGATGTCGTCGATCATCGAGGCGATGGTCGTTGACTTACCGGAACCGGTCGGTCCGGTCACCAGCACCAAACCTGAAGTCCGCTTAGCGATCTCGCGGATGATCGGCGGTAGCCGCAGTTCCTCAAAGGACGGAATGCGGTTCGGAATCAAACGCAACGCCGAGCTGACGGAAGTCCGCTGCATGTAAACGTTCATGCGGAACCGGGCCAAGTCCTTGACCGTATAGCCGATGTCGAGCTCGTGCGTCTGCTCAAACTTCTGCAAGTGCTCGTCGGTCAGCACCTCGTAGATCAACCTCTGCGTCTGGTTGGCATCGAGAACTTCATAAGGCAGCGCGACGATCTCGCCGTCTTGGCGGATCATCGGCGGTAAGCCGGCGGTCAGGTGGACGTCACTGGCCTTACGGTCGACCGCCATGCGCAAAATCTCGTCGATATGCACCTGGTCGATCGGCATCAGGTGCTCGGTCACCCGTGCGTAAGCTTCGGTTTGCTCGTCGCCGACGTGGTACTTGCCCTTCGCCTTCTCCGGCTCCAAAATCTCCAGCGGTACCGGTGCTGGCATGTAGGGGTTGACTTCCGGCTCTTCCTCAAAGGCTGACGCGGGCAAAATTTGCTCCAAATCGTCGACGGGCAGGCTACTGGCCGTATTGTGCTCGACCACGGTCAACGGTGGCGCGACCATTTCCGGAGGCATCGGCGGCTTGTCGTCTTCGTTCACATGTTCCTCCTTATATGCTGGTGCCTCGTGGGCTTCTGGCGCCTCGGCGACGCTAGCGTCGGCCGCTTCCGTGGGGGCCTCCGCAACAGGCTCGGCTTCGCCCTCCTTCTTGGGCCCTAGAAACTTGTTCCAATCAAACTCTTGTGGCATCTCTCCAGTTCTCCCTTTACAATCCGGCCCTCGCGGCCTCCGACAAGGCGCTCAAAACTTCGTGGGCCATGTCGGCCAGTTTCTGGTCGTCTAAGCCGAGCAGAGTCGTGGACCAATGGCCGCCCATAGTTAGAGATTCGGCGGTTCCGCCGTCGCGCACCAGTCCCGCGACCCGGTTGGCGACGCAGACCACGGCCCGCAGTTGCGCGGCCGGGTCGCCGGTGGCAGGCTGGTCGGCGTAGTTCAATCCCTCGNNACGTGGTCGCAGCCAAAGACATGGTGCTCGGCCTTTCGGTCGTCCTGGAGCTTGGGTGCCATCTGCTCGACGCGCTCGTATTCGACGCTATTGAACCGGCAGAGGATCGTCTTCCCCAAATAGTGCAGGAGGCCGCATGTGTACGCCGTCTCTGGGTCGCAGACGTCCAGCTTTTTGGCGATGTGCCGGGCCGCGACAGCAGTGTCCAACGAGTGCCGCCACCACTGGCGGCGCCGCAACGACTCTTTGTCGGTCTTACCGACGAACATGTCGAAAACACCCACCGTCATCGCCAGGTTGCGCACCTGCCGGAAGCCCAGGAACATGATCGCTTCGCGGATCGAAGTCACCTTGCGAGGCAGTCCCAATGACGCTGAGTTAGCCTGCGACAGTAGCTTGGCCGAGAAGCCAGGGTCGATCACCACTGCCCGCTCCAGAGCGCCGGCCGACGACTCCTCCGACGCTGTCATTTCCATGATCTGGAAGACGACGTGCGGCAGGACCGACACCTCTTTCGAGCGCGACATCACTCGTTGGACCGCTGCGCTCGGTGTGTTATTGGAAATCGGTACGGCTGACATCAAAGCTCCTTGTAGATCATCGTCGTGTTCGTCGTCGTTGGTCAGGGTTTAGTGCGGCATCACGCGTAAATAACGCGGATCACTTCGTCGACAGAAGTCACGCCCGTCAATATCTTGCTCATGGCGTCCATCTGCATCGTCTTCATGCCTTGCTCGATTGCGAGCTTGTGAATGGTGTGGACTGAGCCCCGCTTCAGGATGAGGTCACGGATCTCTTCCGACAGCACCATGACTTCGTGGATGCCGGTGCGGCCCTTGTGCCCAGTCTGCTTACAGACTTCGCAACCTTTGCCACGGAACAACGTCACTTCGCCGTTCGTGTCCTGCCCCAAGTCATCGGGTACTGGGAACCCATAACGAAGCAAACTCTCCCGTGAAGTAGTATAAGACTCCTTGCAATGGTCGCAGATCTTGCGGACGAGCCTTTGTGCCAAGACCGCGTTGATCGCCGAGCTGATCAGGAACGGTTCGACCTCCATGTCCATCAATCGGCTCGGCGCCGAAGCGGCGTCGTTCGTGTGCAAGGTGCTGAAGACCAAGTGGCCGGTCAAAGCGGCTTCCATAGCGATTGTCGCCGTCTCGGTGTCGCGCATCTCACCGACCATGATCACGTCTGGGTCTTGCCGCAACATGGCCCGCAGACCGGCGGCAAACGTCATGCCCGCCCGAACGTTGACACTGCACTGGTTGATGTTGTCCAGCTCGTATTCGACTGGGTCTTCAATCGTGATGATGTTCTTCAGCCCGTCGTTGGTCTGGTTGATCAAGGAATACAGGGTCGTCGACTTACCGGAACCCGTCGGCCCGGTGACCAGCATGATGCCGTAGCTCCTGGTCGCCATGTCCTCGAGGATCTTGAGGTTGTGCGGCAAAAACCCGAGCTTGGTCAGGCCGACGTTGATGCCGCCCTTGTCCAAAACGCGCATGACGATCTTTTCGCCATAGACGACCGGCAGGGTCGAGACGCGGAAGTCATACGGCTTGCCGCCGATCACCGCGCTGATGCGGTTGTCCTGGGGGACACGTTTCTCAGCGATGTCCATGTTGGCGACGATCTTGAACCGGCTGGTCAGCGGTGCGATGACCTTCTTAGGCAGGTTCATCGCCTCGATCATGATGCCGTCGATCCGGAACCGCACGATCAAGCCTTCTTTGCGCGGCTCCAAGTGGATGTCGCTAGCCTTGTCCGCTACCGCCTGGTTGATGATCATATTGGCTAGGCGGATGATCGGCGCGTCGTCGGCCTCGCTCTCGCTGCCCCGCTCGGCGTCGTCGGGCGTGGCCGAGAGGTCGATGCCAAAGTCATCGAAGTCCTTCATCACGCCGGCGATAGCTTCCATCTGGCCGACGTCGGTCTTATAATGCAGGTTGATCGCCTTCAGCAGGTCTTCTTCGACGGCGATCAGCGGCTGGACTTCCAGACCAGTGGAGAGTCGCAGCTCGTCGATGACAAAGACGTCCAGCGGGTTGGCCATCGCCACGGCGACGCGGAACTCGTCGCGTCCCAGCGGCAGTGCTTTGAACCTCTTGGCCAGCTGGGGAGACAAAAGTTCGATCGCGTCTTCGCGCGGCGTCACCTCGTCGATCTCGATGAATGGGATCTCCCAGACCTTGCCCATGCAGCGGACACGGTCCTTCTCGGTGATCAGCCCCATGTCGACCATCACCCTGGCGATAGGGTCATGGCCGCCTAGCTCCACCTGTTTGCTCACCGCCAGCTGAAGCTGGGCTGGTGAAATCAAACCCTCCTGTACAAAGACCTCGCCCGTGAGCATGCTCGTGACTCCCTAGAATCATCGGCGGGCGGCACGTACGACCATCTATGGGAATTACCTGTTCTCGCACAGTTCGCCAATGGGTCGAATAACAGACTGTTTCAACGGGGACTAAAGCTTGTTCCACATCGCGCCGAAGATTCCACACAAGAAAGTCGCTAGACCGCGAAAATTTTTTGTGCGTGGTCGGCGAACGAGTGAGAACCGAGCGACATGAGCATCCGGATCAACACCAACATCCCGGCGATGACCGCCTTACGTCACCTGGGACAGACCGACGACATGTTCGGTGGCGTCGTCACCCGGTTGAGCACTGGTCTGCGGATCAACACCGCCGCCGACGACCCAGCAGGACTGATCAACAGCGAGGGCTTGCGCAGCTATATCAACGGCATCGACGCCGCTGTGCAGAACAGCCAGGACGCCGCGAACATGTCCAAAACCGCCGAGGCTGCCCTGAGCGAAGTCTCGCAACTGCTTCTTGAGGTCAAGTCGATCGCCGTCCAGTCGGCCAACACCGCTGTCGTCGACGCCAACCAGCTGCAGGCTAACCAGACGTCGATCCGCTCGATCCTCGCCTCGATCGACCGCATCGCCAACCAGACCAGCTGGGGATCCAAACTTCTTCTCAACGGCGCCTCCGGCGCTGTCAGCAATGTCACCCGCACCGACTTGGTGAACAGCCTGAACATCGGCAGTTCGTTCAACGGCGAGATCGTCAAGACGGGCAACATCACCATCCAGCGCACGACGGCTGCCACCCAGACGACGACCGGCGCGATGGCCACGACTTTCGCCACATCAGCCACATCAGTCAACACGGGCACTTTTGCCATCAACGGCACGACGTTCACGGTCCCCTCGGGAGCGACCGTCTCGTCGGTCCTCGCGATGATCAACCAGGCTTCGGACCAAACCGGCGTCACCGCCAGCTACGCCGCTGGCTCGGGCATCACGCTGACCTCGGTCAAGTACGGTGCCAACTTCCCGATCCGCTATACCGAGACCAGCACGATCCTGAACGGCGGCGCAGTCTCTGTGCCGGCCGTCGGTGCCAACGCCGTCTTCACTGTCACTGCTCCGACCGTCACCTCAGGTACGCAGACTGAGACGTTTACCGGCGGTCAAGGGCCGGGAGTCGACGGATTGACCTTGACTTCACCTACGGGCAACCGTATGGTGATCAGTGCTGCGGGCAACGCGACGTCGGCCAGCACGCTCATCGGTGCTCTGTCGGTCGGTTCACTCCAGTTCCAAATTGGTGCGACAGCCGACCAGACGGCGTCGTTCTCTCTGCCCAATATGGCCTCGTCCAACCTGGGCACCACCAGCGTCCCCGGTTCAACTTTGGCCACCATCGACGTCACGAGCTCGACTGGCGCGAACAACGCGATGAAGATCGTGGACGAAGCCGTCCAGCAGGTCGCGACTTTCCGAGGCCAACTGGGCAGCTTCACCAAAGACTTTTTGCAGTCGAATATCCGCTCGCTTGGCATCGCCAAAGAGAACCTGACCGCCAGCGAGAGCTCGATCCGCGACGCCGACGTCGCCTACGAAATGACGCAGATGACCAAACTGCAAATCCTGAAGCAGAGCGGCATGGCCGTCCTTGCGCAGGCCAACCAGTCCCCGCAGAGCGTCCTCAACTTGCTTCGCGGCGGCTAATCGCCAGATTAAGCCATTGGAAGGACATGACCTATAGGACTTAATTGTCCTATAGGTCATATCAATTCATTTGAGCCAACCCCACGAGCGGAAAAGGCGGCGATGCCAGGGGCCGCACTGCCAAAGCCACAAGCACCAAGGCGGAATCATCTGCCAGAACGCGGTTCGAAGCGAGCTCTCCGCACTCCCGGCACCGGTGGACCAACGCCCACTCGCCGTTCGTCCGCGCCCAGACGGCGATCGGCTCCATCGTCCCCCCACATTCGGCGGCCCGGTCGCCGGGCCTGTCGTCCAGGTGCTTGCTGTGCAGGCAGTGGGGGCAGTGGTTCCGATGGGCGCTGCCGGCGCCCGTGAACGCGACGAAGGCGCCGCACTGGCAGCAGTCAAAGCCGCCGCGACCCCGTGGGTCGTCGGTCGCCTGGTTGAGCAAGTCGTGCAACGGCGCGGCCCGACCGCCCTCGGCGATCTGCCGACGACGCTCCTTGACGGCGCGTTGGCGCAGCTTCTTGCGGATTTTGTCGGCGCGGGCATCATGGCCGTCGCCGGAATATGTGTGGTTCTTCAAGTGTCAGAGTGTTCGTTCTTGAGGTCCAGACGTGACACAGCGCGAGCCGATGCAACGTCGAAAGGGGCAAGACACTTGGCGCATAGCCGACTCCTCACAATGGAGCCTGCTTGTGATGCAAATCACGCGCCGACGAACACTGAATTTCTTGCCATACAAACACCCCGCTAGGGATTAGCGATCATTCTAACACAGCTTATGACCAGGGCCAAGGAAAGAAAAGCAAAATAGGCCGTCATGGCTTTCAAGACCGCCCTTCAACTCTACAGCCTCCGCGACGACTGCGCCGTCGATCTGCTCGGCACCATCGAAAAGGTGGCCGAACTGGGTTACGAGGGCGTCGAGTTCGCCGGCTACTTCGGCCACAGCGCCGCCGCCATCCGCGCGACGCTGGACAAGACCGGCCTTAAGGCCGCTGGCACACACACCGGCCACGCCGCTTTGCAGGGCGACGACTTCCAGGCTACGGTGGACTTCCACAAAGAGATCGGCGCCGAGTTCGCCATCATCCCCTGGCTCCCTCACGAGCTGCGCGAGACGGCCGCCAAGACCGTTGAGACTGCAAAGATGCTCAGCGAGATCAGCGCCCAAGTCCGGGCCGCCGGCCTCTACACCGGCTTCCACGCCCACGACGCCGACATGCACCCACTCGACAACGGCCAGTCCGCCTGGGACATCCTGGCCGAGAACACACCCAACGACTTCCTGTTGCAATACGACACCGGCAACGGACGCGAAGGCGGCGCCGACCCGGTCCAGCCGCTGCTCGACCACCCCGGACGCGGTCGCAGCGTCCACCTGAAGGCCCATCCGTTCGGCCAGATCATCGGCCAAGACGCCATCGACTGGAAGGCGATCCTCGCCGCCTTGCCGGTCGCCGGTGCCGAATGGGTCGTCATCGAGCACGAGACCTACGAGGGCGTCACCCCGCTCGAGTCCGTCAAGCAGTGCCTCGACGGTTGGAACGCCGTTCTCAAGGGCTGAACCAGGCATAATCAACAGGCGATGAGAAGGGCTCTGGGACGTGGATTGTCACAAATGCTCGCTGAGGCCCAACCGGGCCTCAGCGACGAGAAGCCCGTCTCGCTGCCCTTGGCCAAGGTCCGGCCGAACCCGCGCCAGCCGCGTGGCCGGTTCGACGACGATGCCCTCGCCGAGTTGGCGGCCAGCATCCGCGAGTTCGGCGTCCTGCAGCCACTGATCGTCCGGCCCTTGGGCGAAGGCAACTACGAACTGATCGCTGGCGAGCGGCGGCTCCGCGCCTCCAAGCTAGCCGGCATAAAAGAAGTGCCGGTGGTCGTCCGCACCGCCAGCGCCCAGGCATCGCTAGAGATCGCCCTGGTCGAAAACGTCCAGCGCGCCGACATCTCGCCAGTTGACTGTGCGCTCGCCTACAAGAAACTCGCCGACGAGTTTGGGCTTGGGCAGGAACAGATTGCTGCCCGGGTCGGCAAGTCCAGAGCCGCCGTGGCGAACACGATGCGCCTGCTGAAGCTTCCTGAAGACATGCTGGAAGCCTTGGCCGAGGACATGATGACCGAAGGCCACGCCCGCGCCATCCTGATGGCCGACGGCCCGCACCGACAAAACGTCGTCTTCAACCGCATCATCGACGAAGGCCTGAGCGTACGCGAAGCCGAGCGCCTAGCCCGTCATGAGACCCGCACACCTGGCCCGACCAAGAAGGCCGACGACCCCAAACCCCACCAACCCGGCAAACCCGAGTGGGCAGCGCTAGAGCAAGGCCTGAGCGAGTACTTCGGCACCACTGTCCGACTGCATAAGGCAGAAGTGGGTGGCCGCATGGCTATCGACTTCTACTCCGACGACGACCTCCAACGCATCCTCGACATCCTGGGCGTCAGTCTTTGATCCGCGCAATCGAATGCGACGCGCGGTCCTCATATGTCGTTGAGTGAGAAAATCTCCGTCTCGCCTATCCCCTTTAGGTCACGCTTGCCGGCCAGACCACTCAGGTCTGGCAGTGCTTTGTGCAGCCGCGGCCCGACGACGGCGCCGACTCCCAGGTCTCCACAGGCCGATTGCAGGCGGGCAGCCAAGTGGATGGTCATACCGAACAAGCTCCACTCCTCCACGCGGTTCGTCTTGACGATCTTGCCCGTCACCGGCCCAGTCTCTGCCCCCATCGTCAAGTCCAGTTTCGCCCCGAACCGCTTGCGGAACTCCGGCGAAGCTTGCACCGACGCGGAACGCAGGGCATGCATCGCATGCAGGCAGCGCCGGTCAGCGTCCGGATGCTCGTCGAAGTAGAACATCGCCATGGCACCGTCTCCCATCGTCACTTCGACGTGCCCGCCATGTTCGGGCACGACCTGCAGAATCTCTTTCAGCGCGCTGGCCAGCATCGTCGCCGCCTCATCCAGTTCTCTCCCGCGGATCGACTTGGTCGAGCCCTTCATGTCGACGAACAGCACAGTTGCCAGCCGTTCTCCTTTCGTCGCCAAGTCTTCTTTGACATAGCGAGGCAGATACCGGTCGAGGAGGTGCGTCCGCCTGACCCCCACCCAGCCAAAGGAGACGAGCGCCGACACCAGCCCCGCCATGGCCAACGGCACGAGAGCGACTGACCCAAAGGCACCAAAACGGACGGATGGTACGGTCGCCAAAACTGTCCCATAGAGCACGACCGCCAACACTAGAGGCCCAGGCTTGAGCAACGGCAACAGGCTCAGCAAGACGAGGCTCAGCCCCGCTCCAGCCAAGAACGTGACGGCAATGCCGGTCCCCGTGGCTTGAGACCCAGACGGTGACGCCAGGGAGTTGATGAAATGGGCCAACACCATGCCGCCTTCCACCATGCCGATGGGGGTCGCCTGCATGTCTCCGCTACGGGCTCCCTCCGTCGAGTCCGCGACAATGACGACCTGGCCGGCGAAGGTTTTCGCTGTGCCTGGGTCGCCCAGTGCAGAGAGAGCCTCTGCGAACTCCATTTTGTGGATGCCCGCCGGATCAGCGATCCATGTCGTCCGATATTGCCCCCCTTGTTCCGCTGGCCAAACCAAGTCCCGAAACCGCCACGAAGACCGGCCAGCATCAAAAGAGACCTCGCTCAGATGCCCATGGTTGAGTGCCAGAAAGGCCTCCAAGGCAGCGTGTGGAAGGGTCTGCTCGGAATCCTTGTCACGCACGAAGAGTGGAAAGCCATGCACCGAGGCGTCCGGTTCGTATTGCAGGGTCGAAGCCACGCGGACATGCTCCGGCACGAGGAGCGGAGTCACATAGGGTTTCTTGAACGAAGCCTCGATACCGCCGAGCGCCAGAGGATTTAGCTTTGTGTCTGCAGGTTCCCAGGGCACGATCACTGGCATCGGCGCGACGCGGCGAAGAGCGCCCTTCACCAGTTCGTCGTCATCCGTCGAACCGCGAAAGAACACGTCCAGGATGACCACCCTCGCGCCCGCCCGAGCAAGTCCGTCGAGAAGCTCCGAATAATGGCCGCGCCTAACCGTCTCGGTCGTGTCCGGATCACCCAGTTTGTCTTTGGTCGTGCTGTCAATGACAACGAGGGTCATCGGGACGCGCGCAACCACCCGGACTGGTCGCTCAGTCTGTAGTTCAAAGTACTGCAGGGCTGGCACCCGGTCGACGACAACAAGGGCAGCGGCTGCAGACGCCGCCGCCCCCAGTGCCAGCAAGACCGGCCTAATCCCCCGCGCCAATGAGCCGCTTGACATCGACTACCAAGATGATAGCTTTGCCTCCCCTCTTGAATTCGCCCACCGCAAGTCCCTTCTCGTTTACCCTTCTGACCATCGAGCACACGATGTTGCGGGGCAGATAGTCGGAAAGCAACCGCCTCTTGCCCTTATAGAAGACGTAGCCCCTCGGTTCTGGCGACTCGCCTGCCTGGATCTCGTCCGGGAAAAAGGTTCCGAAAACCATGCCGTCTGGGCCGATGCCGCGAATGTCGGGCGGAAAGCCGACCTTGTCTGAGGACATGATCACACTCACTCCCTCGTTAGGAGTGTAGAGGCTGACTCGATACTTGTTCGGCCAAGTTTGGGCAAAAACGATCTGTCCTTGGTTGTTGATGTGCAAGGCGTCCTCCGACATGCCACCAGGTGGTGGGTTCTTCAACTCTTCGCCGCCGCTGCCGTTGTCAACCCATCTCGAAACGCCAGAGATCACGACACCTGGCACCGTGAACTGCTGACCGCCAAGCTTGCCGGTGACCAAGTCGAACTGACCGTCGTCACGTTTCTTCAGGCCAGCGTATCGACCATTGCCCGACATCGCCAACACCTCTACACCCGGCACAGGCTTGTCGGCAACTGTCCCGACAAAGAGCCCGTCGTTGCCCTTCTTGTCTGGCGTAGCCCAGGGCCGCCAGAGTTTGCCGCTGGAGAACACAGACCCGTCGTCCAGCACCCGCAGGTTCGCACCGGCGCTTGCGATGCCCTGGCAGGCAGCTAAGTCAAGCACGCCGCCAGGCCGGACACGGGCAGCAAAAATGCCGTCGCCATACATGTGGTTGCCGGACATCGTGCCATCTTCGCCAATGTCAAAGACCAACCTGCCGTCCGGGATGTCCACAGCGACGCCCGACCCAGCGGCGGCGAAAAAGCCGTCCATGCCGTCTCCTTTGGCAATACCGCCAACAGCTCCGTTCGACGAGACTCCACCCACGTTGAACTCGTGGATGAACGGCTTGCCATAGAAGGTCAACTCGCGGATGGCGTCGGCAGGTTGTTCGTCATCGTTGTCACCTGAGCCTCGCGGCACTGCACCCGGCCGTTTGACGCCGAGTGTGATGATGATCTCCTCCTCGTCGGACTTCTCGCCGTCCTTGTACCAGACTTCGTTGCCGCTCACCCATTCGCAGGCATAGGGTCGGCGGATACCGACGTAGGTGTCGGAGTGACGGGCAAAGTCCAGCGAATCAGCGACGTGGGCGGTGCCGGTCTTCTCTTGCCGGTAGGTCACCAATTCCCCGTTCGGACTTGTCGACGATTGGTTGTAAAGATCCAATGGCATGCCTTCTTGCGACACGAACAACACGGCCAATGCCAGGTTGGCGGGGTCGGCGATCTTCGTCACTCCATTGGCGTCGATGAAGACGACTTGCTCTCCTCCAGTGTTTCCAACCTTGCGAGAGTAGAACCGCAGCGGTGCCTTCGACGTGACCTTGAACTGCTTGCCGTCTGCGACGCGCACCAAGGTGTACTCGGGCCCGCCTCCTGATGCGGTCACCCATTCACCAGCGGGCGAAATCAACGCCGGAACCTTGCCACTGTAAGGATATTCAGCTTGCAGTGTCGCCGGAGTCTGGGCGTACTGCATGCCGACGGTGCCATAAACGACGTAGGTGTCTCCTACCGACGCGGTTAAGAACGACACCTGCCCACCTCGTCGAGAGACCAATTCGAATGAGGTCACACCCATGAAATTGTTAACAGGTTTGCCCAGACCGCTTTTGGCATCGGCCATGTGGATCACATTCTGCGTCTTACTGGGAACAGGCTTGCCATTGTCGTCTAGCAGCGGTTCGATGGCCATCCAAAAGACACGGGCACCGTCTGGTGTGATGCGGAAGTTGGCTGGTTTCTCCTTGGTGACGACAGCCACTTGCTTCCCCTTTTCGTCAAATGTGGCGGCACCAGTGCCTGGCTTGTAAGCGGCAAAGGCACGACCGTTCCTGGCCGCGGCCAGATAAGTCCAGCCCTTGAATTCGTGGGTCTCGCCGTCGGCGTCGACATAGGTGAATCCGTCAGCCGCCAGCAAGATCGAGCTCGGTCGGCTCTCGTGTCCGGGAACGTCCTTGACCTCATAGACCTTAAGGGCCGGCCGCACGTTCAACGTGACGATCGTTTCTGCGTCGCTGCGGCGCAATTCGATCGGATCGCTATAGCCACGGAGCGTCTTGATTGGGATCGACAACAACTGCCGGATGCGTAGTTCGTCGGCCTGCGTCACAGCGACTGGCCCGTTTGGCAGTGTCTGGTTGACGACGGCCTTTTGTCGTGGCCCGACGGTCAGGCTTGGGCCGTCGTCACCGAGTTGCACGCCGACTTCCCCCTCCGCCACCAGCACCTCGACCTCGTTGCCTGCCGTCTGGCGGACGCTGTACGCCGTGCCCTTGGAAGTGGCCGTCTTACCGAAAGCCTTCACCGTATAGCGCGACTTCTGCGTCAACAAGCTCACACGCTGCAAGACGTCGCCGCCCTCGATCTCCTTCACGAATTCCAAATCATTGACCGGGTTCAGCTGCGGCGGTCGCACCGACGTGTAGCGGACTTTCGTGTCGTGCTGGATGACCTCGAGCCCTAGAGCCCCGACCGCTACCTCGACGCTCTTCTTCTTGGTGCCAAGGAGATCAGCGATCTCCAGCTTGTCGCCCTTGGCTACTGTCTTGACTTCCTTCTTCTTGCGGACAAGTTGAGCGTCTGTCGCCCACTTGCTGACACGAAGCCTGAACTTGTCCTCAGGACTTTCTTTGGCAGGTGCTGTAGGCTTGGTCGAACTTGTCTTTTGTTGTGGCCATAGCACCAATGCCGGAACCAGGACCGCACCCAAAAAGACGGCGACTGCGACGGCCAGACGACCAATGACGATTCTTAAGCTTCGCACGTTACGCACCTGACTCTCCGCTCCATGAATCTACTCCTGGAGTCTGAAGCACCAGTCTATTCAGTCGGTTTCGCACAGTTATGTGGGCGGGTCGCCCTACCGCTTAAGTTAGCGGAAGTTATCTGGCGAGCTTCTGGTTGCCGTGCCAACATGCCTGGTCAAAGACCGGCGCTGGACAGTCCGTTTCAGGTCGCCCTGGGCTCGACAGGTCTGCCACCAGCCGCCCGCACGACTTCGTAGGCTGGTGAAGCGGTCGAGACATAAACCGGCCGACCGGCCCGAATGGCTAGCTTGGCAAGTTTCTCCATGTTCCCGCCTCCGCTCACCCATGCCAGCGCGACCTCCTGCGAGAGCCCTGCGACCAGCCGGTCGCGGACGCGGTTCGCGTTGGGGTGGAACGGGCGGAACGGGTGGACAGCACTGACCGCCAAGTCTGTGCGAGCGTCGAACTGGAACCGCCACAGCCGCGCCGCTGGGAACGGCTCGTCTTTCAGGTCTTCACCCAGAGCCTTGAAGAACCCCGAGTCCAACACCATGATCCGCGGAGCTCCCCAGCGCAGCGGGACGACCGCAGTCCGCTGGTACTCCGGCGTGTCGTGGCTACTGACCAGTGTGCGCGCCTGCAGGACACCGTCTTCGGTCATCGCCTCCGCCTCGGCCAGCGCGCTGCCCGGTGCGTTCCGCGAGAGTAGGACACAGAACGTGCGGGCCTCGAGCAAGGCCGTGTTGCCATAGAGGTAAAGGACGCCCGGCGGGTCGGGGTCTAAGGCCTCCACCAGGCGCGGATAGTGGGCATCGGCGGCGGTGACGAGCGTGACCCCGTACGGGTCGAGCCGGGCTAGCAAGTCTTCTGCCTCCTCGATCCACTTGCGAGGCGATGCATGCCATGCCGTGGCCGCTTTTGCCGATAATTTGTACTCCTCTTGGAGAGCGCCGAGGCCGAGTTTGCAGAATTCCTCGGGCGACCGTCCCAACAAGTCGTTCCTGGTGAGCGTGCGCGTGACCGACTTCCCGCCAATGCCAGGCACAAGGGCCAGGGCCAAGGTGAACGTCCGCCGAGGCACAGCCTTCATGCGCCGACCCGCTCCGCCGCCGACAAGAGGATCTCGACAACCCTTGGTCCACAGGACTCCAGTGCGTCGGTCACGTGGCCGTGCTCCAATGTCTCGCCGCCCAGACCTGCCGCCAAGTTCGAGACCACCGCCAGACAACCATAGGTGACGCCTGCTTCACGAAACGCCACCGCTTCCGTCCCCGCCGTCATCCCAACGACGTCACCGAGTCGGGCCATCCCCAAGATCTCAGCCGGCGTCTCGTACCGAGGCCCGTTGACATTGACATAGGTACCACCCGACCGCACATCAGAAGCAGCAAGAACAGACGCCAAAGGAAAGCACGCGCCCATGTCCACATGCCGCACCTCGTGCTCGAACAATGTCAAGTTCCGTCCCGACAAGTCGACCAGGTCAGTGCAAGCCACCATCGACCCGACGCCGACCTCAGGAGCCAACGAGCCGACCGCGGCCGTCGCCAGAACGCCCTTCACTCCCATCCGCCCAAGACCCCACGCCATGGCTCGATAATTAACGGCGTGCGGCGGCAGTCGATGCCCCGCCGCATGGCGCGCGACCACTGCCAGCAACAATCCCTTGTGCTCTACCAACCGTCCGCGCATGAGCCCGAAAGGTGTCGGCATACCAAACCGGACGCCGCCCAAAGCGGCCAGGCGCGGCCCCACGCCCGTCCCCCCGATCAGCCCGACGTCCGCCCTCAGCACCCCGCCAGATTACCGCGCCATAATGCCCCATGCCCCAGAGCATCGCTTTCCACGGCGCCGCCCAGACGGTCACTGGCTCCAAGCACCTGATTACCGCTAATGGAAAGAAGATCCTGGTCGACTGCGGCCTGTTCCAGGGCAGCCGCGAGCTCCGGGAACGCAACTGGCAGCCGTTCGGTTTCGACCCGCGCTTGCTCGACGCCGTCGTCCTGACCCACGCCCACACCGACCACATCGGCCTGCTACCCAAATTGGTCAAAGAGGGCTATCGCGGCCCGGTCTATGCCACCAAAGGCACCCAGGGGCTCTGCAAAGTCTCGCTTCCCGACGGCGGACGGCTTCAAGAAGAAGAGGCCGGTTACCACAGCCGCCACCACACCAGCCGGCACCCGCATCCACTGCCGCTCTACACCGAGGCCGACGCCTACGAGGCGCTGAAGCTCATCCAGCCTGTCCACTTCTACGACTTTCATGACCTGCCTGGTGGTGCGACGTTCCGGTACATCCCAGCCGGACACATCCTGGGTTCAGCGTTTGTCGAGGTCTACTTTGACAACGGCGAGCGCATCCTGATGGGCGGCGACCTTGGGCGCTACGACCGCCCGATCCTCCGCGATCCAGTCCCGGTCGAATACGCCGAGCATCTGGTCATCGAAAGCACCTACGGTGACCGCCTGCACGAGAGGGGGGACGCCAAAGAGAAGATCGCTGGCATCTTATCCCGTGCTTACGAAGACCGGAGCGTCGTCCTTGTCCCGTCCTTCGCGATCGGGCGGACACAGGAGATGCTGTGGTACTTCAATGAGTTGGACAAGGAAGGCCGCCTGCCCGATATGCCCGTCTATGTCGACAGCCCGATGGCGACCGCCACGACCCTGCTCTACATGGAGCCCGGCGACGACCTGGACGACGAGCTGAAAGTCGACCTGACAGAGGGCAGCAGCCCGTTCCGCAGCGACATGGTCAAGTTCATCCGCGACCGTAACATGAGCAAGCAGCTCAACAACGCCCCTGGCCCGTTCGTTGTGATCAGCGGCAGCGGCATGCTCACGGGCGGACGGATCACCCACCACCTGCAGGCCCACGTCTCCGACCCGTCGACGATCGTGCTCTTCACCGGATATCAAGCCGAGGGCACGCTCGGGCGATCGCTCTTGGACGGCGAGCCAACGGTCAGGCTGTTTGGCCACGAGATCGAAGTCCGCGCACAGGTGGAGAGGCTAGACATGCTGTCGGCCCATGCCGACTATCAAGAAATGATGCGGTGGCTGTCCAACTTCAAATCCGCCCCTCGCAAGACGTTCATCGTCCACGGCGAGCCTCCCGCCCAAGCAGCCCTGCAGGCTAGGATCAAGGCGGAACTCGGCTGGGAAACCGAAGTCCCCTCCCAAGGCCAGTTCTTCGCTCTGTGACCATGGCAAGTGCTTTCCCGGGCACCGACGGCCCCCACCCTCATCGGATGGGGACACGAAAAGCTCTTGTGCCCCCGTGCCTTCAGGCCGGGGCACGGACTGCTCCCGCACACCACAGGACTCTCCACCCTAAAGGGAAGGGGGCGCCCGAGGGAGCAATGCTCTAATGCCGCGACCTCTCGTTCTTGGCAACAACAGCCTGACGGTCGGCCTGGACCGCCATGGCTCGGCGCGCGACCTGTACTATCCGACTGTCGGCTGCCCCAACCACCTGTCGGGCCACAAGATCCGCCTCGGCGTCTGGGCCGACGGGCAGTTCGAATGGTGTGACGAAGGCGGCTGGTCGTGCCGACAGGAGTACCGCGTCGGCACCCTCGTCGCCGAAACAAGGCTCCACAACGCCGGGCTTGAACTTGAAATCCTGATCGTCGAGTCCGTCGATCCGTCCCACGACTGGTGGGCACGCCAGATCACAGTGCGCAACCTGGCCAACTGGCAGCGGGACGTGCGGCTGTTCCAAACCCACGACCTGCGCATCAATGAGACCGACATCGGCGACACCGCCTTCTACCACCCTTCCCTGAAGGCTGTCGTCCATTACAAAGACAATGTCTATTTGTCGTTCGGCTTCCAAACAGATGACGGCCGGGCGGTCGACCAATGGGCGTGTGGCGTCAAGGCGTTCAACGGCTTCCAAGGCACCTACAAGGACGCTGAAGACGGCCACTTAAGCGGCAAGCCCGTCGAGCAAGGGAGCGTGGATTCCACCATTGGCGTCTCCTTGCCGATCGGCCCAGGTGATTCGGTCTCCTTATGGTCTCTCACGGCTGCCAGCAACGAAATGATCAAGATTGAGCAGGCCCACTCTGAGCTTGCCGCTGCCGTCGGCGACGGCTACTTTGCATCTGCAGCACACCTGGTTTTCGAATCTGGGTTAGGTACGGCCATCGACAAAATGTACGCCCAGAGCCTCCAGATCGTCGAAGCTCACTACGCCAAAGACGGCGGTCTCGTCGCCGCGCTAGACAGCGACATCATGGAGACCAACCGGGCGAACTACGGCTCAGTTTGGTTCCGCGACGCCAGCCTGACCGCTTTGCAGTGCCTGGAGAACGGCCACACCACCTGCGTGCGCCACCTCATCGCCTTTGGCAAGCGCATCCTGGGCGACGCGGCCGAACGCTACCGGCCTTACTTCCTCCAGAAATACTTGCCAAACGGCGCTTTGGCAGCCAGTTGGCATCCCTGGATCTCGCCCGACGGGCCCGAGGTGCCCTTCCAGCAAGACGAAACCGCCCTCTATCTCTCCATGCTCTGCCACGGAGCCAAGGACGACCCGACCCATGTCGCCCTAGTCCAGGCACTGGCCGACTTCATGCTGCAGCACCGGGCCGAGGACGGCCTGCCGCTGCCGAGTTGGGATCTCTGGGAAGAACGGCGTGGCGTCCACTTGTGGACGACGGCCACGGTCATCGACGCACTCCGAGATGCGGCCGCCTATCTTGCACGGCATGGAATTGCGGCCAAGGCTCAGGATTTGACAGCCGCAGCCGACCGCATGCAGGCACAAGCCCTCCACTTCTTCCGGACACCAGGGACCGGCAGGATGGCCCGGATGCTGTCCAGACAGGAGAACGGCGCTCTCCTTCTCGACGAGACCCCAGACGCCAGCGTGCTAGCCGCTCTGCTCCGCCCCGCTTTCTCCGAAGAGACCGACTTGCTCCGCGAGACCACCACCTGGGTCGAGCGCGACCTGCGCGTCCACAGCCCCGTCGGCGGCATTGCCCGATATGCCGGCGACTACTACTTCCGCCGGAACGACGCCTATCCAGGCAACCCTTGGGTCATCTCCACGATGTGGCTTGCCCAAGCCAAAGCCCGCCTCGCCTCTTCGGCCTCCGAGTTGGCCGAGACAGGACACTGGCTGAACTGGGCGTTGGAGCGGGCCGAGTCCACCTACGTGCTAGCCGAGCAATACCACCCGGACACCGGCGAGCCACTGAGTGTCAGCCCACTGCCATGGAGCCATGTGGCGGTCATGGAGACCGCAAGGCTCTACAAGCTCTGCCGCGAATCGTTGTGATCCGACATCATTGCTGATGGCGTCTCCAGGCAGGCCTTCCGGGCGATCTCATACCGCCCCTCTTCAGTGCCTCCCATGACGACATAAGCCATGCCGGCAGCGCAATACCAACCGACATGCCGCCCGTCGACGAACATCGGCTTCAAGTAGTCGTTGACTTCCCTGGCCTTGGTGAACCAGTCGCGGCACTGACGGCCATAAATCTTGTACTTGGCACCGTGGTAATCGACGTTCCAAGCCACCCAGTCGCGTCCATGGCTCGCTCCGGAGATCGAGGCCGTCTGCAGCCCCGCCAACCGGATCTCAGGGACCGGCATGCCGGTTTCCTTGACCAGCCAAGACCGGACCTCTTTCGGCTGAGTGACCGATGTGTTCGTAGCCAAAGCTGGCCCGGCCACGTCGGCGATACGGGGCTTCGACTGGTCGACAAGGAACGCAACAATCAAAGCCGCAGCAGCCAGCCCGGCACCAGACCAATAGAACCGGCGCCTGACGGCCGTCTGCTTTTGGCAAACAGACTTCAGTGCCGATTGCAGCTTTTCAACCGGCACTGGCTCGGCCAAAGCCGCCGTCCGCAGCGACTCTCGCAAGGCCCGCAGAGACTGCAACTCGGCCCGTGCTGATTCGGAACCGGCAAGCAACTGGTCAGCCGCTTGGCGGGTGGCCGCGTCCATCGAACCATCCTCATAGGCTTGCCAATCAAAACGGTTCATGATGTCGCCTCCTGTGCTGGAGCGACGACAGCGCCCAATCGGTCGCGGAGCAAGGCTCTGGCTCGGAACAGCCTTGAACGGACCGTCCCCACCGGCACGTCCATCGCCTCCGCCGCTTCCTCATACGACATCTGCTCGACGTCGCACAACTGGACGGTGTCGCGGTAGATGTCCGGCAACCGGTCGAGCTCGGCAATCAGTTTGTCAGCGTCGAGCCGAACCGCTAGATGGTCCCAGAACGGAGGCTCGGCCACTTCTGTTGCCTCCGGAGCGTCCAGGCTGGCTGTCACTTTGGCCCCACGCAGAGACATCAGCCGCTCGTTGCGCAAGATGCGCACCAGCCAGCTCCGCAGGTGCCGCCCGTCAAACCTCGTCCAGGCCTGATAGGCCTTGATCAGCGCGGTCTGCACCAAATCCTCGGCCTCTTCCGCCGTGCAGCCCATGCGCCGCGCAACGCGATAGAGCACGGGAAGCTCCTCGCGGACGCTGGATTCAAAGTCTCTGGGCCGGGCAAACAGGCTCATAGCTGGCCGTCGTTCGCGGACTCCAGTGACTGCGGCAGGCAATGCGAATGAGATCGCCACTGGGCTCCTAAATGGATTCTAACCCGTTCAGGTTCCAAAGTCACGCAATAAGTCGGCTAGGGACTAGGCCAAAATAGGCCATGCTCGCCCCCCATACCCGAGTCCGGGTCACCGCTCCCCTTGTCACCGCCTGGCAAGACGCGTTGATCGACCGGGGTCTGGCCCACCAGTGGCAGATGTGCGAAGAGACAGGGCGCACCGAAAATTTTCGCCGCGCCGCGAGAGGGGAGAAAGGCGGTTTTGTCGGCCGGTACTTCAACGACAGCGACATCTACAAGCTTGCCGAGGCCGTCGCCTACGCTGTCCAAATCCGGAAGTCGCCAGAGCTGACCAATATCCTGGGCCAGTGCGTCACTCTGATCGAAGAAGCCCAAGAGGCCGACGGCTACATCGACACCTACTTCCAGCTCGAGCACCCCGACAAGCGCTATTTGAACCTGGCTGCCAAACATGAGATGTACTGCATGGGGCACTTGCTGGAGGCCTGTTGCGCCCATGAAGAGGCCGTGGCCGACGGACGCTTGAGGAGAGTAGCGGAAAGGGTGGCCGACCACCTAGCCGACACGTTCGGCCCCGACAAGCGCAAGGGGTATTGCGGGCACGAAGAGGTC
Source organism: Armatimonadota bacterium (assembly GCA_018268335.1). Classification (GTDB taxonomy): domain Bacteria; phylum Armatimonadota; class Fimbriimonadia; order Fimbriimonadales; family Fimbriimonadaceae; genus JAHBTB01. The sequence continues at coordinate 7,309 of JAFDWT010000005.1, read as the reverse complement.
GAATTGGGCCTGGCGCGAACTGGAATAGAGTTCCACCGGCCGCAAGACATCGAGCTTTCCCGATGGATGACCGACATGCGCGGCTCGCGCCCTAGCCCGTTCGAGGACGAGATCAACGATCCGACCTCCTTAGCGTTTGCCCCCTTCCTTCCGCAACTGTGGTGCAAAGGCGGTAAGTACGTCGGAGCCTATGGGCAGGACGACCTGCCCCTGCGCGAGCAGACCACCGCAGTCGGCCACGCCGTCCGGGCGATGTACCAGTTCGCTGGTGCCATGGACGTCTACGGGGCCAGCGACCCGGCGCTTAACACAGCACTGCAAACGATCTGGCACGGCCTGGTCGAGCGGCGCATGTACGTCACCGGAGGAATCGGCTCGTCACACACGAACGAAGGGTTCACCTCCGACTACGACCTGCCGAACAAGACCGCCTACGCCGAAACCTGCGCCGGCATCGGGCTCTGCATGTGGGCGGCGCGGATGGGTGTCGCCTTTGGGGACGCGACCTATTTCGACGTGTTCGAAAGATCGCTTTTCAACGGCGTGCTTTCAGGGATGGACTTCACCACCACCGCCTACCACTACGAAAACCCGCTGGAATCCAGCGGCGACCATGTCCGACAGCCGTGGTTCGACTGCGCCTGTTGCCCGCCCAACCTGGCGCGCTTCGTCCTGTCTCTCGGCCGTTACCTGGTCTCGTGGAGCGGTGGCACCGTGTCGGTCAACGTCCCACTGGCCATGGAGGCCCAGGCGACCATGAACGGCGTCGACGTGCGCGTCCAGGTCGAGTCCGACTATCCGCACCACGGCCAGGTCGTCGTCCGGCTCTTCCCTGCTGCCCCGGTGCACGGCACTCTGCGCCTGCGCGTCCCCGGTTCGTGTTCGACCTGGTCTTGCCCAGAGGGCGGCAAAGCCAACCAGGGCTACCTGGAGTGGACCCGTGAATGGAAGGAAGGAGACGAAATCCGGCTGGACCTCTCGCTCCGTGCCGAATTTGTCCGGTGCAACCCCCATGTCACCAGCAACATCGGCCAAGTCGCCGTCCATCGCGGGCCGCTGGTCTACTGCTTGGAAGAGCGCGACCTTGGCGGCAAAGTCCAGCGGTTCGCCATCGAAGAGTCGGCCGGCGCCACCGAGTCCGGTGACCCAGACGTCCGCATCGGCCATCGCCTGCATGTCTACGGCACATTGGACGCCACCGACTGGCACGGCTCTCTCTACCAGACCAAGCAGCGGCAACTCATGCCCGTCACCGCAGCTATGGTCCCCTACGCCACCTGGGGCAACCGCGGCCCCGGCTCCATGCAAGTCTGGCTGGCGACGACACGGTAGAGCGCCCGTGTGGAAAAGCTCTTAGTGCGCCAGGCTTTCCCGCCTCGTCTTGACAGCACGATGCAGTGGCGGTGCTTCCTGGCATGAAGCTCAAACGCGTCAAGATTTTCGGCTTCAAGACGTTCGCCGACAAGACGGACATTTCCCTCGACGGCAAGATCATCGCCGTCGTCGGACCCAACGGTTGCGGCAAGTCCAACATCGTCGACAGCATCTTGTGGGGTCTGGGTGAGACCAACGCTCGCCAGCTCCGCGCCCAAAACGGGCAGGAAGTGATTTTCAGCGGCAGCGTCCGACGCAAGCCGCTGGGCTACGCCGAGGTCGCGCTCACCTTCGACAACGAGGACGGTGCCCTGCCGATCGAGACTCCCGAAGTGTGCGTTAGCCGCAAACTGAACCGAGCTGGCGAAAGCGAATACGCCATTAACAAGCGGCCGTGCCGGCTCAAAGACGTCGCGGACCTACTGGCCGACTCGGGCCTCGGCCGCGCCGGGTACGCGATCGTCGGCCAGAGCGAGATCGACCAGGCCTTGGCCGCCAGCGCCGGCCAGCGTCGCGCCTGGATCGACGAGGCCGCAGGCGTCCAACGCTACCGGGCCCGCCGACAAGAGGCGACACGGCGCCTGGAGAGCGCCAAGCAGCACTTGGCCCGCGTCCACGACGTCCTCGACGAAATTGGTCGCCAACGCGCCCCTCTCGAAGCCGAAGCCGAAGTCGCCCGTAGCTACAAGACGGCGGTGCAGTCGCTCCGCAACATCGAGTGTGGGCTGCTCGCTGCAGAGCACGCCCAGCTTGAAACCGAAATTGCCGAGCTCGAGGAGCGCTTGGCCGGTTCGCACAAATTGAGCCTCGATGCCGTCGGGCAGGTAGAGGAATGCGAAAAGGCTGCCGTCGAAGCCGACCAGACGGCCCAGCAACTGGAGCTTCGCCTGGAAGCCCTGCGAGAGTCGCAGACCAAATCGTCTGAACTCCTCGCCAACGCCCAGTCTGCCCTCCACGTCGCCCAACACCGCCTGGAAAGCCTGGCCGAACTGGAAGGGACCCTAGGCGAAGAGTCGGCACAAGCCGAGGCAAGGCTAGCCCAGGCAGTCGCCGACCTGGAGACAGCTACTGCCGAAGCCGAGGCGGAGGCCGCCGCCTTTATCACTCTGCAAGCCGAGTTGGCCGGAGTCGACGGCGAAGCCAAGCAACTCTCCAAAGAGCTAGCCGAGTCCGACAAGAGGCTCGAGGAGTCGCGTCGGCGTCTGGCCGAAAGGCACAAAATCGAAATCGAGCTCGCCCACCGCGAGGATCGGGTCAAGCACATCAAAACCGAGCTCAAGGGCATCGTCGCCACTCTGCCCGACCTACAGCAGGCCGTTGAAGAAGCCCAAGCAGCGCTGGATGTCCACGACCAGACCTACGGCGAGGCTGACAAGCAGATCAGGGCCGCCGAGGCAACACTTTCTCGGCTGCGGCAAGACGAGGAGTCAGAGGCGGCCAAAACTCGACAGGTCTTGGCCGAAATGGCCACCTTGGACGGCCGACGACGAGGCCTGGAGGCCACCGTCAATGGCCACGAAGGCCTGGCCCAAGGCGCTCGTGCCGTCATGGCGGCGGTCGAGCAGGGCATGCTGCCCGACCATTACTCGCCGGTCGGCAGCGTGGTCGAGATTGACGCGGACCTTGCCCTTGCCTTGGACACTGCCCTCGGCAACGCGGTCAACGACCTGGTCGTCCCCGACGACCGTGCCGCCAAGCAGGCGATCGAGCTCCTGAAACAAGGTCGGCTTGGGCGGGCGACGTTCCAGCCGGTCTCACTCATGCGGCCCCAATCTCCTTCACAGGAGCTCCGCAGGGTCCTCAACGAGCGGGGTGTCGTCGGCTTGGCCAGCGAGTTGGTCCGTTGCGAAGCTCGGTTCCGACCGGTTGTCGACAGCCTGCTCGGTCGTGTGGTGATCGTCGAAGAACTCGACGATGCCCTGCGGCTAGCGCGCACCGTCGGGTGGTCGCGGATGGTGACGATGGACGGCGAAGTCGTCCACGGTAGCGGCGCCGTCACTGGCGGCACCAATGTCCGCCACACCACCGGCATGGTCCAGCGCAAGGCCGAACTGGCCGAACTGGAGCACCAAGTCGCTTCTCTGCAGGCTGAAATCGCCAAATTTGAATCAGCGAAGCAAACAAGAGCCACGGCCCGGCAGGCAGCACAAGCGGAGGTCGAACAGGCAAAGGCACAGGTCGCCGGTGTGGCCAAGGAACGGGAGGAAGCCAAATCCTGGTGCCTCAACCTGCGCCACGAGCTCCAGGCCACCCTTCGGAGCCAAGACAAGCTGGCCGAAGAGCTCAAATCGTTGCAATCGCTCGAAGCTGAGCTGCCGGAGGCAGAGGACGTGGACGCGGTCGAAGAAGCCCGTGACGCGATCCTCCGCCGCCTGGCCGCCAAGTCCAGCGACGCCGAGACAGCGGCGACCCGCCTCGCCGAAGCAGAAACTCGCAACACTCAAGCCAGCCGAAGAAGAACAGAGGCCGAGCGCCGCCTGCAGCACCTGCATGAAGCAGAAGAGCACCGGGCCCGCCGCACCGCCAACTTGGAGCCCGAGCGGGAGAAGCAGCGGGGCCTGATCGAACTCGCCGCCCAGGAGGTGGACAAGCACACCCGGCATGTCGAAGAGACCCGCGCCCAGGTCGCCGCCACCGCCGAGCAACGCTTGGCCACGCAGCAACAGGCCGCCGACTTGCGGCAGCGCGCACGTGAGGCTCAAAAGGCGGTCGACGGGCTGGCGGAGACCATGCACCGCTCCGAGCTGGCCCGCGCCCGCGCCGACAGCAAGCGGGCCAGCGTCGTCCAGCGGTTGTTCGAGGAGTACGGAGTCGGCCCCGAGGAAGCCGCCGCCGCCCAGACCGAGCCCCTGCCCGACGACGCCGGCACCCTCGTCAGCAAACTCCGCCGAGAGATCAAAGAGATGGGCGATGTCAACCTCGGCGCCATCGAGGCCTTTGAGCGCCTGACCGAGCGGCACGACGAACTTGTCGGCCAGGTCGACGACATCGAGAGCGGCATGGAAGAGCTGCACGGCAGCGTCCGCGAGCTCGACCGCATGACCCGCGAGCGGTTCATGACCACCTTCCTGCAGGTCCAGGCCGCCTTCGGCAAGACGTTTTCGACCGTCTTCGGCGGCGGCGAGGCGGTGTTGGAACTGAGCGAAGCCGAGAACATCCTGGACTCTGGCGTCGAGATCGGCGTCACTGTCCCCGGCAAGCGACGCCAGCGACTGGAGCTGCTGAGCGGCGGCGAGAGAGCCTTGTCGGCCTTGGCCTTTTTGTTCGCGCTGCTGAGTGTCAAACCGTCTCCCCTGGTCGTCCTCGACGAAGTCGATGCCCCACTCGACGGCCGCAATGTGGAGCGCTACATCCAGCTTATGCGCGAGTTCGGCGGCGACACCCAGTTCATCCTCATCACCCACAACCCGGTCACGATCGAGGCCGCCGACGTTTGGTTCGGTGTGACGATGCAAGAGCCCGGCGTCTCGACCTTGGTCCCGTTCAAGGTGCCTGCCCCCCAAGTCATCCACGCCGTTGTGCCGGACGCCTATTTGAAGGGCTGAGTCCATATTCCACTCGTCATTCCTGAGCAGGCAGGAATCTAGCTCCGGACCAGGCCAGTTCCAATTCCAATGGCATCAGCGGCAACAGACTGCGATGGCCGGAGGGCTGGATACCTGTCTTCGCAGGAAGGACGGGTTGTAAACAAGNNCCTCCGGCCGATGGCCTGCGTATCCCGGAGGCTACACAGGCCACTGGGCGTTTGCTTCACGGTCGAGGCGGCTCGGCGGGGAGGGGCAGCCGGGAGTGGAACGCCCGGGTGATCTGCCCGGCGAGCCGCAAGTACCAGTCTGACGGCAGGCTCGTGCCGTCGGCATCGAGCGTCAACCAGACTCCCTGATCCGGTGCCTGCTTCCGAGTCGAGGCCGCCGGTAGCATCGCGGTCGATTCGTTCACCTCGTCGAACATCGCGATCTTGAGCATCCGCACGCCTGCCTTCTGGGCAGCTACCGCCTGCCGCCACAGGAACCGGCCGCCTTGCCGAGGGATCTGGTTGAGCCGGAAGTCCGGCTTCAAGTTGTGCCAAGAAAACCCAGGAAAGACGACTGGCATCGACATCTGCGACCACGCCTCGGTCTCGGCCAGGTCCGGCCCGTAGCGGTCCTTGGCCCAGTGGTCGGCCCCTTCTAGTGAGTCGAACCGCCCGACCGTCCACGGCTGCACGACGTCCAGCCGTCTGTAGTAGGCGCTCCATGCCTCGTCGGGGCGGGCGTCGCGGTCGCGGGTGCGCCAGTAGGCAGGGGTGCCGCCGATTACGGTGCATCCGCCCTCCTTCTTGAACCATCGGACTATTTCAGGCGCGATCTTTGGATCGACAGGCGGATGCCCTGGCTCGTTCAGACCCATCCCCCAGATCGACACGACCGGCTTGTCCCGGTGGCGTAAGTAGCTCTTGCTTGCGGTCAGTTTGAGCTTGTCGCGCAACATCAACCAGTCGTCTTGCAGCGTCTTGGTCAACGCGCTGGAGTCCGCCCCGCTGATGTCGTACTCGACAGCGAAGACCCGGCCCGACTTCTCCGCCGCGTCACGGACATTGCGGAGCACCTGGTCCTTTTCCAGTCGCAAGAGCGGCAGGTCTGACAAAAACCGCTGCGCCAACACACCGTCCAGCCCGTGCTTCTGCATCCACTCGAAGTGCTTAGCCACAACGCGTGGGTTATACGAAGAGAAGAGCCTGGCTGGACGCCCGGCTATGGTCAGACCGGGTACGGCCTCGGTGTCAACCTCGCCCAAGGCACTGACATCGGGATACAGATCGAATTCGAAGTTCCCCGGTTCTGGCGCACCCCGTGCCCAATGCCGCCAGGCTTTGCTCGGCGACCCGTCGTGCGGCGTGCGGAACCAGCCTTGATAGCCCAACAGGACCTTGCCGTCCAATATCGTGGGATCAATTGCTTGTCTTGCGCCAAATAACGCCACTGCACAAAGAGTCGCACACCAGGCCATCGCGTCCCTACTTCCCGCCAGTCAATGTCAGCCCTTTCACAAAGTACTTCTGACCAAAAAAGAACAACAAGATCAGCGGAACCGTCGTGATGACCGAACCGGCCATCAGCAGATCCCACCGCTCGCCCCGCAACCCCGCGTAAGTCTGCAATCCGACTTCCAACGTCTTCATGTCCGGATCGTTCAAATACAACAACGGACCCATGAAATCGCGGAACGCTCCACTGAACGTGAACACTCCGACCGTCGCCAGTGCCGCCGTCGAGAGCGGCAACATGATCCGCGAGAACACCGTCCAGTGCCCGGCCCCGTCCAAAACGGCAGCCTCATCGAGCTCCCTGGGCACCGACATGAAAAACTGCCGCAGCATGAAGATGTTGAACGCGCCGCCGCCCAAGAACCCCGGCACCGTCAGCGGCAAGAACGTGTTGATCCAGTGCAACTTGGCGTACAGCACATAGGTGGGCACCATGGTCACGATCCCCGGCAGCATCATCGTCGCCAAGACGATGATAAACAACCGGTCGCGCCCCCGGAACCGCAGCCGCGCAAACGCGTAAGCCACCATCGCCGAAGTCAAAACGACGCCGACTGTGTTCGTCACTGCGATGATCAATGTGTTGCGACCAAAGAGAACGAAGTTCATTGCCGGCGCAGTCAGCACCGTGTTGAAGTTCTCCAACGTGAACTTCTGGGGCCACGCCCAGGCTGACGTCGTCGCCAACTCACTGCTCGACTTGAACGCCATTGAAAGCATCAAATAGAGCGGCGTCAGGAACATCACTGAGAACCCGATCAGCACGACAAAGACCAAGATCCGTCCGGCCGCCGCGACCGCCGCCCGTCGCCGCGCTACCTTGGCGTAAGCCGAGATGTCCGCGCTCATTTGCGGATGTCCCCCTCGTAATAAACAAACCTCTTGCTGAGCCAGAACTGCAACCCAGTC
>JAFDWT010000059.1:2747-9002 GCA_018268335.1 Armatimonadota bacterium | reverse complement strand
CGTCGATCATCGGGATGACGATGACTTCGGGCTCCTCCACCTGGCGGTGGCGTCCGATCTTGACTCGACGCCGCATGCCCGCCACGTTCAGCTCACCCGGTCGGTCAGGACGTTGACGAGCTCCGCACCGTAGAACTCCATGTCCTCGACGATCTTCTTGGACTGGTTGGCGAAGTAGTTGTAGCTGATGAACCCGATGATGGCGATGGTGATGCCGGTGGCGGTCGAGATCAGTGCCTCGGAAATGCCGCCGAGCACCTGGGTCGGGTTGCTGAGGCCAGACTGGCTGGCGGCACGGAAAGAGGTGATCATGCCGGCGATCGTGCCCAGCAGACCGAGCAACGGGGCGATGTTGACGATGGTCTTGATGACGGGCAAGTTGGCGTCGAGGGCAGGCATCTCCCCGGCGGCTTCCTGTTCGATAGCCATCTCGATGGCGTCGGCGGGGCGTCCAGCGTTCTTGATGCCTCGGGCCAGGACGCGCCCGATGGCGCCGTTGTTCTTGGTCGATTCGCTGACCGCCGCGAAGTTCGGCGCGACGCGTCGCACCTCTTCAAGGACTTCGTCACCGTCGCCATTCATCTTCCTCAGGGTCACGGCGCGCTCGATGACAAGGGCAATGAGGAGGACGGAGCACCCGATGAGCGGGTACATCATCACACCTCCTCCCTTCAAGAATTCCAAAACGACGTTCATGGGAATGGCAACGGCAAACTCCAAAGTGCCTGGTCTTAATGCACAATACTTGCTTTAGTCACGCCTTGTCTATACCTGGCCTAGGGTCTACCCTGTCGGTCGGCAAGCTGGATTCGCGCTCACGGGTACCCTCGGGGCGATGAGCGGGGTCTTCGCACGGGCGTTTTCAGACTCAGAGCGGCTGATGGGCGAGTTCCGGGCCGATGCTGCTGCCCTGGCGACCCTAGAGAACCTGACCGAGCGTCTTGCCAAAACTTTTATGGACGGCCACAAGGTGATGGCGGCCGGCAACGGCGGCAGCCACGCCGACGCCGTCCACTTTTGCGAGGAGTGGACTGGCCGCTTCAAACGCGACCGTGTGCCGCTGCCAGCCCTGGCCTTAGGTGACGCCGCGCATATCACGTGCGTCGCTAACGACTATGGCTATGGCCACGTGTTCTCCCGCATGGTCGCAGCGTTTGGTCAGCCCGGTGATTTGTTGTTCCTGTTGAGCACCAGCGGGCAATCGGAAAACTTGGTCTTGGCCGCGCAGGCCGGGCATGACGCCGGAGCCCATGTGGTCGGCTTTTTGGGTCGCGGTGGCGGGCGACTCGCTCCCTTATGCCACCAGGTCGTGATGGCACCAGGATCGACTTCGGACCGGATCCAAGAGATCCACATGTGCGCCCTGCATGCCTTGATTGAAGCTGTCGAGCTGAGGATGGGCCTGGGCCAATGAGTGCCGACGTCCGCCCGACGGCTTTTGACGACCCACAATCAGTCAAGGAAGCGCTGTTGCATGGCTTCGACACATGCCGTGTCGTCGTCGTCGGCGACTTGATGCTCGACGCCTATATCCGCGGCCATGTGGCGCGGATCTCGCCGGAGGCACCGGTTCCCGTCGTGCTTGCCGCCGATCCCGACCCGGCAGTGGACCAGTGCCTGGGCGGAGCGGCCAACGCGGCGTTGAACTTGGCGCGGCTTGGAGTCCAGGTCGCCTTGGTCGGTGTCGTCGGAGGCGACTTGGCGGGACAGACCCTTGTTGGCAAGGCTCAGGACGAAGGGATGGATGTCGTCGGCGTCGTCCGGGCCGGTTCCAGGAAGACCACGTGCAAAACCCGGCTGATGGGCGGGCGGCAGCAGCTAGCCCGGATTGACGTGGAGGATACGGAGCCGCTCGATGCGGAGGTACAGGGCGATGTCTTGGACGCACTCTGGACTGCGGTCCAGCGGCACAAACCGGACGCTATCGTCTTATCGGACTACGCGAAAGGGCTTGCGAGCCCCGGGTTCTGTGGCCGACTTTTCGCCCTTGCCAAGGAAGCTGGTGTGCCGGTTTACGTGGATCCGAAGGGCACCGACGCGGACAAATACCGCGGCGCCCGTATGATCAAGCCCAATGCTGCCGAGATGGCTGGCTTTGCCGCCACCTATGGGTGGGGCCATGACTTGGCAGTCGCGGCAGAAGAGTTGCGCGAGCACACAGGTGCTGAGTGGACGGCATTGACTCTGGGATCGGAGGGTATCGCCTTGACGGGCCTGGGCCGGTATGTCACGTCTGATTTCGACCAGAAAAGGGTTTTCGATGTCTCGGGGGCTGGTGACACGGTCATGGCGACGATCACTGCGGCTCTGGCCGTCGGTCTGGGGGCACCCGATGCGATGCGGCTCGCCAATATGGCGGCCCTGCAAGTCATTCAAGAGGTTGGGACGCGACCAGTCGACCGTGACCGCCTACTGGTCTCGGCTATCGAGTGCATTCGGCGGGACTCCGGCACCAAGCACTTTGACCTCCAAGACCTGGCCGAGGTTTGTCGGGCTTGGCAACGGCAGGGTCTGACGGTGGCAATGACAAACGGTTGCTTCGATCTGCTGCACGCTGGGCATGTGAAGCTGCTGGAATCGTGTGCCCGCACGGCGGACCGACTGGTTGTGGCATTGAACTCCGACGATTCGATCACCCGGCTCAAGGGCGAAGGTCGTCCTCTGATGCCCGAAGACCAGAGGATGACCGTGCTCTCGGCGCTACAGAGCGTCGATGCTGTTGTCGTTTTTGGCGAAGACACGCCGATCGACGTTGTCCGGTCCTTGCGGCCGGACGTTTTGGTCAAGGGCGCTGACTACGCGAAGGCCAATGTGGTCGGGGCCGACGTGGTCGAATCGTATGGCGGAAAGGTGGAACTCGTCCCGCTCTGGGATGGACTGAGCACGACCCGGTTGGCGGCGGCGATCAGCAAGCTATGAGCGGCAAGATCATCGTCACTGGCGGCGCCGGCTTTATCGGCTCACGCCTTGTTCGCGCGTTGAATTCTGGTGGCAGAAGCGACATCCTCATCGTCGATAATCTGTCCAGCAACCCGTATAAGGCCCGCAACCTAGCCGGACTAGGATTCGAGGATTTTGTCGACAAGTCTGCGTTCATTCACCTTGTCAGGACAGGAGCCTTTGACCAAAAGGTGGATGTCATATTTCACCAAGGGGCCTGTACCGACACGCTCGTCGATGACGAGGGCTACATGATGGAGAACAACACCATGTGGTCAAGATCGCTCCTCGTATGGGCTCTCGCCCATGGGGCGAAGTTCATCTATGCGTCAAGCGCCGCTGTCTATGGACTCGGCCCAATATATTCGGAAAGCGAACGACATATTAGCCCGCTCAACATCTATGGCTACTCGAAGCTCGCTCTCGACCGCATCGTCGAATCCCTGGCCACGGGAGTGTCGACCACGATGATCGGGCTCCGTTACTTCAATGTCTTTGGGCCTGGAGAAGCGCATAAAGGACGGATGGCGTCGATGGTCCATCAGCTAGCCAGGCAGGTCGAAGAGACAGGCGTCGCCAGGATTTTTGGAGCTTCGCCCGGCTTTGCATCGGGCGAGCAGCGCCGAGACTTCGTCCATGTGGACGACATCGTCGCGCTCAACCTCTACTTTTGGCAAAGCGACCCACGGCAAGGATATGTCAATGCCGGTACGGGGCAGGCAAGGACATGGAACGACCTGGCCCAGGCGGTGGTCGCTACCCTAGGCAAAGGGACGATTGAGCACATTCCGTTTCCAGAAAAGCTGCTGACCCAGTACCAAACCCACACGCAGGCTGACTTGACGCGCCTGCGTGCTTGGGGCTGTGACCACGAATTTTTGCCTCTTGAGACTGCTGTGGCCCAAACACTGGCTTCGCCGAATTGACCGCAAGCTGGCATGGAGTTTGCCCACCGTGTAGAATGTGGACCGCATGCCAGCCGATTTTTCGGGCGTCGTTGCCCGACCGACCAACCTAGCGGGCTCGACCCGCGACTTTTCCCCCGAAGAACTGTATTGGATCGCCCGGGAATTTGAAGTCGGCGTCATCACCGGCATCGAGTACTTCATCGACCGTGGCAACATCAACTTGCACACGTTTTTGGTGCAAGACGAAGACGGCGGCAGCTTCCTGTTGCAGCGGTTGAACACAGACGTTTTCACGCAACCGCACCGCGTCATGGGGGCCATGCAGGATTGGATCGGCTGTCAAGCACGGGCGGTCAACAAACGCAAAGTGCAGTGGGTGCCAATTACTTTGGTTCCCACACGGTCGGGCGAACCGTATCTGGATTTGAGCGACCAAACGGGCCATTCCGTCTGGCGCACCATGGTGCGCATTCCTGACATCTTGTCCTACAAGAACCTTGGCCAGTTGCCGACCCGCATGAAGTCGCTGTCCCTGGCCGAGGAGACTGGGCGTGGTCTGGCATTAAATTCCGACCTCGTCTCAGAAATGAACATTGACCATTTGGTCAGTTCCCTCCCCGGCTACCGCGACACAGCCGGATACTACGCACAGTTGCACTCGGTGCTGGCTGGTCATGTGAGCGAGCCAGAGACAGAGAGCCTATTGCCCAAGGACGAAGAAGTTCGGCACGCGACCTCCCATCTTTATCGCCTGGCCATCGACCCAGAAGAAGCCAGAAGGCGACGAGAAGACCCCGAGGTCGCATCGTTCATCGAACAAGCGTTGGAGAACGAAAGCTGGGCGACGGGTCTGCAGCAGGCGGTAGCGACCGGGGAAGTCCGCCGGACCGCTGTCCACGGCGACACAAAAATTGAGAACTTCCTCTTTTGCAAGTACACAGGGCAAGTCCGAAGCCTGGTCGATCTGGACACCATCATGCCGTACACATGGCTCGCCGACTGGGGTGACATGGTGCGGTCGCTGTCCAACGTCGCCGGGGAGAAAGAGCCCGACCCCGAACAGATCCAGGTCGACCAAGAGGTCTACGCCGCCGTCACCCGTGGGTTCCTCACGACGGCGCAGGAAGCCACGGCCGCCGAGACTGCCTGGATGCCCGAGGCCGTTGAGACCATCGCCACCGAACTGGGCGTCCGGTTCCTGACCGACTACCTGCGCGGCGACAACTATTTCCTCCTCGGGCCCGGCGATCCGCCCGACCTGAACAAGACTCGGGGCATCGGCCAGCTCACCCTGGCCAAGCGGCTCAAAGAGATGAGGCCGTGGGCCGAAGAGACCGTCCGGCATTATTCTCGCTGAACTGGTGCCACCAAAGGCGTTCCCAACGTTGATAATAGAGGGAGTGCCGCCAAAGGGCGGGCGACCGACAATAGGGAAGAGCCTTTAGATGGCCTCAAGCCAACCCAACACCCTGGGCAAGTACCAGATCATACGGGAGATCGCGCGCTCGAACGACATCGTTTACGAGGCGTATGACCCCGTCATGCACCGCCGGGTGGCGGTCAAGGAGTTGGACATGCCGGGCGGGGCGACCGGCCAACAAAAGCAGGACAGGATCAAACGCTTCATGCGTGAGGCGAGGGCGGCCGGATCGTTGGTGCACCCCAACATCGTTACGGTCTATGAAGTGGCCGAGGAGGGCGACCGGCACTACATCGCCATGGAGTTCTTGGACGGCCAGACGCTGCGCCAGGAGATGGAGGCCAGCGGTTTCCTGGATCCCGCCCGCGCCAGTCACGTCGCCCAAGAAATCCTGCACGGACTGGAGTTCGCCCACAAGAACGGCGTCGTGCACCGGGACATCAAGCCGGAGAATATCCAAATCCTGGAAAACGGCCAGATCAAGTTGACTGACTTTGGCATCGCCCGGCTCATGTTCGAGCCCAACCTCACCATGGACGGCCAGGTGTTCGGGACGCCGAGCTACATGTCGCCCGAGCAAATCAACGGCAAGGACATCGACGCGCGGAGCGACGTCTTCAGCGTCGGGGTAATCCTTTACGAGATGGTCGCCGGCACCAAACCGTTCACCGGCGACAGCGTGATGAGCATCACCTACGCCATCATGAACCGAGAGCCGGACCAGCCGAAGCAGTGCCCGTACGGCCTGTGGCAGATCATCCACAAGTCGCTGGACAAAAGCCCGGTTCTGCGGTACGACTCGGCCGAGGACATGGCCGCTGCGCTGGCCAGCGCGGCCAAAGGAATGGCACCCGGAGCGGTCATCGATCCGCCCTCGGCATTCGCCGGGTCGCAGCCCATGCCGTATGCGCAGACAGCAGCGCCGTCTGGTGCCCCTGTGAACCCGTACGCGCCTCCGGTGCAGGGTCAGCCGTTGGCACAGCCGTA
>JAFDWT010000059.1:587-2643 GCA_018268335.1 Armatimonadota bacterium | reverse complement strand
CTGGCTATGGCGTCTCGCCGATGCCGAACGTCCCCGTCTACTACCCGCCGCCTCCCCGGCGTCCCCTGCTCAGTCCCGAGGCCAAATCGACTCTGGGCAATTTCCTCAAGTGGACGATGCTGATGGGATTGGTCATCTTGATCGTGATCGTCGGCATCAACGCTTTGAGCTCAGCGTTCGGCGACGCCCGACCAGCAGCCCCGGCGCCCACCGGGGCGACTGGGCCGACTCCGACGCAAGAGTCTGCCGCCGCTACGCCTGCGCCAGGCGGCCCAACGTTTGCTCCGACCGGAGCTGACAAGCAGGTGGTCAACCGGCAGCAGCCCAAGGTCAATGTCGACTCGATGATCGCTGAGGCCACGGGCGTTATCGAAAAAGCGACCAACGAAGACTTCGACACCCGCAGGCAAGAGCTGTGGGAAAAGGCTTCGAAGATTTACGCCACTGCCGCTACAAGCAGTCCTGCGGACACCGACCGGATCAACCGCGCCGCAATCGACACCTTCGTCCAGTCCGCGACTTATTCGGCCAACAACGGTCGCTCCGCCCGCGCCCGGGAGGCCCTTTATCAAGCCCAGGCCTTCACAAAGGGCCAGGACGAGGATTACCAAAAGATCAGGCAAGCCCTCAAGCTGTTGGGCGGTTAGCCGGGCCCGAGGGTCAGGCCGCCGTCGACGAGCAAGTTGACGCCTGTGATGTAGCTGGCCTGGCGGCTGGACAAGAATGCGACGGCAGCGGCGATCTCGTCGGCGTCGGCCAGTCGTCGGGCCGGAACCTCCTCGGCCTGGACACGCAGAGCCTCGTCGGGCGTGATGCCGCTGCGTTCGGCCCGGACTGTGGCTAGGTGGCGCTGCCGGTCGGTGAGGGTGTGACCGGGCAGGACGCTATTGACGGTGACGCCGTGAGGCGCCAGGTCGCTGGCGTGGAGGCGGGTGAGGTTCATCAGGCCGCCCCGTAGCGTCGAGGAGATTGGGAGCAGCGGGTTCGGTTGCTTGGCCACCAGGCTGGTGATGTGGACGATCCGGCCCCATTTGCGCTCGACCATCGCGGGAGTCGCGAAGCGGACCATGCGGACGACGTTGAGCAAGGTGCTCTCAAAGCCGGCCACCCACTGTTCGTCGGTCATCTCCTTCCAGGCGCCGGCGGGCGGGCCGCCGGTGTTGGTGACCAAGATGTCAGGAGGGCCATAGCTGGTGACCGTGGCGTCGAACCATTGGTCGATCCCGTCCTTGGTGCTGACGTCGGCGGAAAAGGCCTGCGCGTCACCGGCGATCTCCGCGAGGGCGGTGAGGAACCGGCCTTCGTCGCGGCCGCAGATGGAGACGAGGCAGCCCTCGGCGGCCAGCGCCTTGGCACATGCCAGGCCGATGCCCCGAGTCCCAGCGGCGACCATCGCGACCTTGCCTTTCAATCCGAAGTCCATGGGCTGATTCTGGCATGGGCGAATCAAAAGCGCGAGCGAACTCGCGCACTCCCAAAGGCCCGGCTACGGTAGCGGTATCCTCTTGGGCCGACCGAGGAGAGATGGCAGAGTGGTCGATTGCGACGGTCTTGAAAACCGTTGGGCGGCAACGTCCCGTGGGTTCGAATCCCACTCTCTCCTCCAAATAAGATTGAACAAGAGTCTTCACTGTTTTCACAGTGCTTTTTTTGCCATGTGCCAAGCTTTCTAGGTGGCGGAACTACAGGACGAACAAGCGGGAGCCAGTCACTTCGCTGGTAAAGTCGCCGCGGTCACCTTCGCCTTTTGGGTGATCAAAATCTGCGCGACGACGCTCGGTGAGGCAGGCGGTGACGCCCTTTCGATGACGTTCAAGCTGGGCTATGAGGCCAGCTCGTGGATTTTCTTTGCGTTCTTTGTCGTGACGGCGGCATTGCAGATCGGCGCCAAGAAGTACCAACCGTTCCTCTATTGGCTCGCCGTAGTCGGCACCACGTTGGTCGGTACCACAGTTGCCGACATGATGTCGCGCTCCTTCAAGCTGGGCTACCCACAGGCGTCGTTGATCCTCCTCGGCGCGGTCTTCGCCTGTTTGGCCGTCTGGCGGCTGGCCAC
>JAFDWT010000059.1:0-451 GCA_018268335.1 Armatimonadota bacterium | reverse complement strand
GGGTCGATTCTGGTGGTCGCCGCTCTGATGTGGGTCAAGCAGATCCCCCGCGCCTTCCTCTTTTGGGCGGCGTTTATCCTCACTCGACCCTTGGGCGCGACTCTGGGCGACCTGTTGACCAAGCCCCGGGCGGACGGAGGCCTGGACCTCAGCCGCCCGGCGTGCGCCTTGGTCATCGCTGTCGCGATGGTGCCGCTAATCTGGTTCTTCTCCCGAGATCCAGAGTCGACGGCTAGTGCTTGATCTGCGCGAGACCGGTCATGTCCTGCAATTGGCAAGAAGTCATGAACCGTTCGAGGACAGACTGAATCTCTGTCGATTTCCCCAGGTCACCGTTCGCCGACACCGACCAGATGCCGCCGGGCGTCTGCCAGTGGACCGCCACGGCGTCACAAATCGATCCTTTGTCGCCCAGGCGCGGGCCGCTGGGATACGAGAAGGCTTGGAACGA
>JAFDWT010000058.1 GCA_018268335.1 Armatimonadota bacterium | reverse complement strand
GTGCTTTCGAGGCCGTATTCGCAGGGGCCGCCGTCGATGATGTTGTCCACCTCGACGAGAATTTCGGGGTCAAGGTCTTCGACGCGGGTGGGCGAGAGACCCATGAAGACATTGGCGCTGGGGGCGGCGAGGGGCAGTTTCGCGGCCAGGATAAGCTCGCGGGCGACTGGGTGGCTGGGCACCCGCACGGCCACGGTGTCCAAACCGGCAGTCGTGATGCGGGGGACCGCGTCTGCTTTTTTGAGCACCAGCGTCATGGGGCCGGGCCAAAAGGCGTCGGCGAGCCGCTTGGCGTCTTTGCTGACCTCGACCGCTACTTGTTCAACGGCCTCGAAAGAAGCGATGTGGACGATCAGAGGGTTTTCGGCGGGCCGACCCTTGATCTCGTAGACCCGGGCCACGGCGTCTTCGTCCAGTGCGTTGCAGGCTAGGCCGTAGACGGTTTCGGTCGGCATGACCACGGCTCCGCCTTCCTGGACGACCCGGGCGGCGGCGGCGATGTTGGCGGGGGTCGGAGGAACGGCGCTCATCGCACTGCGTCCATCATGACAGACCGGTCGGGGACCAAACCGGTCCAAAACGTGATGGCGAGCGCGCCTTGCTCGACCAGCAAAGGCAGGCCGTCGATGGTCTCCATGTTGGCGGCGCGGGCCGACTCGAGGAACGGCGACCGGCCATAAGCGGCCTCATAGGCGAGCGCGCCCGACTGGGCACGGCTCCAGTCGATGTCGAGAGGCTCGCCTTGCAGAGAGGCGCTGGTGGTGTTGACGACCGCCGCCACGCCCTCCAGGTCGGGGCACAGAACGACCTCTGCACTGAGCGAGAGCTCGTCGACCAGGCGGTAGGCCTTGTCGGCTGTTCTGTTCCACAGCCTGACGTCGTATCCCGCCTCGTCTAAGGCGACAAGGAAGGCGCGGGCTGTTCCTCCGGCGCCGAGCACGAGCACCGGCTCACCGGAATGGAAGGTCGCCATGAACCCGGGGGCATCGGTGTTGGTGCCCTGTCCGGTTTTGAGGTCTAGCGTGTTGGCGGCACCGATCCGCTTGGTCGTGCCGTCGGTTTCGCTGGCCCAGCGGAAGGCTGCTTCTTTGAGGGGGACCGTGCAGTTCAGGCCTTTGTAGCCGATCGATTCGAGGCGGGCCACGGCAGAATCGAATTCCTCGACCGGCACGCGGACGGCTCGATAGACCCAGGGGACGCCCAGCGCGTCGTAGGCGGCCATGTGCATCTGGGGAGACCGGGAGTGGGAGACCGGGTCACCGAGGACGGCGTAGTCTCCGGCCGGGGCATCTTGCCATTCGAACCAGCTCATTTGTGTCTGAAAGTCCAGAGGCGTTGGCCATTGAAGTTCCAGATGAAGCCGGCGATGATGCCCGCCATCTGGGCGACCGCCCAGGCTGGTCGCTCGGAGAGCGGCACCACTCGTTGCACGAGGCTGCCGACGACGGTGGCGATGAACGCACCGATCAAGGCGATGACGTAGAACTTGACCGCTTGGCTGATTGTCGCCTTTTCATGCGTGGCTTGGAATGTCCAAATACGATTGAGGATGTAGGAGACGAGGATTGCCACGAGGACGGGGACGACCTTGAGCGGCACGTAGGCAGCCTCTTGCAGGTCATGCCCGCCGTGCTCCCAGGGGAGGTTCTTGAGTGCCCAGGTGCCGGCGACTTCCTTCAGAGACCTGTCGCCGACCGTCGCGACGAACATGAGGTAGTAGAAGATGCCCGTGTCGACGACCAAGGCCACGCCGCCGACAACGCCGAACTTGAGGATCTGCCGGACGATCTGGCGGCCGAAGAAGCCGGGGCGCGACTCCTCGTCGGCACCGTCACCCTGGAAGTAGCGGTACAGGAAGTGGCCGAGCAACCATTCGATCTTGCGGCTGACGACGGTGGTGCCGATGAATTCCTTGGGATGGATCGGTTTGACCCAGATCGCGTCGATGCCGCACCGGTTGGCGCCCCAGACGTCGGTCATCAGCTGGTCGCCCACCATCACTGCTTGGGCTGGTTCCACGCCTTCCTTTTGCATCGCTAAGAGAAACATCCTGCGACTGGGCTTGGCGCGGTCGCGGATGAACTCGATGCCCATGGCCTTGCAGAGCCGTTCCAGCCGGGCCGGGTTGTGCGTGTTGCTGAGGACTGTGAACCGGAGCCCGGCTGCTTTGCCGCCCTCGATCCAGCGTTTGGTTGAATCGGGGATCTCCTCGCTTTTCCAGGGAAGCAGGGTGTTGTCGACGTCGAGCAAGACAAGCCTCTTTCCAGTGGCGTAGAGGGCGGCCAAGTCGACGTCCTCTAGGTTGTTGAGCGACTCGGAGGGTGAGAACGGCCGGATGAGGCCAGGCATGTCCTTGCGCGAGAAGGTGCCCTGTCGGAAGTGCCTCATGGCTTCTTCTTGGCCTCCGCCCAAAGAGTCCGGGCCGCCTTGATCGCCTTCAGGTGCTCATCATAGGTGGCTGAAAACGTGTGCGAACGGTCGGGTTTAGCCACGTAGAAAAAGTACCCGTGCTTGGCTGGTTTCAGGGCGGCTTCGATGCTCGCTTTTCCTGGCGAGCCGATCGGCCCGGGCGGCAGACCGGCGTGCTCGTAGGTGTTGTAGGGCGACTTGACCGTGTGGACGACTCCCGGGCCGAGGACTTTCCACTCTTGGAGCGCGTAGAGTACGGTAGCGTCCATCTCGAGCTTTTGGCCCTTGGCAATTCGATTTTCGATCACGCCTGCGATCACGGGTCGCTCTGAGTCTTTGGCCGCTTCGAGTTCGACCATCGACGCGATGACGAGCGCACGGCCCAAGCCCTTCTTGCCCAAGGGTTTGACGACTTTCTCCTCGAAAGCTCTGAGCTGTCGGCGCACCACTTCGTCGGCTCCGAGTAGCGGCGGCAGGTCGTAGGTGTCGGGGAACAGGTAGCCCTCCAGCGAGTCCTGTGGCAACGGGAATGTCACGACGTCTTGAAACTTCTCGGGATGTTTGGTGGCTTCGGTGTACTCCTTGGCGGAACAGACGCCTTTTTCTTCCAGCCTTTTGCCTACTCGCGCCGCCCACCAGCCGGCGGGGACCATCACGTCTTGCTTGAGCGGCTTGCGCAGGGCGGCGATGACTTGCCGGACGTCCATGCCGGGATGGAGGCGGTAGGTGCCGGTCTCGACCGAAGCCAGATCCTTGATTGTGGCAACAAGCATGGTGGCCTCGACATTGCGGACCACTCCTTTGGCCGCCAGGTCGGCGACGACCTCCTTGGCCGGCGTCTCGTGTTGGATGCGGAAGGTGATGTCGGGTCCCGTCGGTAAAGGTGACAGCAGGAACGCAGCCAGGCCTCCGGCACCGCCGAGGACGACGAGAAGAAAGATGAACAACCGGAGCCCCCAGCGCCGACGGCGCGGGGTGCGGCGCTTACGCCGGCCTGCCATCGGCCTCCAGGTAGCGGTCCAAGATACGGCAGGCGGCTTCGCCATCGACAAGTTTGCGGCGCTGGGAGCCTTTCAGCCCGGCGGCGAGCATGTCGGTCTCGGCGGCGTGGCTGGTCAGGCTTTCATCGACATAGCGCACCGTCACACCGCACTCTTGGACGAGAGACCCAAGCTGGCGGCAGATCCGCGACATCTTTGTCTCGCCGCCGGCGTCCAATGGCAGACCGATGACGACGACATCGGACTCCTCTTCCTTTGCTTTTTTGGCGATGGCGGCCGCATCTGTGGCCAACTTGCCGGTGGCTGCCAATGGAGGGCGGGGGGACGAGACTTTGCTGGACGCGTCGACAACGGCAATGCCGATCTTGGCGCCACCGAAGTCGACGCCCAGAAGCCTCATCGAAAGGCCTCGACGACCATTTGGCGCAAGCCTGGAACGACGCTGATGGCGTTGGCACCTAGCGTCTCGACGCCGTCGAAGTCCATGAACACACCGCCTGCTTCTTGGACCAGGAGCGAGGGGGCGCTGATGTCCCAGTGGGCGATGACGGGGTCGAGCATGACGTCGGCGCGGCCGCTGGCGACTAGGGCGTGGCCGTATGCATCAGACCATCCGCGGGTGACTTTGGCTTGGTCGGCCAGTTTGTGGTAGCCAGCCATCCGACCGTGGTCGCGCATCGAGCGGTAGCTACCTGAGAGCAATGTGGCATTCGAAATCTCGTTGGTCTGCCGGACTTGGATCGGACGGCCGTTCCAAAATGCGCCGCCTCCTTTCGAGGCCCAAAACATTTCGTCCAAGGCGGGGAAATAGACGGCTGCGGCGATCGGTTTGCCGCCCTGCTCGTAACTAAGAAGCGTCGCAAAGAGGGGGACTCCGGCGACGAAGGACTTGGTGCCGTCGATCGGGTCGACGACCCACCGGTCAAGACTTGTCTTATCTCCCCCTTCTTCCTCCCCGAGAATGGCTTCACCGGGCCAGCTTTGGGCGACTAGGCGTCGAACGATGGCTTCGGCATTGCGGTCGGCCTGGGTGACTGGCGAACTGTCGGCTTTTTCATCGACAGCCACACCTGTCTGGTACAGGGCTAACGTGCTGCGGCCGGCCTCGAAGGCAGTTTGGATGCAGAAGCTGAGGCGCGGGTCCATGTCGCGACAGCCCAGTTTGGCCGTTTTTGTCCCACGAGAGGGGGACGGACATGCAACAGGCCCCCGGAGCTTAGCTGTCGGAGGCCTGGATGAAGGAAGGAGCGCCCTTACTTCTTGAACTTGCGGCGCATCGCCACGAGGGCTCCGCCTAAGAGGACCGACATCGAGGCTGGCTCCGGAACCGATTCGACATTGAGCTTGACGATAGTGTCTTCGTCGAAGCTCAGACCTTGCCAGTCAACTTGAATTTCGCTGCCGTTCCAACTCAGGCGGCTCGCATCGAAGCCGACCATGTTCGTTGCGCCGTCAATCGTGACGTTTGTGAACGCAGGGCCGCTGACCATGCGGACTGCGGTGCCGTTGTAGATGGTCGGAGCGAGTGACAAGGCCGACGTCGACCAAGTAGTCGCGATCTTGTAATCAAAAGTGATCGAGTTATCGTCAACATCGACGTCATAGTAATTCAGGAACGAGTCTTCGATGCCAGCGCCGACGACAAAGTTGGTCTGGGCGTTGTAGGCTCCGCCATAAGCGTAGTACTGGTCGCCCATTGTCGAGCCGTTCAAGCCGGCGTTGGCAATGCTGGGAACAACGACGGCAACAGCTGCCAGCGCAAGAGTTAGAGACTTCGTTGTGGTGAAGTTTTTCATTGTTACGTCCAAATTAGGTATCAGAACGGGCATCGTCGCGATTTGCGATTTGGCCCCATAACCTTGATAAAATCTATATCATCAAAAAGTCCAAACAATACAAAACTTGGCAGATATGCAACATTTACTGGACAGATTTGGTAAATCTTCTTGCTGGCAATAATATCAACATAACTTCTTGGATAGCATTCTATTCGGCACCAGAATATTAACAGAATGCACAAAATTGGCAGCTGCAATCTAAAGGGCCAAGAGAATGCGCATCCCAAAGCGACGTGTGCCTCCACGCGAGTGGAATTCAGAACGATGAATTTCGTGATTGGAGCGACTGAACCGCGCCTGGCCGTATGCGTCTGTTGTCAGTGACCATGTTGATTGCTGCCGCGTTCGTCATTCTCTCGACAAATCTCAATCCGGAATCGTGGAGTTTGTCAGTCGGCGGCGTATCTAGGACAGCTCTTGTCTATCGCCCTTCCCGAGGCAGCGGGAAGGCACCGATCATCATTTGCTTCCACGGCCACGGGGGAAACTCCCGCTACGCCGCCCGGGCATACGACTTCCAGACTCAGTGGCCCGAGGCGCTGGTGGTCTACCCGCAGGGGCTGCCAACAGTGTCGGCCAGGGTCGATCCGCAGGGCAAAATGCCAGGATGGCAAATGGCAAGGCTCCGTGGCAATGCAGACATTGAGCTTTTCGACGCCCTGGTCGCCAAGGCGACGAAGGAGGCGAATGGCGACACAAGCCGGGTCTTCATCATGGGGCACTCAAACGGTGGCGGGTTTGTCTACACGCTTTGGGCAGCGCGTCCAGATGCCATCGCTGGTGTGGCATCGGCCAACGCGGCTGGCGCTATGCGTGTCAGTAGGCCGTTGCCCGCCTTCATTGTCGTTGGTGACAAAGACCAGCTCGTTGAGCCGAAGTTGCAGCACAGTTCTCTGGACACGGTGAAGGCGCTACTCGGATCGACGCCTGAAGGTGGCCGCAAGCTCAGCGACACGGTGCATGCCTATTCCGGCAAGGCACCTCTCGTGACCTACATCTACGACGGTGGACACGACTTTCAGAAAGCATCGGTGCCCTGGATGGTCAAATTCTTCCAATCGCTGCCAAAGGGGTTGTGAACTGGATCACTTCTTTTGCACACGCATATGGTGCGTGTGGCGGAAGCTGACGGGCATGAGTGGCAATGCAGGGTCGTAGCTCGCCTCGACCCAGCCGTCAAGGATCAAAGCCTCCATGGCTGACGTCATCTGGGCGGCGATTTCGCGATCAAAGTTTGGGTCCTCACGATGGTGTTCGCGGATCATGTTCCACATCTTCATGATGCCAGGGAGCCGGGTGTCGCGCGACAACACTTCCATCCAAAAGTAGAACGCACCTTGGAGGGGCAGCATTCTGTTGTCGCGCAGATAGCAGGGCACCTTCTCGACCCGCCCTTCCGTATAGACAGCCCGGTCGTACGGTTTTGCACCGACCAGGTTGAGCCGGAAAACGTTGTTCTTGGCAAAGAGTGTTTCGGGCGTGCCGCCGTAGAGGAACTCGGCGAAGTCGCGGATGCCATTGATGTCGATTCCACCGTTGCCGATGTAAAGGTCCTCGTCAATGAATCCGCCTTGGGCTAGCCAGCGCCAAGATTCTTCGGGCGTCATTTTGAGCCCATTGTCTTTGGCGATCTGCTGGGTGAACTCCTTGAGCTCAGAGAACTGCGCGTTGGCGCTGTACCAGTAGTCGGCGAAGCGGATATGGTTACGGATGCGCTTTTCTAGGCGTCTTTCGTAACTTTCACGTATCCAAGCGCCGTCGATCTCTCCGCGCTCGATTTCCAGGATGCTGAACGCCACCTCACGAGCGGCCGTGTGGGTGATGGTCAGGCCGGCGGCTAAGATGGGGTCGGCGAAGCCCGACGACTCGCCAGCCAGGAACCAGTTCTCACCGCATTGTCGCTTGGCGACAAACGACCAGTCTTTGGTGCCTTGAAATTTGCCCTCGCTTTCCGCCCGTTCGAGGAGCGCGGCAATGCGAGGCTCTTCGGCCAAAGCTTGTCGGTACATCTCTTCTGGCTTGAGCCCGGACTTCTTGAAGTGGTCGGCTGGCGTGACGAGTCCGACGCTCGTGCGGGTCGGGCCGATGGGGATGAACCAGATCCAGCCGTATCCCAAGCTCATGACTTGCACACGGGTGCCTGAGCGGCCAATGGTCTCGGCCCATTCTGCGTTCTGCCAGTAATCCCAAAAGGCAACATTTTGGAGGCCGGTGGGGATTTCAATCTCAACACCCATTGCACGTCGCAGCAGCCCGACGTGGCCGGTGGCATCGACATACCACTTGGAGTCGATAAGGGTGCCATCTTTAAGTTCGAGGCCCGTGACGCGGTCTCCGTCTCGGTTGACTTTGGTGACGGCCGTCTCTTCGGAGACCTCAACGCCCAGTTCTTCGGCGTGGCGGAGCAGAATGTCGTCGTATCGAGCGCGGTCGACTTGCAATGCAGTCGACCGACGTTGGCCCTCGAAGCGTGCGGGTCGTGGGGCCTCCTCGAACTCTGTGGGCAGGAAGTTGAAGAACCAGAGGTCGTCGGTGGTGCCCCAGCGGAAGGTCGCGCCGATTTTGATGGGGAAGCCGGCGGCCTCGACTTTGTCCCAACAGCCCATCTCATCTAGGATGTAGGAGACAGCCGGGAGTTGACTCTCGCCGACGTGGTCGCGCGGGAAACGCTCGCGCTCGTAAATTGCGACCTTGAGATGAGGCGTGTACTTTTTGAGGAAGCAGCCGACGGTCGACCCGCCCGGCCCTCCACCGATGATCACCACGTCGTACTTCATCGCTGAACCGCTTCAGCCAGGATATCACAGAGCGGGTTGAAGCCAAACGGTAGTGCGAACCGGTTCATTGTCGAAGTCGGCGCGCCGAGAATATCACCTATCCAAGGAACGATGGTTGAGAAGCGGTGGAGACACTCCCTTGCCCGTTGCCCTTCTTCTTCAACCTAGAGGCAGAACCGCCATTGACTGCTTCACCGTCGATATCGACAAGCTGTGTGCTACCCGCAGGTGCGCAGTCATCTCTTTTTGAGGACTATTCGAGCTGGAAGGCTCGAATTCTACGGCGGGTGAGACCCCAGACCATAGTTTGGCCAACACCTTTTAGGTCGAGCTCGATGGGGCCACTGAATTCATGGGTTTCATCTAGCGCGTTGCGAACTGCGGTCGTGACCGCGATTGTTCCTGGCGCCGCCGTGCTTTCCAATCGTGCGGCGAGATTCACTGTCGGCCCCCAAAGGTCATACATCAGTCTCTCGGTGCCTAAGACGCCGGCGATGACTGGTCCGGTGTGGCAGCCGATCCGCACATCCACGCCGATGGCGTTCGCTGTGCCCCTTAGTTCCAGTGCCAAATCGGCAACCTGTGCAACATGATCGTCGCAGGCTTCCGGGATTCCTCCGGCGACCATGTAGCAATCGCCAATTGTCTTGATTTTGACAACGTCGAACCGAGGCAAAAGCGCGTCGAACCGGGAGAACAGGTCGTTGAGCAGGCCGACCACGGTCTCAGGCGGCTTGGTCGCTGCAAAAGGCGTGAACCCAATAATGTCGCAGAAGAGCACCGTGGCAGACTCGTGCTGCTGGGCAATCACTCCAGGAGAATCTGCGAGGCGGTCTGCAATTGTGGGAGGCAGGACATTCCTGACCAGATTCCTTGTCCGTTCCCGTTCAACGATCAGCGACCGCTCGAGCAAAAACCCCCTGCGGTCTCTCGCCTCGTTCAGATAGGCCGCTAAGCATAGAAAAACTGCCTCCGTGACCATAAACACAAAGAGCAAGGTGGAGTTTCCACCCCACATATTCCGGTAGGAAAAAGTCCAAGCCCGCGCCACAACCATCGACAAGCAAACAAGAACTGCCGCTCGAAACCGCGCTTGCAGCGCGGCGACGATGATGATCAAATACAAGAGGTTGATAACGATGCCGGCACCGGCATCGGGGGACTTTGAGGTCAGGCCGACTGCAATTTGGCTGAGGATCGCCGCAATAGCAAGCGAGGGCATGGCGTAGTGTCTGAGCCGATGAATCCATGCCATGCCAAGCAAGACAAAAAAGAACGTCGTGAACGTGAGATCGACAATCGCTGTCGCTTGATCGCTATTCTGCCGTCTGGCAACGACCCCCAGCAAGCCGAAGAGCGCAAGAAAAGTGAAGACAACCCGGACTCTGCCGATGGTTGAAGCCGTATGTTGTTCAGCAAAGGCTGATTCGAGCTCTGGTTCAAACCGAAGCCTGCGGACACAACGTAGCTGCTCCTGACTAAGTGTTTCGCCCGTTGTGACTTTCACGGAATGGCATGAGAGTACCGCAAGCTAACCTGCAAAACGCTCGGTGGAAAGGTGCACGTCCACTGCGAGATCATGGTGCAGAAGCCCGCAATGCAATGCTGCTGGTGGAGGCTAGGGGACTCGAACCCCTGACATCCTGCTTGCAAAGCAGGCGCTCTACCAACTGAGCTAAGCCCCCACGCGGCTCCCTAGGATACCAAGATGCGCTGTCCAGTTTGGGTCGGAGGTCAGTATGGGTTCGAGGGCATCATTTGCCAGGCTTTGACGGTCGTGAACTCCGCCTTCCCGGTGGCGAAGAGGCGGACTGCTTGCTTGCCACCGAAGCCGGGGTAGATCCGCCGCATGACGGCTTGGCGGCCGTTGGCGAAGACCTCGACGACGGATTTGTCGACGAACACCCGGAGCTTGAGTTCATCGCCTGGTTTGAGGGCCAGCGGGCCGGCCTCGATGCCCGTGTTGATGTCTTCGGCGCTCGACTTCGTGGTGTCGATGACGAGCTTCTGGGCGTCGGCGTCGTAGTAGACCAGGGTCTCTTCGATCCCCGGCTCGACACAGACCTTGACGCCCACGCGGCCGCGAGAAGGAGCCTTCGTCGTGAGTTGAAGCTCAAGCGAGTCGCCTCGGACGCCAGGCAGCGTCACCTCACCAGATTCGACTGTCAAGCGCTTCAAGTCGACCGGGTTGTAGCGTAGGCGCTCGATCTCTTCGGGCACGTCCATGCGTAGGCGGTTGTCGGGGCCGAGGGTGAGGACGCGGGGTAGGGACATCGTCCCCGACCAGCCCTTGTCGTCTTTGACGCCGAAGCCAGGCTTGTCGAGGAGCCATGACCACATGATCCGGCGGCCTTTGTCGTCGACCAAGCTCTCGGGGGCGAAGAAGGAGTGGTCGGCCCAACTCATCTGCTCGTGGACTTCGGGGTGGAACTGTTCGCCCTTCCACTCGCCGACGTAGTAGCGGGCGCCAAGTCGGTGGCTGATGCAGAGCAGGACCTGCTTGCCGCCGAGTTTGAAGAAGTCGGCGCAGGAGACGTCTTCGTTGATCGACACACCGGGGACGGTGTTGGCCATCAAGTCGCCAACATATGACCATGGGCCACCGAGAGTCTTGGACTTGACGACACCCGGGTGCTCGCCACCGAAGATGGCGTAATAGGTGTCGCCTTCGAGCCAGCCGTAGGGGTCCCACGAACGGTATTTGCCGTCGAACGGGTCGCCAGGTGTTGTCTTTGGCGTGATCGGGTTCGTTTTGAGCTTGGTCCACTGGTCCAGATCATCGTCAGTAGCCACAGCCATGGCGTTTCCTTGGTCGACTTGGTGATAGCACATCGTCGGGACGCCGTCCTTGTTGACAAAGCAGTTGCCGCTGAACATGCCTGTTTGCAGGCCGGTCGGGTGGTGCCGCCAGTGGAAGAGGTCCGTGCTGCTGACGTGCCCCCAGTTGTGGCCGAGACCGTCTTGGTAGATGTAGAAGAGGTGGTAGCGGCCCTTCCAATAGATCGCACCGTTGGGGTCGAAAGGCATGGCGCGGCCCTCGGGGATCGCGAAGTGGTAGCCGGGGCGGTGGTTGTCGGCGAGAAGGCGCTCGCGGTAAGCCCGGTTGGCTTCGACGGGGTTCTGTTTGACGTGTTCTGTTTGCGACACGATGTAGTCTCCTTCGTGGTCGAGGTGGAGCTTGCCGCCCGCGACGCGGGCTCCGCCGTGGGCGGTGGTGAGGGGGAACCGACCTGTCTTGTCGGCGAGGCGGCCGTCGGAGAAGTCCCACCAGGCGTCGGGCCGCTGGCCGGCGGCATCGTGGGGTTTGAGCTGGGCGACCTGGGCATCGGTGAGGGCTTCGGCGTAAATCCTGGCTTCGTCGATGGTGCCGATAAAGTCGCGGTTCTTGGCAGCGGCGGTCGTGTGCCGACGGCCGAAGAGGACCGAGGTGTCGGCGAGGGAAAACCGGCGCTGGTTGGCGATTGGGTAGCGAGCGTGGAGTTTGCCGTCACGGAACAGCGAGACGGTCTTGCCTCTGTAGACGATGGCGACCATGTGCGTCACACCCGGCTTTGTCTCAGCTTGATTTTTGGATTGGTCGCGCTGGGTGCGGTTGAAGCTGTCGCTGCCCGCCATCCACTTGGCCGGTTCGATCTCGCCGAAGACGACGCCGTCGAACGCGCCGTCGGGTTCCTCGACGGTCAAAGCGCTCCCGCCACGCTGGGTCAGGTTCGCGGGCGCGGCCCAGACGACGAGGGTCTTGTCGTTCCATCCGCCCTGTTGGTCCATGGCGGCTGTGTGCAAGAGGATGCCAAGGGCGACAGCAAGCATGTTGTCTGGATTATGGACATGCATACTTGATCGAGCCATGCGAGAAGACGTCGTCGCCCACAGTCAGGTCAGTGCCAGTGCCAAGCCAGATTGGCTTGAGGAGCGACTGGCCTGGTTCCGGTCATTGCAGTTCGGCGTCATCCTGCATTGGGGTCCCTACAGTCAGTGGGATTGTTGCGAGAGTTGGCCGTTGGTGCCCGATGATGATTGGGCGCGCAACGACGGGCTCAAGTGCTGGACGGAAAGGGACAAAGACATCGTCCGGTTCCAGCGCGACTACTGGGATCTGGCCAAGACGTTCAATCCGACCGAGTTCGACCCCGACGCTTGGGCGGCCAACTTTGTGGAGGCAGGCGCCAGGTACGTCTGCTTCACCACCAAGCACCACGACGGTTTTTGCATGTGGGACACGGCGACGACGGACTACAAAATCACGGGCGAAGTCTGCCCGTTCCATGGAGATCCACGGGCTGATGTCACGAAGGAACTCTTTGACGCCTGCAGGCGAGCCGGGTTAGCTGTTTCTGCCTATTTCTCGAAGGCCGATTGGCATTGCCCGTATTACTGGGATCCGGCCAAGAACCCACGGAAGCGCGGCGCGAACACGCTGGACGATCCGGAGACGTGGGAGAAGTTCGTCCAATACACGCACGCGCAAATCCGAGAACTCATGTCGAATTACGGCAAGATCGACATGTTGTGGCTCGATGCTGGCTGGGTGGCGGGGGACGAAGACATTCGCATGGCCAAGATGGTGGCAATGGCCCGGGAACTCCAGCCGGGGCTGATCGTCGCAAACCGTGCGGTCGGTGACGATTTTGAGGACTTTGTGACACCGGAGCGCGAGCTACCGGTGGAGGCGCTGCCCAGCACATGGGAAGCTTGCTTGCCCCTCTGCCCGGATTGGAAGTATGTGGAGGGGCAGGTTCCTCGGACGGCTGCAGAGATCGTCCGGGAGATCGATTGGTCGAACGCCAACGGCGGCAACTTCCTGCTCGGCATCGCGCCGATGCCCAACGGGCAGCTGCCGCCGGCGCAAGTAGAAGTATTGAAGCAGATGGGCCAGTTGCGAAGACAGTGATCTAACGGTCTGCCTTGATCTTGTCAGAAGTAGCTTGAATCTGGGCGAGGGACAGGATTGGCTTGGACACCGCCTCGGGTTGAGCTGGTCTGTTGTGTATCGCGCCTGGCCGGGCATAGAAGAAGGTGACTGCCGAATAGCCGAGCAAATCCCACTTTTCGCGCATATCGGTGCCAAAAGACGACTCCATGTCGAACCGGAGCCGCCTATGAAACGGGATGGCGTCAAGGCCGCGGACACGGGTCAGGATGTTGTAGCCCTGCGTGTGGCCGTCCAGCCCGCCCACCTTGACGTTGGCGAGGAACGGTGAAGAGAATTGGTCTTCCAAAACGGGATAGACGCCGCCAGCCCAGCCGTAGTAATCCTCAGATCCCGTGCCGAAGTGGGTCGGGAAGCCTTTGTCCCAGGCCTCGTCGATATAGACCTTTTCGTCGCCCTCGCCCCACCACGAGTCTTTGCGGACGTTGGCCACCGTCCAGGCGTCGCCGACGTAGACTCCCTTGCCGTGGATGTCCACAAAGTTCCAGTCGCTGAACGGGGTTCCGGGGACGATGTCGTCCGGCCGCCAACGGGCATAGAAGTGCATCGACCGGCTCGTCCATTTGGCCGGGACGACGACTTTGGTGACCGTGACTTGGATTGTTTTCCTGCCATGGTTTTCGATGGCGATCTCTCCAGAGCGCTGGTATGGCATCCACCATCCAGACCACATGCGGCCGGCAGCGTCGATGGAACGCGTGCGTGTCTGAAACGAGTGCAGGGAGTCGGCAGAGCAGAAGAAGTCTCCCAGTGGGCACCATACGGTCTGGCTTTTGTCGAAGGCCGCGGTCAGAACCGTAGAGCGCAATAGGGACGGGTCGCTTTTTGCTCCTTCAATGGAGACCTTTAACTCCCGCAATGCTTGTTCGCCTCGTGGCAAAATCAATTTTCTCGCCTGCCCCGGAGCGACAATCAAGGTGTCCGACTTGATTTTGGGCAGTTGGAAGAAATTGCCCGAAAGTCGAGCGGCTTCTTTGATCTCAGCTGACCGCTTCGCTAGAAAACCACGTTCAAAGTGCTCGACAGTCGTGCCTTTTGGATAAACGCGGTAGTTGATCGAGAAGTAGAAGGGCTTCTGCTTCATCGTCACCTTGGCGCTGCGTGCGAAAGGCATAGGGAGGTAGAGATTGCCAGCGCGAGCAGAATAGGCCGCCCAAGGTGGACTGACCGATCCTTTCCCCGTGACGAGCTTGATCAAGGACTCGTCAAAGACGGTCTTGCCGTCAAGGATGATCTGAATGTCCGGGCCAGTCCGCTCGTTAAAATCGTAGTAGAAGAACGGCGTCCACATCTTGGTGATGCAGCCTGGCCCGTCGTGCTCCATCAAGACATATCGCTTATCTGCGCCTTGGCCCTCCTCGCGGATGTAGCCTGTGCCGTCGCTGTCAGCAAACCAACCCGGTTGACCCCGCTTGACTGACTCGCGGTTATAGCTCGTGGCCTGGAGCGATTGATACTCCGGCGACGGCCACTTGGACAGGCTGGACCGGTCGCCAAGCTCGTGCAACAACGAAGTGAAAGTGACCTGGGGCACAAGCAACAAAGCAACAGGCGTCATGGCTGGCATGTTGGCGCATAGTACCGGGGAGCTAGATTGGTCGATTGTGGTGAAATGGATCTTCCAATGCTCGCCGCCATTGCCGCCAGTCTGATATCCATGCAACTCTGCAAGCCGTCTCCCTCACAAGTCGCGTGGCAGGACGCCGAGGTCGGCATGTTTGTCCACTTTGCCCCTAACACGTGGCAAGACTTGGAATACGACAACTTGAGTACGCCACTCAGTGCAATCAACCCGACCAAGCTCGATACCGACCAATGGGCGCGGGTAGCCAAGTCCATGGGGGCCAAATACCTCGTCTTTGTCGCTAAGCACGTGGGCGGCTTTTGTTGGTGGCAGACTGCGACGACCGAATACAGCGTCAAAAGCACGCCCTGGCGAGGCGGCAAAGGGGACGTCATGGCTGACGTGGCGAAGTCTTGTAAGAAGTATGGATTGAAGCTAGGCGTTTATCTCTCACCTGCCGACAGCAAACATGGCATCGAGGTCGGCGGCAAAGCTAAGACTCCAGCTGGTCAAGATTCGTATATCAAGACCTTTCGAACCCAGCTGACCGAACTTTTGACCAAATACGGCCCAATATTCGAAGTTTGGTTTGATGGAAGTCTTATCTTTGATGTCGGAGACATCCTCAAGAAGCATGCTCCCGACGCGATCATATTCCAGGGCCCTCAGGCGACGATTCGCTGGGTCGGCAATGAGGAAGGATTTGCTCCGTATCCATGTTGGAACGCAGTCAAGTCCGGCGTTCATCCCTGGGGCATGTACACGGGCGCGGACGGTGATCCCGAAGGAGACCGGTGGTTGCCCAACGAAGTCGACTGCCGGATGCGCGACACGTGGTTTTGGAACACCCGAAACGAACCTAGCGTGAAACCCTTGGACAAGCTAATGGAGATGTACGAGAACAGCGTCGGCCATGGAGCGGTTCTTCTCCTGAACAACACACCCGATCCGACCGGTTTGATCCCAGCTGCAGATGTCAAGAGGGCCGCTGAATTCGGGGCGGAGATCAAGCGGCGCTATGGAGCCGCGATCGCTGATGTAAGCGGCATCGGGCCGTTGCACGTGCTCAGTCCATCCGCGCCGTCGACTATTGACGCCGTCGTGACAATGGAGGACATCCGTGAAGGTGAGCGTGTTCGCGAATATGCCATCGAAGGATTGGTCGACGGCAAGTGGCGACCGCTGTGCAAGGGCACAGCGATCGGCCACAAAAAAATCGATAAATTCGAACCGGTCAAGGTCGCCAGTGTCCGGCTGCGCGTGCTGAAGAGCGTCGGCCCACCCGTCATCCGGCGCCTAGCGATTTATCACACGGAAGTCTAGCTTCGGATTACTCCAAAGCTATCGACTCGAATGGCCCAGGTGCGCCGTCTGGCCCGGCGAACGATTGGATCGTCAGGCGGTCACCAAACGATTGCGTCTGAGTTTGCTTGCCCACCGTGAAATTGGTCGAAATCCGATGGCTGTCGTACGTACCATCGAGCGACACAGTTTGTCGCGGTCCTCGGTTGAAGCTGATCGCCAGCCCTTCGGGCACGGAAACGACGTCGATCATACAAGCTGCGACCGCGTCGCGAGCGGCGATGTCTCGGTGGATGATTTTCTCCTGTTGCACCCACTTTTCACCGTCGAACGATTCGACGTGGATCGTGATGTCCACCGAATACGCACGGTTGTGAGAGCCGACGATAGAAGTCGCCCCGGCCATCAGAACCCTCAGTTTTGACTCGAAAAGAGGGTTGCTTCCTTGATTACCTTTCGGATCGTAAATCGGATTGGCAACAAAGCCGGTGGTAGCGGATATCCAGCGACCCTGTGTCGGGGCCTTGCTTGTTGTCGGATGAGCATTGGCAAACGTCGTCACAGCGACCGCAGCAGCAACAACTGCCAAGGAGAAACCGGTTGTCTTGATCTTCATACTGTTCACTCCGAATTGCTGTACCAGTATTGTCCGAGCCCGATCGTTCCAGCATTGTTCTTCTTGTAGCCAGGCAACCAAGCACACCTTTCTCTGCAAGATCGCAAAGTCGCTGAACGGCAGACTGCTTGCTTCTTATCTGGCTCTTGTTAACCACCCGTTGTCGGCCAGCCAGTCGGCCATGCGGGCGGGCCAGGTCTTAACGGACGTGAGGTTGGAGCGGTCGCCCATGTTGAAGCCGTGGCCGCCTTTGTTCAACAAGTGGAGCTCCACGGGCACCTTGGCCTCGCGCAATTTGGAGGCGATGTCAAGAGAGACGCGGGCCAGGCCGTCGTCGCTAGCGACGACCAGGAAGGCGGGCGGAGCGTCGGCGGGGGCCTTTTCGGGCAGTCCGAGAGGCCCAGGGTAGACCAGCATTTGGAAGTCAGGGCGGCCGTTGAGGCGGTCGATCGGGTCGGCGGCGTTGGGATCGCCGTCGCCATTGGGATAGGCGACCCAGTTGACGGTCTCGCCGCCAGCTGAAAAGCCGAGGATGCCGACGCGCTTAGTGTCGATCCCGTATTCGGCGGCATGAGCTCGGATGTACCGTATGGCGCGCCAAGCGTCGGTCTGCGAGACCTTTTCGGGGTAGGTCGAGCCTGGTTCGCGGAAAAGGCGGTACTTGAGGGCGAAGGTGGTGACGCCTAGCGAGGCCAGGAACTTGGCCGGCTTCGTCCCTTCTTCGTTGAAAACCAGCTGGTTGTGACCGCCGCCGGGGCACACAAGCACGGCGCAGCCATTGGGCTTGGCCGGACGGAAGACGGTCACCGACGGGTCGTGGACGTTCTTGACCCACCAGTCTTTGGCCTGTTCGGGCTCGTTCTTCCGCTTCTCTGAACCTGGTGCACCGTTCGGCCACAGCTTGATGACGGCCGGCTCCGTTTGAGAGGCGACGATGGCGAGGGCAGCGGCGACGGTGACCATGTGGCAGTTCTACCCAAGGAGAAGTGCCCTCATGGCGACCGCATATCCGGATCCAGCCTTGGTATCGAGTCATTCGACGGCATCTTAATCTAAGTAATTAAAGCCTGATAAGTAGAATAAGATAAAAAAGTAATTTAAGCCAGGTAAGTAGTTCAAGTTAATAGTAGTGCGAAAGTCCCGGGAAGACGTTGAAACCTGATCTCCATGGCAGTATTATGGGCAGACTCCCGTGGTCTAATGGATAGGGCAACCGACTGGGGAAGCTGACACCCTACGCCATCCTGGCGGCGTGTAGTCGGTCGATGAGGGTTCGAGTCCTTCCGGGAGCAACAGAAAGTAATGTCAAACCTTGTCTTGAACTCATCAGGCCTTGACATTGGCGCGACCTCATCGAAATTGCTGGAGGCTTTTCCTGCCCTTGAGTCATTTCCGCTTGAAGCTGTACTTGAGTCCGTCCAAGAAACGTTGCGCGCCGTTGGATTTGGCAAGAAGAAGCGCCCCCAATATTTGTGGCTGTTCTTGCTGGCAGGTCGTGTAAAAGGACTGATAGCGCCAAGCCAACGCAATGAGGAGGCAATTGCTATGATCCTCGCACCAATTGCGGCTGTTTTTGCTGAAGCCGCCGTGGCGCTAGGTCTTATCGGTACCAAGAGCCGAATCGACTGGAACGATGCTGACGCAGTTGAAATGGAGTGGCTTCAGGCTTGGGCATCAAGGAAGTTGCCCCTTGGATCAGCTTCGCTCGACAATGCTGTGCTTGCGGCAAAAGGCAACCCATTGGGGCTGCAAGGCAATCGATATTTCATCGTTGTCGTTAACTTGGGATATCTGTTGCAAGAACAAAATGACCCCTTTCCATTCATTCTTCCAGTATCTGCAAAGGTGGCCGCCTTGCTAGGAACGACTGCGCCTACAGTTGGAAGTGCAGTGAACAAGGCAATACGCGACGGAATATTTGTTGTTGAAAACTCCAAGTACAGTGCAAGTACTCGGACTGCTCGCCTGCTGAGATTCAACAAAGCAAGACTCGGGGCTCACGTTGGTACAAATGGCCACTAGGTCTGCTTCAGGCGTGACGATTTGGTGCAAAGTAGGTTAGGCCATGTGGACACTCCCGCTCGCCGCCGTGATGACCATGACTCCCAGTCGCCCGGAACCGTTCTTGATCGGCACCTACACGTCGCCAGGTGGCAGTGAAGGTGCGTACACCTGCACTATCGACTCGGAAACGGGTCAGTTCGGCGCGGCGTCGCTGATCGGGATCGCTTCCAGCCCAAGTTTTGCCGTCTGGGGGCCAAAGCTCGACACTGTCTTTGTCATTGAAGAGGTCCACGGCGCGCGCATTACGAGTTACGGCATCAACGAGGGCGGACATTGGAAGGAAATCAACGCCGAATCTTGGAATGGCAATGGGCCATGCCATTTGGCATTAAGTCATAGTGGCCAGTTCGTGGCGGGAGCTGGCTATAGCGACGGAACGCTGGGGTTCTTTGGTGTGGGTGCCGATGGGATGGTGTCACCTGTCCTTTCTGAGTTCAAAAACACAGGCAAGGGCCCGGACGCCGGTCGGCAGGAAGGATCGCACATGCACTTTACAGCGTTCACTCCTGACGACCGGTTTGTTCTGGCTTGCGATTTGGGCACAGACGAGGTGCTGAGTTTTCCCGTTGATGCCAAGGCGGGCAAGCTAGGTGAGCCACTACGACAGAAGCTCGCCCCCGGCGTCGGGCCAAGGCATCTTGTCACCGACAAGAGTGGCCAGCATGTCTATGTCAACAACGAATTGGCCAACTCGGTGACCGCACTCCGACGTGACCCGAAGACTGGGGCCATGGAGAGCTTGCAGACTCTAACCACGCTGCCGCCCGACTTTAAGGGGCACAACACCACCGCCGAGATCGTCCTTGACCCGCAGGGCAAGTTCCTCTATGTCAGCAACCGAGGGCACGACTCGGTCGCGGCGTACACGGTCGGCGGTGACGGGCTTCTGACCCCGATTGGCATTTTCGACTCGCAGATCAAGGAACCCAGGGGAATGGACGTCGACCCCAATGGCCGCTGGTTGGTCGTCGCCGGACAGAACAGCGACGACATTGTCAGCCTGCCTATCGACCCAAAGAGCGGTCGCCTCGGGCCGGCCAGGGCACGCATGAAGGCTAGCAAGCCGGTCTGCATCACGTTCCAGCATCGGCGACCTTGACGCGGGCGTGCTACGCTTCGCGTGATGGCGACACGACCTGAAGACAGCTTGGCCAAGATGGTGGCCAACTTGAAGGAGACGACAGGGAAGACGATTGAGGAGTGGCGGGCTGTGATCGCTGCCGCCGGGCTGGAAAAGCACGGCGAAGTCGTCGCCCACATCAAGTCTGTCTACGGCGTCACCCACGGCTACGCCAACCAGATTGCAATGCACCGTAACGCGCCTGCGGCCGAAGAGGGGCCGACAATCGAAGCAGTTTTCGCCAAGCGCGACTTGGCTAGGGGTGTCTATGACGCGCTCATGGTGAAGGTCAACTCGTTCGGCAGTGATGTGGACGTCGCGCCCAAGAAAGCCTACTTGAGCCTGCGCCGCAAGAAGCAGTTCGCGATTCTGCAGCCGGCTGCCGACAGGCTCGATGTCGGCATCAACCTGCCAGGCACCGCGACGACCGAGCGGCTAGAGGCCTCTGGCAGCTTCAATGCCATGTTGTCGCATCGGGTGCGTGTGCGGTCGGTGGCTGAGATCGACGGCGAGCTGGTCGGTTGGCTCAAGTCGGCGTACGACGCTTCATAACCGAAGTCCCGGTCTGCCGCGGCAGGCCTTTTCCCAAACTCTGAACGCCTGACGCGGCCAGACCGGGGCACCCCTACCCGCTCAATGCCTTACGGATTTCGGCGACCTCGTCGGCCGTGCAAGATGGCTCGGGATACGACATG
This sequence comes from Armatimonadota bacterium, assembly GCA_018268335.1. GTDB lineage: Bacteria > Armatimonadota > Fimbriimonadia > Fimbriimonadales > Fimbriimonadaceae > JAHBTB01. The sequence goes on along the minus strand of JAFDWT010000058.1, from coordinate 12,475 downwards.
TCCAGATCCTTCAATGTATCTAGGACGACCTGGGAGATGATCAGCCGTGCGTTGTGCTTGTCGTCGGCTGGCACGATGTACCAGGGCGCCTCGTCGGTGCTGGTGGCGGAGACACAGGCTTCATATGCCTCTTGGTACTCCTTCCACAGGGCGCGCTCGCCCATGTCGAACTTGCTGAACTTCCAGTTCTTGGCGGGGTCGTCTAGCCGGGCTAGGAACCGCTTGGCCTGTTCTTCTTTGGACACGTGCAGGAAGAACTTGACGATCCGCGTCCCGTTCCACCGCAAGTGCTTCTCTAGGTCGCGGATGGAGCGGTAGCGGTGCTCCCAGATGTCCTTGTCTTCGGCCGCCTCTTTAGGCAGAAGCTGACCTTGCAGGATCTCGGGATGCACGCGGACGACCAGGACCTCTTCGTAATACGAGCGGTTAAAGATGCCGATCCGGCCCCGCTCTGGCAGGCACCGCGTCGTGCGCCAGAGGAAGTCGTGGTCGAGCTCTTCGGCACTGGGCTTTTTGAAGCTGAAGACCTGGCATCCCTGGGGATTGACGCCAGACATCACGTGCTTGATCGCGCTGTCTTTGCCGGCAGCGTCCATGGCCTGGAAGATCAAGAGCAGCGCGTAGCGGTCATGGGCGTAGAGCAAGTTTTGCAGTTCGGCCATGGAGTCGATGTGCTTGGCCAATACCTCTTGGTAGTCCTCTTCGGAGCCATAGAGTGGCTTGACGTCGGTGCTCCAGTCCTTGAGGCGGACCTTGTCGCCTTCCTTGACGCGGAACTTGCTGGTGTCGATCTTCATCGTCTTTCTCCAGTTTGACCTGACTCAGACCGCATTGGAGATCAATTCAACCCGACGCAGGTTGGTGCGGTCACAATTGTGCCGTGGGACGCAACTGGGCCGGCAACATCGAGTTTTCCAGCGACCGAGTCGTCGCGCCCGCGACGGTGGAGGAGTTGCAGGATCTGGTCCACCGCGAGCGCAAGGTGAAGGCCCAGGGTACGCGGCACTCGTTCAGCTCGGTCGCCGACTCGGATGGCGTGATTGTCTCGATGGAGCGCTTCCAATCGATGGAGATGTTGCCTGGGGGCCGTGTGCGCGTAGGGGCTGGTGTCACCTATGGTCAACTAGCGCTGTTTCTCCACGAAAAGGGCTGGGCACTCCATAACCTCGCGTCGCTTCCGCATATCTCGGTCATAGGGGCGTGTGCTACCGCGACGCATGGCTCGGGTGTTGCCAACGGCAACTTGGCAACCTCCGTCGAGTCGGTGACTTTCGTCGATGGTCTGGGTCGAATACAGACTTATGTTCGTTCAGAAGTCGATGAGGCCCTTGATGGCGCCGTCGTCGCGCTCGGCGCGCTTGGTGTAGTGACTGGATCTGTCCTGCAATGTGAGCCGACCTACGAAGTCGCCCAGAACGTTTACATTGACCTTCCGCTAAACGAGTGCCTGGAGAACTTCGAAGAAGTCGGAGCTTCTGCCTATAGTGTCAGCCTCTTCACGACTTGGGCGCGCCCAGTCATCGACCAGGTATGGGTCAAGCGTCGATTGGACCGGGAGCATGCCGACCTGTTGGCGGAGCTCGGCGCTGAACCTGCCCGACGCAAACTCCATCCCTTGGCAGAAATGGACCCCGTCAACTGCACAGAACAAATGGGGGTCCGTGGGCCGTGGCACGAAAGACTGCCTCACTTCAAGATGGAATTCACGCCTAGCGCTGGCGAAGAATTGCAGTCCGAGTTTTTCTTGCCGCCGATACAAGCATGCCGAGCAATTGAAGCACTTCAAGGCTTCGCTAATGAGATCACCCCAGCGCTCTTTGTTTCCGAAATTCGGTTCGTCGCCGAAGACGGCCTGTGGATGAGTCCGGCGTTTGCCAAGGGTGTCGTCGGTATCCACTTCACTTGGCGCAAAGACTGGGAACGGGTCCGAAGGGTCTTGACAAAGATCGAGCAAACAATAGAGCGACTCGGTGGCGTTCCGCATTGGGGCAAGCTCACCACCATGGCTCCCCAAGAATATATCGGGGAGTACCCAATGCGTCGGGCATTCAAGCAAATGGTTGACGGGCACGACCCCGAGCATAAGTTTCGGAACGCCTATTTGGACAGCCTTTTCAACGCTATCGACTAGGGAACACCAGTCGGACGGATCGGAGTAAGGACGGGCGTTATGTCTGGACTCATTGCTACGATTGTTGTTGTCGCCGCCGTCGCCTCCCAGGCGACGCCTGTTCCACCCGAGACCAAGCAGTTCGCGTTCTGGATCGGCAAGTGGAACTGCGAGGGCGACTCCTACGCCGCTGATGGCAGCAAGACGCACACCAAGGCCACAAACGACGTCCGATGGGCGATGGACGGGCATGTTGTCGAAGAGAATTTCAACGGTGCCGGAATGGTCGGGCGTAGCGTGTCGGTCTATATGCCGGCGGGCAAAAGGTGGCGGCAGACTTGGGTGGACAACCAAGGCGGCTACATCGCCCTGGCCGGCACCTTTGCAGACGGCAAGATGACGCTGCAGACGGTCGCCAACCCGAACAGCCCGAACTCGGCGAGTCGGATGGTTTTTTCCAATATCCAGAAAGACTCGTTCGACTGGGATTGGGAGGCGACGACAGACGGTGGCAAGACGTGGAAGCTCAGCTGGCACCTGCATTACACGCGCCGGAAGTGAGCAATCTGATCGCTTGTTAAGGCATAGTTGTCCAATCGTCCAGGGCGAGTGGGCGCAGACTGCTTGATTTGAGGCTGCTATGAGTGAAGTCGCGCCTGCCCCGTCCGTCGCCGATAGTCGCGGAGCCAGTCGGCTCATGTGGTTTGTCGGTATCGGCTACCTGTTTTACATTCTCGCCGACCCACGGGACGGCATCGCCAAACTGGCGATCAAGTACACGCTCAAGGACGAACTGCATATGGACGCGGCCAGGCTGGCCATGTTCGGCTTGGTGGTGAACATTGCTTGGTATCTCAAGCCGGTGGCGGGGATCATTACCGACACCTTCACCATTTTTGGTTCCCGGCGCAAGACGTACGTGCTGGTCACGACGGCCTTAGCATCGCTCCTGTACCTGGCACTAGCGTCGCTCACACCGACTGAAAACGTCTTTTTGGTCTGCTTGATGCTGATGAACGTGGCATTGGTGTTTGCCCAGACCACCCTTGGCGGAGTCTTGGTCGCTGCTGGGCAGGAATTCCGTTCGACAGGTCGGATGAGTTCGATCCGCAATGCGGCGGAGAGTTCGGGGGTCCTTATTGCCTCGGTTGCCGCTGGATTTTTTGCTGCGGCGACATTCAAAAACGGCCACCAGGCAAGCTACTTGACCAGTTTCGTGCTATTGGTCGGCATGGTGGTGTTGGCTGCTGGGCTGTTGAAAGAGGAAAAGTCAGCTTCCAGCGGCATAGACGCCTTCTATGAGAAGTTAGGCGGATTCCGGGAGCTATTCAAGTCTCGTGCCATGTGGGCGACGAGTTTTTTCTGGCTCCTTGTTCGCTTCAGCCCTGGATTCCAGACCCCGCTGTTTATGCACCAATCAGAGACACTGAAGTTCAGCTCTGAGTTTATTGGGACTCTGTTAGCCATCCAGGCGTCGGGCAATGTGCTCGCCAGCGCCTTCTACGTTTGGGCCTGCCGCAAGTACACGCTGCGTACGCTCATCTACGCTGGCATCCTCGTCAACGTCGTGTCATCTGCCTGCTATCTCGGTTACACCTCGCAGCCAGCAGCTATGGCCATCGAGGCGCTCTATGGCATCGGCAACGGTCTAGCGTTCATGCCGTTCCTTGACCTGATCGCTCGTTCGACGCCGAAGAAGTTCGAGGCGCTTGGGTATGCGTTGATCTTCTCGTTTGGCAACATCTCGCTGTTCGGCTCCGACGCGATCGGCTCAAGGCTCTATGAAGCTTGGGGAAGAAACTTCTCTGGCATGGTCTGGATGAACACTGCTACGTCTTTGTTAGTCTTGGTTGCTGTGCCCCTGCTGCCCAAGGTGTTGCTGGCCGCCAAGGAAGGACACTCGCATATCGGCGATGTGGCGGTGATCAAGGAAGTCGGTGAACCCGATTAGACGATCTTGACAAACGCCATGCCAGGCTGGACGTAGCGCTTGATCTCTACGATCTCGCGGCCCTCGGGCGAGCCGGTGTCGTTGCTGTTGCCTTCGATGGCGGTGATGACGCCCTGGTCCTTGTCGTAAGCGGTGACGAAGCCGATGTGGTGGAAGGTGCCAGTCGCGTCGGGATAGAGGACGACGCTGCTCGGGGACGGTTCGGCTTTCAGCAGATGGTTGCGCTTGGCCCAATTGAAGATTTCTTGGCATGAGGGCGAGGCGATCCACTTGGACTTGGGATAGGCGGTGTGGATGGTGTGGGCGACAAAGGCGGCGCACCAGGGGTAGCCAGGCTGCGTTCCGCACGTTTTTAGGTAGGCGTCCACCTCGGGGCCGCGGTTCCAGGTGCCTTCGTCTTCGGTGATGCCGATACGTCTCTCGGCTTCCAGCATCACGGCGGCGTCGCGTTTGAAGTTCGCCTTGTATTTGAGCTTGTCTGTCGGATCGACATCGATCTCCAGAGCTTTTGTGTCGGCAGGCACCCGCACCGGCCGGGACCGATGAGGCTTGGACTTGTGATGTGCGGCCGCCCAGGCGAGGACGGGGCGGCGCATGGCGAACGCACCGGCCGCAATGACGACGGCCAGAACCACTAACAGCCTTCCGAACCTGACGAAACGGCGACGGCGTAGCATGGCTCAGTTCCACTTACGGTTCTTGGCTTGCTCGAGGGTCACCCGGACGATCAATTTGCGTTCAGTGTCGTTGATAGCGCGAGTTTCATAGCGCTGCAGCTTGATCGGGCCGCCATTGGCATTGCCGTATTGTGTGGCGAAGCGCTGGGGGATGCCGACATTGACGAGCATGCGGTCGTACGAGGCGCCAGCCAGCCAGGAAGCAGTGCGCTTGCCGAGGAGCAAGGCGCAGACGCTGAGCTCATGGGCCATCGCGTAGTCCTCGAAGACGACGCCATGCTGGAACACCAAAGCGGCGTTGTCGAAGTCGTCGGCGGTCGTGAGCGCCCCGGAGGCGACGATCTCTTTGATCCTGGCCAGACGAGCGACGTCACCTTTGGCCATCTCCTCCATTTGCTTGGTGGTCACTTTGCTGAAATCGAAGTTGCGAGCGGCCTGGTCGGCGTCGACGATCTTCTTGATCTCGGGATTGGAAGTGCCGGCCTTGGCTTTTGTCGCCGCCGCTTCGGGGTCGCGGTAAACAGCTACGACCACTGGAGCGGTCGGCACAACCGCGAACTTCTCACTCTCAAACATCTGCATGTCGGTCAATCCGAGCCGACGGTGTCGGCCGATTGCAAGTAAGAGGACGTCCCAGCGCTTGCCCAGGTCGACTTTGGCTTCTTTGTCACCCTCGGCAGCGGCAACAAGGTTCAGCTCATATCCAGCCTGGACGGGGACAACGTCGCCGTTCACCGGGGCGAACAGCTTCGATGCCCGACGAAATTCCGCCGCAGTCGTCAGTTTGTCACCCTCGATCAGGCCGATGACCCCGGTGTCGACCTCTTGCATGATCAAATCGCGGCGGACCGGGTCTTTGATGTCTTCAGCTTTGATCCTCTTGGCCTCGAGGTCTGACAATCCGTCGGCGAGCATGCCGAAAACGAATGCGGCGGCGATGACAGACATCGTATGATCCTACGCCGTTTGAGCCCTGGCGTTACTCCCCTTTTTTCTCCGCAGAGCCCAACCTGTCCCAGTTCGTGATGGCATCGAAGACCAGCGGCCAAGAGCCGAGGGTCGATTGTCTCCACATGGGGTTGATGGCAAAGAGAACCACGTTGCCCTTGCCGACTGGGCAACGGATGGCAGCCGCCCGGCCCGCCAACTCGTCGCCGTGGGCTAGACCACCACTGATCAGCAGCTTGTCTTCGCTGGCGAAGCGTAGGAGTAATTCAGGCCGTGGGCCAGATTGACCACCGAACCCTCCGGAGTCGTCGCCGTCGGGCGGTAATGGCTTGGGCGTGTAGGGCGGGCGGCCTTGGACGACGTCGCTGTCGGTGGCGTCGCCGCGCCCGGACGGCCGGTTTGATTGGGCTCCTCCTCGACCACGGCCGCCAAATCCGAAGCCGCCGCCGACCGAGAGAAGAGGTTCTTCGGCAAAGTAGACACCGACTTGGTCATCGTAGCGCGCCGTGATTGGTGATGTCTTGGAGACCTTTTCGGCCAAGTAGACACCGCCAGGGGCAAAGAGGTCTCTTGCATCACTGACTGTCACGCCAGAGACGAGTCCGTAGGTGATCGGCAAACGGCATGTGCCGCCTATGCAGATGAACAAGCCGCCTGATTCGACGAATCTCTTGAGGTGCAGGACGCCTTCCAGCTCCATTCCGCCGCGGATGTCTGGGCTGGAGTGCACGGCGCCAAGGGCAGGAAAGTCCTTGGTCGGCATCCAGGGGACAGGGTCGCCGGTCATTGGACGGCCGTTGACGATGCCCTGCGGAGTTCCGCCGGTTGGGCCGAAGACGATGACGTCGAACTTGGCCCTGAGGTCGGCTTGGTCGCGCAGGTCGTGGACCGAGATGTAGGTGTAGGGCACACCGGCGGCCTCGAAGGCCAAGCGGACCCAGCCTTCGTCCTGCGTGTCCGACCAGGTGTGGACGATGGCGACTTTGGGCAGCTTGTTATGGTCGACGGGGTAGCGGGGCGTGTCGGCCCAGGTGGCTTGCGCAGGGCGCGAACTCTTGGCCAGGACACTGGCGTCCTTGATCCGGGTCGACTTGACGTCGAAGAGCGGTCCAAGCGTCCAGCCGCAGTCGTCGTAAGGCGCCGGGTCGTCGGCACGGTAGTATTGCTTGTCCAGCAGCATGTCGGCCATACGGCAGTACGGCTGGTCCATGCGAACGACGAGAGCACCTTTACTCAGCTTGTCCTTGCCGTCGCCCTGGTCTGCTTGCAGTTCCGCCACCTCGACTCCTTGTCGCAGCAGCAGCGCCTGGAGGGCGTCTAGGTTCCATTCGCGGCCTTTCTTAGCTTCAAGGACGTAGGCGGCGGGGCCTTCCGTCCACGGCTTGAGGACACTGCGCTTGGACTTCAGATAGTAGTTCCGCAAGTAGAGCTCATGGTTCTTGGCGACGTTTTCCATGCCGAGGATGAGTGCTGACTCGCTGAGATTGCAGTTGTTGCGGGCCGACCAGCGGACGTTGGGGAAAGGCGGGTTGGGCCGGAACCACTGGCGGTCGGAGTTGCCAGCCGGCATCATGCGCGTGTCCGCGCCGCTGCCACCGAACGTCTCGTAGAACCGCCCGACAGCGTTGTGGCCGTTGGCCAGATAGAAAGCGTAGTTGGGCGCCCAGCCGTCGTAGAAGCCGTGCGTCCACACGCCAGGCACGCCGCGCTTCGTCATTTCGTCGACCTCGTGGTAGGCAAGAAGATGCCATTCGTCAATGGTGATCGGGTCGAGCCAGGCGTTGTAGGGGCCGGTGCCGGTGCTGATGTAGAGGTAGGGGACGGACTGGTGCAAGTCGTGGAGCACCGTCGGGTGCCAGGTTTGCCAGTTGTCGGACAGGTTTTTGCTCAGGGCCAGCGCCATGCCGATGTTGTCGCGGTTGTTGTCATGGGCGACATAGTTGCCCCAATAGAGGAGCGGCACGGCTGGCTTCTTCGGGAATTTCTTTCGGTAGAGGTACGTGTCGACGTACCGGTCGCGACCGTCGGTCTCGATGACCGGAGTGATCATGACCACCGAGTGTTTGCGGATCTCTTGGATGCGCGGCGTCTCTTCGACGGCCAGGCGGTATGCGAGTTCCATCAGCATTTCGGGTGGTCCGGCTTCAGGTGAATGCATGCCGCCGGTGGCGTAGTAGATCGGCAAGCCTTCTTTGATCAGCTTCTCAGCCGCTGCGTCGGCGCCGTCGAGCTTGCCGTCGCCTTTGTAATCGACCAACTTCCTGGGGTCGCCCAGGAGCGTGGTAGCCGACTTCAACGCCTCCAGTTTGCGGAGGTTAGCTTCATCGGAAATGACCACGGCGATCATCTCGCGGCCGTCCTCGCTCTTGCCGATCGACTGGACGCGCACACGCGGCGAGGCCTTAGCCAAGGCGCGCATGTAGCCGTTGATTTCTTCGACGTGGTGGAGCACGTTGGGCGCGCCGATGACGTCGCCAAAGTGCTTCATCGGGCTGGGAACAGTTTTGCTGGCCGGCAAGTGGTCGACGATGTCCGTCAGGAAGAACGGCTCGGTCGTGTACTGTTTGACCTTGGCCGCGTAGGCATCGTCATTCTGGGCCAAGGCGGCAGACGCCGCCGCCAGGAACAGGGACGCGCAAAGGCTCCGCATGGGGGCCAGTATGCCACGGGGTCAGGCTGCTTTGCGGTTGCTCCAGCGCTCGGTGATGAGCTTAGCCAAGTCTTCGGGCGACACAGGTCGGCTGAAGAAATAGCCTTGACCAAGTTCACACCCGGCTGAGCGCAGTTTGGACAGCTGCTCTGCCGTCTCGATGCCTTCGACCACAACGTGGATGTCCATGACGGTTGCGAGCCGCGTAATCGCCCGAATCAAGATCAGGTGGTCGTCACCGGCGGCCAAGTTGTGGACGAACGACTTGTCGATCTTCAGGTAGTCCAGAGGGAACTGATGAAGCGACGACAGGGAGGAGTAGCCCGTGCCGAAGTCGTCGAGTGAGAGCTTGTGACCGCGCTCGCGGAGCTCTGACAGGACGATCTGGGCGGCGCCCGGATCGCGCATCACGGTGCTTTCTGTGATCTCGAAGTGGATCAGCTCGGGAGGCAGGCCGTGGCGGTCGACGTACTTGCCGACTTTCTTCACCAGTTGCAGGTCGCTCAGTTGGTCGCGCGACAGGTTGACGCTGATGGACGGGATGTCGACGTTGGTGCTCCGCCACTTGACGAGTTGGGCACAGGCCTGTTCGATCACCCATTCGCCGATCGCGCTGATCGTGCCGGTCTCTTCTGCAATGGGGATGAACTCAGCTGGTGAAACCGGTCCCAGCACCGGGTGGTCCCATCGCAGCAGGGTCTCGGCACATTCCAAGTCGCCGGTGGACAGCGAGACGATCGGCTGATAGACCAAGCGCAACTCGCCGTTCTGGATAGCCGTGCGCAAGTCATTTTCAAGACCCATTTTGCGGACAGCCGAATCGTGCATGGCGCTGTCAAAGAGTCGATAACATCCCCTGCCGCTCTCTTTGGCTGCGTACATGGCGATGTCCGCATCGCGCAAGATTTCTCCTGCCTCCTCGTAGCGGCTGTCGCCCATGACGACGCCAATGCTGACCGTCGGAACGACGGTGGTGCCAGCGATCCGATAGGGCTTGGAGAGAATGTCCAACAGCCTCCTGGCGACCTTGCTGGCGTTTCCAGCCGTCACGTTTTGGATGAGGACGATGAACTCGTCGCCTCCAAGCCGTGCGGCGGTGTCTTGTTGGGTTCGACGGCTTGTCGACGAGTCCGTTCGCACGTGCTGGTTGAGGCGCACTGCCATCTGGACGAGCAGCTCGTCCCCGGCAGCGTGTCCCAGGCTGTCGTTCAATGTTTTGAAGTTATCGACGTCCAGGAACAGGACGGCGAACTGGGTGCCGGCTGATGTCTTGTGCCTGCTAATGGCGTCCGTCAACCGGTCGAGATAGAGGCTTCTGTTGGCGAGGCCGGTCAGAGGGTCGAGCCGGGCGGTAACGGCGAGCTCTTCTTCCATCGCCACTCTTTCGGTAATGTCTCGGATGGAGCCGTGCCAGTGGACAAGTCCGTCCTCGCCGAGGACTGGTTGCGCGTAGCCTTCGGCCCAGACCTTGCCACGCCGCGGATGTTCGATTTGGAAGACGCTGTGCCAGGGCGACATGGACTCTGCGGAAAACGACAACGTCGACATGACCCGTAGATGGAACCGAGTCTGGATCACTTCCAGGAGCGACATGAAGTCGTTGCCAGCTTGTTCGATCGAGAGGCCAAATAGATCTAGAACGCCTTCGTTGACATAGACCAGTTCGTACTCACCATCGTCGGTCCTGACTAGTTCGAAAACCATGTCGGCGATGTTGACCAGCAGGTTGTTTAGTCGCTGTCGAGATTCCTCCGACTCCAATCGGGCGGTCGTCTCCGTCGTGACGTCGACGGTCGCGCCCAAGATGACTTCAGCGACACCGTCTGGCCCTCTCGACGCCGCACAGCCTTTGCCCCGCAGCCAGTACGTTTTATCGTCAAGGACTACACGGAATGTGGCCTGAAAGCAATTGTCTTCGCCAATGACGTGTCGCCGCATGGCCTCTTGTAGGCCTGGCAGATCGTCTGGGTGCACCTTGCCAAAAAAGGTCTCAACGGGAAGCGTGCCTGATGATTCGCTGACACCAAACATGCGGCAAGTGGCTGTATTGGCCCATGCCGTGTTATCTGTACAGTCCCAACGCCAAAGACCGACACCAGCTACATCGCAGACAGTGTCGAACAAGTCAATAGATGGAGCATTGAGTTCTGACTTACTGGCCGCTTTACTAGCCTGGTTTCTTGAATTGATCCGACCCGCGCTATGAGTTGATATCGAGGAGACCGGTACGGACGAGCGAGTTCCTTGGCCACTAGTAGGGAATCGCTCCATGCGGTCTCCGCATGGAAACATGGCTTGTCCCGGCCTCCTGCTGTCTTTTGGTTTGCCCAAACCGTACCTCGAAACAAGACGGTCGTCTTGCCTCACATATCGGTAGGTTCAGGCCACTTTCTCTGGTGTTGACAGAAACTCCGTGTAAATTTCTTCAAAATCTTGATTCACAAGACGTTCAAAGTGCCCAGCCTGCCCGCATTTCTGGGTGGATCAGCTTGTCGTATTCGCTTGATCCCTTGACCTTCATGGACTTGGAATCCCATTCCAGTCTCGGTCCGGAAGCCCAGATGGCTAGGTTGCCGAGGAGCACGGTTTCGGTCAGCGGCCCCGAGATTTCGAAGTTGGAACGGGACGGCTTGCCGCCCTTGATGGCTGCGTCGAACTCGGTGAAGTGGCCGGGGGAGTGTTCCCACTTGACATCCGGCACGTTGTCCATGCCGATCACTTCATAAACACCGCCATAGGCGCTGGCGCTGTAGATCGTCGCCTTCTCAAACACCATGATCGAGCCGTTGGAGTCCAGTTCCTTGCCGCCGACGAGGTCGCGGGAGGGCTTGACGCCGCCGTCGTACCAATGCAGCGTCACCGGTCCGCGGGCTCCGCGCTTGGCGAACTCGTAGGTAACGTGAGACGTGAGGGGATAGCACTCCTTGTTGTTGCCGCTGGTCGTCGCCTGGACGGCGATCGGTTCGTAGAGCTCGAGAGCCTGGATCGGCATGTTCAAAACATGGCAGCCCATGTCGCCGAGTGAGCCGGTGCCGAAATCCCAGCGTCCGCGCCAGGCGAACGTGTGGTAGCTGTCACCGTAATCGCGGACGGGGGCTGGGCCAAGCCAGCAGTCCCAGTTGAGGGTGCGGGGCACGGGCTTGCGCTCGGGTCGCGGTGCGCCTTGGGGCCACCAACCGGCTGGGCGGTCAGTCCAACAGTGGACTTCTTTGACCGCGCCGAGGGCTCCGGTCTTCACGAGCTGGACACACTTGCGGAGGGCGTCTTCCGCAGTGCCCTGGTTGCCCATCTGCGTTGCGACTCCAGCCTTCTTGGCCAGCGCATTCAGTGTGCGAGCTTCGTAGATGGAGTGGGTCAGCGGCTTTTCGCAATACACCGCTTTGCCCGCTCGCAAAGCTAGGGCGGCGGCGGGGCCGTGGTTGTGGTCGGGGGTGCTGACGATGACGGCGTCGCAGTACTTGTGGACGCTCTCGATCATCTTGCGGTAGTCCGAGAACGTGCTGACCGTCGGGTAGGTCATCAAGGCTTCAGACCGGAAGTTAGCATCGACATCGCAGAGGGCGACGATGGTGCCGTGTTTGGCGGCCGAGTCCATGTTGCTCGAGCCCTTGCCTCGCACGCCGACAATGGCGTAGCGGACGAGGTCGGATGGAGTGGCCGCATAGGCGCGGCCGCCGAGGGCGAGGCCGACAGTGGTCGCAGCGGTGGCCTTCAGGACGTCGCGGCGGCTTGGCTGGTGAGACATGCGGTTAGGTTAGCCGCAAGCCGTCATTTCGCGCAAGGCGTCAACGGAATAGTTGCCTTGCGATCTTTGTCAAGATTCGCAAGGCAACTGTGGTTATGGTCAGAACAAGATGACCGAGCGAATGACGTCGCCAGTCTCCATGAGGTGGAAGGCGTCTTCGACGTCGTCGAGCGTGATGGTTCGGGTGACCATCTTGTCTAGGTCAATGCGGCCCTGGAGGTAAAGGTCGGCGATCAGGGGGAAGTCGAGCGAGGGTAGGGCGTCGCCGCAGTGGCAGACGCGGAGGCCGGCCTTGTTCCAGTAGACGCCGGTGGCGAAGTCGCCGAGGTTGAGGTTGATCGAATCGTCCTTGGCGGGAAAGCCGATGGTGGTGGCGGTGCCGCCGTAGCTGAGC
>JAFDWT010000057.1:26411-33596 GCA_018268335.1 Armatimonadota bacterium | reverse complement strand
TCGACGACCGTCATGTCGGCATCGGACTTCGCCAGGATGAGTGGGGCGGCGAGTAAGAACATCACTCACACTCTACGACACAAACCGTGCCAATGTGCCTGGTCACAGTTTCGTCGGGTTCGGTGCGTCGCCATACACGGCCAGTGGGTCGAAGACTTTCTCCGTCTCTTCGAACCGAAGTTCGCCTCCGACGGCATTCCCAAACGGCACTGAGCGGTAGAAGCACGACCGGTAGCCCACGTGGCAACTGGCGCCGCCCTGCACGTCGACCCGTAGCCAGATGCAGTCTTGGTCGTCGTCAATGCGGATCTCTTTGACGATCTGCACCAGCCCGCTGGTCGCTCCCTTGTGCCAAAGGACGCCGCGGCTGCGGCTCCAATAGACGGCTTCGCCCAGCTCCAATGTTTTGCGCAGGGCCTCGGCGTTCATGTAGGCGTGCATCAGGAGTTCGCCACTAGCGTGGTCGGTCGTCACGACCGGAATCAAACCGTCCTTGTCGAACTTCGGAGCCAAAATCACTCCTTCCTCCACTTCTTCCACACTTTTTCTGGCGTGGAACAACTCTGCTTGCGCGTCCATCTGCTGGTCAGGGTACTCAGGTCGGGGGGCTGTCCAGGGGCTTTCGCTCCTGTCAGTGGTGGCCTCGCCGCAGCCGACACCATGCCAATTGAGAGTCCGATTGCGGCAGAATGACGCCATGTCAGCGACGATGGTGATGGCGGTGTTGGCCCTGACGCAGCAAGGGCCGCTGAGCGGGTTGGCCCAGCGGATCGACGGGCGGAGCCGTCGGGTCTCCTCGACGAACCGCGTCGGCCCTGACGGCAAGCGCGACCCGTTTGGCAAGCCGGTGGGCGACCTGCTGGAGCACAGCAACTCGGACAACTTCCGCGTCGCGCCCGGCGCGACGCACGTCGTCATGGACGAGAAAGGGCCGGGGATCGTCACCCACATCTGGTTCACCTTCCTCGGCCCCGAGCCGCAGGACTGGGCGCCCCAGGGCTCGGCGGACCACCAGGACATGCTCCTGCGCATCTATTACGACGGAGACCCGCGCCCGGCTGTCGAGGCCCCGCTCGGTGACTTCTTCGCCAACTCTTTTGGCAAGCGCAGCGAGGTCAAGAGCCTGCCGGTGATCGTCGAGGACGCCGACTCGTATAACTGCTTCTGGCAGATGCCGTTCCGCAAGTCGTGCCGGATCGAGGTCGTCAACCAGGGCTCGAAGAACATCAACCTGCTCTACTACAACGTCGACTGGATCGAGAAGAAGTCGCTGCCCGCCGACACGCCGTACTTCTATGCCCAGTACCGGCAGGAGTATCCCGTGGAGCACGGCAAGGACTACACCGTGCTCGAGACCACCGGTAAGGGCCACTACGTCGGCACGGTGCTCTCCGTCAGGACACGCTCCCCAAGCTGGTTTGGCGAAGGTGACGAGAAGATCTACATCGACGGTGAGAAGGACGCCTCGATCTGGGGCACCGGTACGGAGGACTACTTCCTGAGCGCGTGGGGGCTGCAGACGACGTCGACACCCTACTTCGGTGTGCCGTACTTCGACCATTGGGGCATCGTCGGCGGGCACACCAGCGCTTACAGGTGGCACATCAACGACCCCATCGTCTTTGAGAAGGGCATCAAGGTCTCGTTCGAGCACTTCGGCTGGATGAGCCCGGACGAAAACAAGGACAACAAGAGCAACAGCTGGAACGAGCGCGAGGACGACTTCTCCAGCGTGGCCTTCTGGTATCAGACCGGCAAGCCGACTTTTACCGCCCGGGCTCCGTCGGGTGCCGAGCGCAAGCTGCCGAGTTTGGAGCGCGTCTTGGTTGCCGCGAAAGACCACAACACGCACGGACCCGGCGAGTCGACCTCGCAGCGGCTGGACGTCCACGACATCCCGCAGCTGCTCTACATGCCCAAGCAGGCCGAAGGCTCGTGGGTCGAGGTGCCGTTTGAGATTAAGGAGAAGGAGCCTCTTCGACTGGTACTCAGTATCACCAAGTCATACGACTTCGGGCGTTATCAGGCGTACCTGGACGGTGTGAAGCTTGGTGGAGTGTTCGACCTCTACGACAAGGACGTCAAGGCTGACGAAGTCCACCTCCTCGACTTCTGGCCCGAGCCGGGCAAGCATGTCTTGCGGTTGGAGTGCGTGGGTAAGAACAAGCTCTCGGACGGCTATTACCTGGGCCTGGAGTCGGTGCGTCTGCGCGAACGCCGGCCCCGGGTGAAGCAGATGGGATGGGACAAGGACAAAGACTGGAAGAAGGATCCGAAGTTGTACGGCTGAATCACCGTACAATAGGGGCATGAAATTTCAAGCCGTCTTCACTTACGACGAGGGCTACAAAGGGTGGGTCGTGGAAATCCCGGAGTTGCCTGGTTGCGTATCGCAGGGCAAGACTCTGGACGAAGCCTCGAATAATGTACGCGACGCTATTCAGGGAGTCCTGAAGTCAAGAGCTGAGAACGGTGATCCCTATGTGCCGACAGGCCACGGCGTCTTTGTCGGTGAGATCGCAGTCTGATGCCGCCTCTTCCTGTCATTTCCGGTCGCGAAGCACGAAAGGCGTTTGAACGCCTTGGATGGCAATTCGACCAAACGACAGGAAGCCACATGATCCTCAGGAGAGCAGGGCATCCCACGCTTTCTGTACCTGACCACAAGGAGCTTGCGGTCGGCACGCTACGCGCCCTTATCCGTACCGCCGGCTTGACTGTCGATCAATTCCTGCAGGCTCACAGCGGCTAGCCGCGCAGCGCTTTCATCCCCATCCAACCGTCCTTGACCTCGACCAGCCGCTCCACACCGAGCCGCTCGAGAATGCTGACCGCCACCGGCGACCGGGAGCCTCCTTGGCAGTGGACGGCGTAGGCCACGGACGGGTCGAGGTCGGCCAGGCGGCGCGGCAGGAAGCCGTAGGGGATCGCATGCGGGCTGTCCGACGGGTCGTGCTCGTGCTCGCTGGCACCGCGGACGTCGAGGGCGACGAGGCCTTCGGGCAAGTCGGCGGCGGCCATGCTGGGGATCGAGCGGACTTCCCCACCCGCCTTCCGAACGGCCCCGACGATCTCGGGTCCGGCCCAAGCCACGACGCCGTCCAGGCCGACCATGGCCATCTCTTGGGCCGCGAGCCGTGCGGAAGCCTCGTCCGAAGCGACCAAGAGGATGTCAGTGTCGTAGGGCACAAACCAGCCGCAGTTGATGGTGAACAGCTTGTTCAGCGGGGCGTGGATCGCACGATAGATGTGCGACTCCATGTATTCTGGACTCGGGCGCACATCGACGACCAAGGCGTTTGGAGAGGCAAACCGGAAGGCGTCGCCCGAACGAACCAGGGCAGGCCTCTCAGCGACCCGGGACGGACCGAGCTTATTACGCGACTTCATTTGCGCATAGTAGGCTGGCGGCTCAGGCTGGCCGCGCAGGACTTCAGCAACAAAGGCGTCCTCGTTCTCCATCAACAACGCCCAGTTGGCCGACTTTTCGTAGCCCAAGGTCGAGACCGGCACCGCGCCCAATGCCCGGCCGCACGGCGAACCCGCCCCGTGGGCGGGCCAAACCAAGATGTGGTCGGGCAGCGTTTTCAGCCATTGCAGGGACTGGAACAGCGACCTTGCGCCCGGTTCTTGTGTTCCCTTCACACCGGCTGCTTGCTCCAGCAAGTCGGGACGTCCGACGTCGCCGACGAAGACGAAGTCGCCCGTGAAGACCGCCGCCACCTTCTCCGAGCGGCCGAGGTCGCGCATGACGAAGGAGATGTGCTCCGGCGTGTGCCCGGGGGTGTGTTGGACGGTGAGCTCCACGCTGCCCGCAGTGATCTTGTCGCCGGTCTTGACCAAGACAGCCTGGGAGGCGAAGGCGTACTGCCAGTCGGCAGGCCCCTCCGCGCTCAAGTACAGCTTGGCACCAGTTGCCTCAGCCAGCTCTTTTGCCCCCGAGAGGAAGTCGGCATGAATGTGCGTCTCAGTGACGGCGGTGATCTTCATCCCACCTTTGGCCGCGGCGTCGATGTACGGCGCGAAGTCGCGGTTGGGGTCGATAATGATGGCCTCGCCCACCCCAGGGCAACCCACCAAATAGCTGGCATGAGCCAACCGGTCATTGTAAAAGCGCTGGAGAACCATCTTGCCGACCCTGTGCTACCGGGGCAACATTACCCCTTGGGCACGACCCTGCGGTTCCAAGGCATCAGTGCCATCAAGTAAGACAAGCCACAGATGTCGGTCACGCCAGCGAAGAGCAGGCCGACACCAACAAAGGCGCTGAGGCCAAACCAACCCGGATGGACGAGGAAGCCCAGAATGACGCCGGTGAGAGTCAGGAGCCCCGCGCCAATCCGGGATTGGCGGTCAAGGCTCCACATGACACCTTTCAGATCACAGGACCGGACTGTATGGAGACTAGGCTGATCGGTAGTGTTCGTTTGCATAGCACGCCTCAACCCAAGAGAGGCGCACGTAGCAACGCGGGGTCCGTCGGTCCTAGACCGACCTTGTCCTAGATCAAGACGAACTTGTCTTCGACTTCCTTCCGAATGAAAGCGCGCGCCCGGACCAGGCGAGCCTTCATGGCCTCCACAGTGATGCCCAGTTTGTCGGCTGTCTCGGCGCCGCTGAGACCCTCGATTTCACGCAGTTCATAGACCTCGGAGAGGATTGGCGGCATTTCGTTGATGATGTCGACCAGACGGAAATGCAGGTTCTGTGCATCGAGATCGAGGCTGGAGACCGGTTCAGCGACTTGGGAGAGCGAGACGATCGAATGCAGGGCCTCGCGCTGACGGATCTTGGAACAGATCCTCCGCCCGATCATCGCCAGCCAAGCCCGGAACTTTGCGGGGTCTTCGAGCCTGTCGATGTGCTGGTAGGCGTTGAGCAAGGCCTCGATGAGCACGTCCTCCGCGTCATCGTGACTGCGGCAAACGCGCACCATCTGCCGATATACGGCGTCCTTGTGTTTTGTAGCAAGACGTTCAAATTCAAGTGCAGATGCAACCATATTCAACCAAAGGGCATCGGATTCCCGATCAAGGGAATCGCAACGCGTTTTCTTCTGATACCCCACATTCATGGCGTATGAGCCTATTGTGGGCAAATATGATTGTAAAATTGAGCAAACGATTTTTCAACCCGGACTGATCTGGATTGAGCACCCATGGCTGGTACCGAAAAATCCCCTCAGCACGACCACAGATGCGAGTCGCTACGTCGTGAACTTTGCACGTACCATACAACTCTCGTGGGCTCTGAAACCCAAGCATGCACTTCTACGCAGCGCGGCCAAGGTCCGCAGCGTGTGTCGTCCGGTTCCTACCTGTCCGCTTGCTGTGGTACATCGCACTGTCGGCGTTGCGCAGCATGGCTGCTCCGACCAAGTGGCTTTGGGCCTCTGTGGCCACGCCGACGCTCACTGTCACGGCAAGACCGTCGATCGGCGCTGACTGGACGGCCTCTCGAATGGTGTCCCCGACATGGGTCGCGCCTGCACGTCCTGTTCCTGGCAAGAGCACGACGAACTCCTCGCCGCCGTACCGGGCGACCACGTCCGACTTGCGGCAAGAAACCTTGATCCGTCGGGCGACCTCGCGCAACACATTGTCACCGGCCAAGTGGCCGTGCGTGTCGTTGACGTTTTTGAAGTGGTCGACGTCGATCAACACGACCGACAACTGCGTAGCCTCGCGTTCCATCTGCGCGACCGCCTGTTTGAAATGCTCTTGGAACGAAAAGTAGTTATGCAGACCAGTGAGAGCGTCGGTCGTCGCCTGGCGGACGAGGTCCATGTTGCGGTCCTCGACCTCGATCACCCGCTCTTCGAGCCGTTCCTGCAGTTCTAGGAGTTCGGTCAGATCATGCGCGTTGATCACGATCGATCCGACCAGCGGGTCCGCTAACCGGTTTCTAGCGTCGATTTCCAGTCTGACAATGCGGCCATCGGCCTTCTTGAATGAAAACGAGTCCCGCCCCTGGGCCGGGCTCATCGACAACACCTTGTCCAAAAATGAAGACAGTTCGGCATTGTCGACAAAGAAGTCTGCGAAATGACGGCCCGACAATTCGGCCTCGCTTAGACCCAAAACCCACTGGCTGGCGGGCGAAACGTAGGTCAGGCACAGGTTCTCGTCGAGCAATGCCAGGATGTTGTCCGAACCCTCGACCAAGACTCGCATCCGGTCCAGTGCGTCCTTCTTGGCCCGGTCCAGCAAAACAGAATCAGTGACATCGTGGACAACAACAAGCGTGTCGGACATGCCGCAAGGCGTGACGACGACGTCCAGATGCCGGTCGTCATGACTGTGGCGGAACCGGACGGCCCTCTGCTCCAACTTGGCGACCGCCGAGGCGTCGCAGACTGCTTCACCTAGCCCGGTTGGCAGCGCCATGGTCCACAGGAAGCCGTCGGACATAGATTCGTCGGCGACAATGTTCCCGTTGTCGCACAGGCGCACCAACGACCCCTGATAGTCGATCTGCAACAGCGTCGTCGGCAGCGAGGCGATCAGGGCCTCGTCGGCCGCCAGGCTCTCGGCCAACTTTCGGGCCAATTCGCGCTCAACCGAAACATCGTCCATGGCAAACGCGGCCTTTCCATCGACATAAGCCGAAAGAACACCGCGGAAGAATATCTCGCGTCCACTGGGCAGCGACGCGGCCCATTCGAGAGGCTGGCTGGTCGTTCCAGCGCGGGCATCGTCGATTGCTTTGCGGACCAAGCGGAGCGTAGAATCCAGCCCCACTGCATCCCAAAGCGTCGTGCCGACCAGGGATGTCGGCTCAACTTCCAACAATTCACAAAACGCTCCGTTCGCGAACAGCACGACGCCGTCACCTTCGACCAAGACGACAGGCTTCGGCCAGAAGTCAGCCAAGGTGGTGCTCAAGAGTCTTGCTCCTGCATGCGGCGTCGCCAAACCACTAAATCAGCGGCAGAACACCCGTCTAGCGCGAGCACTTTGTCCCTGGACTTGTGCCCACGGACGACCCTGACGCGGGATTTCGGCAACCCGATCGACTTCGCCACTGTCTCTTCCACCGCTTTGTTCGCCTCGCCGTCGACTGGAGGGGCGGCTACCCAGACTTGGACACTGTCGGCGCCGTCGTCTGCGATCCGTGGGCGGGACGCCCGTGTCGTGACGCGGACGCGCAGCTCAGCTGTCGTGGGGTCCACCTAGTTCTCCGGCT
>JAFDWT010000057.1:229-26387 GCA_018268335.1 Armatimonadota bacterium | reverse complement strand
CCGCCTTTTGGTGGCTTGACCGGCGGCTTTCCTCTCTTGGGGCCGGTGTTCGGTAGTGGTGTCTCAGTCGGCTTACTCTTGCCAGAGATGACGTCGGCGACCTTCTGCCGGTTGTTCTTGGCCTGCAAGTCGTCGGGCGCCATCTTGATGTAAGCGTCCCAGATGCGCAAGGAATCTTTATGCAGCCCGACCTTGGAATAGGAGTGGGCCAGAATCCGAAAAGCGTTCGGATGCGGCGCGGGGACTTGCTTTTCGATGCCCGCCAGGATCGAGATGACGTTGACGTAACTCTTGGCCAGGAAGTAGAAGTTGGCCAGGGGATAAAGGTGATCCTTCTCGGTGGCGTTCCTCTTGGCATATCGGGAGACCGTGATCAACTCCAGGTCAGGCCGCTCGATGTTCTTGTACATCCAACTCAGATCAGTGGCGACCTCTTCCTCCAGCGGATACCACTCCTGTTGCACCTTGAGCATCTGCAAGATAACTGGGAAGTGCCCGTCCTCAAACCACTTGTCGCTCTGCTGGGCCATCCTGGCGTCGAGCGCGTCTTGGATCTCCGCCGCTGGACCAGTCTCCTGACCGTGGGCCAGGGCTGCCACCACCAACGTCGCCGCCAATAAGAGTCGTCTCATTGTGTCTCCAGTGCCTTTTTCAGGGACTCCTGTACCAATGCAGGATTGGCCCTTCCTTGTGTCTTCTTCATGACCTGGCCGACAAAGAAGCCGAAGAGGCCCTCCTTGCCCGCCCGATACTGTTCCGCCTGGCCCGCGTTTTCGCGCACCACTTCTTCACAGACGGCCAGAACTTCTGCTGGGTCACTGATTTGTGTCAGACCTTTGGATTTCACGAGTTCGCTCGGCATCGAGCCGCTCGTGAACATGTCGCCGAAGACCTCTTTGGCGATCTTGCCGCTGATCGTGCCGGCCTCGATCAACTTGGTGAGCTCGACAATGTGGCCAGGGCGGACTTTGCTCGTCTTGCCCACGGTGGCTTCGCCGCTCGTGAGAGCCGTTTCGCCCGCTTCGTTCAGGAGCTTGGCAAAGTCGCCGTTCATCCAGTTGCAGACCTGTTTGGCGTCGCCACCTTGGCCAATGGCCGACTCGAAGAACTCGGCCCAAGCCCGGTCGGCAGTTAGGACACCGGCGTCGTAGGGGCTAAGCCCCAAGTCCTTCTGGTACCGCGTCGATTTGGCCAGAGGCAGCTCCGGTAGCGCGGCCCGCTCCGCCTCGATCTGCTCTGGCGTGAACTCCATCGGAATCAGGTCGGGGTCGGGGAAATAGCGGTAGTCCTGCTCCGACTCCTTGACGCGCATCAGGAAGCTGGACTCGGTCTGCTCATTCCAGCCGCGAGTCTCCTGAACAACCTTGCTGCCACCTTCGAGCAGTTCCGACTGGCGCTTCTTCTCGAACATGCAGCCCAACTGCACGGCGCGGAAGCTGTTGAGGTTTTTTAGCTCTGTCTTAGTGCCGTAAGTTTCGGCGCCTGCCAACCGCACACTGATGTTCGGCTCACAGCGCAGCGACCCTTCTTCCATCTTGCCGTCACAGACACCGAGATAAAGAAGCGTCTGCCGCAACTGGACCAAGTACTCCTTGGCTTCGTCCGGGTCTTCGATGTCGGGTGGAAAGTCGGTGACGATCTCCATCAGCGGCACGCCGGCCCGGTTGTAATCGACACCGCTTCCGCCACCGGGCAGGTGCAGCAGCTTGCCCGTGTCCTCTTCCAGGTGGACGCGTCGGATTTTGATCCTTTTCGTCGTGCCGTCAAGCTTGGGAATTTCCAGGTAGCCGTAGTAGCCGATCGGGTTCGTCTCGCCGTACTGGCTGACTTGGTACCCCTTCGGCAGGTCCGGATAGAAGTAATTCTTGCGGTGGAAGACGCTGTGTGCGGGCACTTGGCAGTTCAGGGCCAAAGCGGTGCGCAACACCATCTGGACTGCCGCCCGGTTCGGCACCGGCAAGGTGCCGGGCAATCCCAGGCAGACCGGGCAGACGCGGGTGTTGGGCATGCCGCCAAAGGCGACAGGGCACCGACAGAACATCTTGCTCTCGGTCCGCAGCTCCGCATGGACCTCCATGCCCACGCTCAACACATATTCCGACATGCTGAACGGAGTCTACTCAGGTGTCGGCGTTGAGGTTGGACCTACAAGCTCCTGGGCCGATCTACCCTCGTATCCCGGTTCACCGTTAGCCACAGCCAGCACAATCGAGCGCATGACCGCAACGACTCCGACCAGGCCGTTCACGACTGGGCCAGTCTCCCAAAAGATGCTTGACGAGCTGGCCGAATATGTCGTCTGCGACCCCCAGCCGTTTGCGGTCGACATCGCCAAGAGCCATGGCATGTGGCTGGCCACCGTCGACGGCCACCGCCTGTTCGACTGGATGGGCTACTACGGCAGCAAGCTTCTTGGCCACAACCATCCGGGGCTCTACGAGCCGACGTATGTCGAGCGCTTGGTCTGCGCCGCCAACAACAAGGTCGCCAACCCTGACTTTTTGACGCCCGAGTGCCTGGACTTTTACCGCGCCGTCCACGCCCTGGCCCCAAAGGCCATGCGGAACCCGAACCTTGAGGTCTACGCCGTCAACAGCGGCGCGGAGGCGGTCGAGAACATGATGAAGTACCTCGTCAGCCGCTTCAACAGCCGCAAGCGCGCCGAGGGCAAGTCGCCGACCAACCGGCGGTTCGTCTACTTTGACCGCGCCTTCCACGGGCGGACGGTGTATGCGCTGGGTGTCACCCAGACGATCGATCCCGTGGCGACCAAGGACTTCCACGGCCTGACCTCGGGCGGCAACATCAAGCTGCCGTTCCCCGAATACGACAGCGACCGCACCGAATCGGAGAACATGAAGACGGCGCAGAACGTGCTGGACATGGCCGACGTGGTGCTGGGGCAGATGGCCGACGAGGTCGTCGGGCTGATCGTCGAGCCGATCCAGGGCGCGGGCGGACAACGAGTGGCCCTTCCCTCCTTCTTCCGTGGTCTCAGCGAGATCTGCCACAAGCACGGTGTCGCGCTGGCGTTCGATGAGGTCCAGACCGGCCTCGGTTGCACCGGCGAGATGTTCGCCATCGACCACTTCGACCTGCCCTACGCCCCCCTCGCGGTGGCGACCGGCAAGAAGTTCGGCACTGGATTGGTCTACATGTACGAGCCGCTCGATGAAGTCGGCGTGCTTGACTCCACCTGGGGCGGCACGTTGGCCGACATGGTGCGGGTCGTCCGCGAACTCGAGATCGTCCGCGAAGAGAACCTTGTCGCCGAAGCAGCCCGCAAGGGCGACTACTTGCACCGGGCATTGCGAGAGCTCCAGAAGAACCACTACGGCATCATGCTCAACGTGCGCGGCCTGGGGCTCTACCAGGGCTTCTCGCTCGACTCGGCCAAGCGCAAGGCCGAACTGGTCCGTCTGGCCCGCGAGGAGCACGGGACGCTGTTGCTCGGCGCCGGCACCGAGGCGATCCGCCTCCGGCCCAACCTGGACGTGACCACCGAGGAAATCGACTTGCTCATCGGCATCCTCGACCAGTGCCTCCATGCGGTAGCCTGACGCGTCTTGATGTTGTCTTTATGAACCTGCTGACCGACCCGCAGACGTATATCAGCTTTCTCACCTTGTCGGTGCTCGAGATCGTCCTCGGCATCGACAACATCATTTTCATCGCGATCCTGACCGGCAAGTTGCCGGAGAAGGACCGGCCTCGGGCGCGCACGATCGGCCTCAGCTTGGCCCTCATCACCCGCATCCTGCTGCTGCTCTCGATCAGCGGACTGATGAAGCTGACAAGGCCGCTGTTCCACGCGATGGACCACGACTTCACGGGCAAGGATCTCGTGCTCATCTTGGGTGGCCTCTTCTTGATCTGGAAGGCGGTCATGGAAATCCACGAGAAGCTGGAGGGCGCTGAGGAAGAGCACAAAGACGTCAAGTCCAGAGGCTTCTCGTCCACGATCGCCCAGATCATCTTTATCGACATCATCTTCTCGCTTGACTCGGTGATCACCGCGGTCGGCATGTCGAACCAGATCCCTGTCATGGTCGCCGCCGTCATCGCCGCGGTCGGGGTCATGCTCTTTGCCGCCGGCAAGATCAGCGACTTCGTCGAGAAGCACCCGACGATCAAGATCCTAGCCCTTTCGTTCCTCTTGTTGGTCGGCGTGAATCTTGTCGCCGACGGATTCGGTAAGCACTTTGACAAGGGCTACACGTATTTCGCCATGGCCTTCGCCGTCGGCGTCGAGATGGTCAACATCCGCGTCCGCAAGAAGACCAAGCCGACGCGGCTGCACGAGCCGTTCTCGGCGGAAGAGATCGACAGGGCCCAAGAAGAATCGTGACGCGATGATCCAGACCGACAAGCTGACTAAGGTCTTCAAGAACCCCAAAGGAGCCCCTGTCCGTGCTGTGGACGGGTTCGACTTCGTCGCGGTCCCCGGCAAAGTCCATGCCCTGCTCGGCGTGAACGGTGCGGGCAAGACGACGGTTCTGCGGATGCTGAGCACGGTGATCCGGCCGACCAGCGGAACCGCCACCGTCAATGGCCACGATGTGGTCCGCGAACCCGATCTGGTGCGCGCCTCCATCGGCTTTCTATCGTCGTCCACGGCCATCTATGGCCGACTCAAACCTCTGGAAATGCTCGCCTACTTCGGCTCGCTCTATGGGCTAGACGAGGAGACCACGAAGCGTCGGTCGGCCGAAGTGGTGGAGCGGCTAGGTATCGGTTCCTTTGCCGACCGGCTGTGCGACCAGCTATCCACCGGCCAAAAGCAAAGGGTCAGCATCGCCCGGGCGATCCTGCACGATCCGCCTGTCGTCTTCTTCGACGAGCCGACCGCGGGGCTCGACGTCCTCACCGCGCAAACCATCCTGAAGTTCATCGAAGAGTGCCGCGACCAGGGCAAGACCGTGGTCTTTAGCACTCATATCATGAGCGAAGTCGAGCGCCTGGCCGACGAGGTCTCCGTCATCCACTCGGGCACGCTCAAGGGCTACGGCACGCCAACCGCGATCACCGCTCAGACTGGCGAGCAAAGCCTAGAGAAAGCTTTTCTCAAGCTTGTGGGCTACGATCCGGATTTGCTTGTCAGTTCAACGTAACATTTCGTTGTGGCCACCCAGCCGACGCCCCTGACTTACGACGCGGCCGACTTCTACAACTCGGCAGGCTGGGTGATAGTCATCGTCCCGACTGGCATTTTTGCCCTCAGCGTGGCCATGTCGCCTCACGCTGATCCGTCGAAATGGACTCTTGTCGGCGTGCCGCTTGCCCTCGGCCTATGCTTCGCAATGATCAGGCTCCGATACGACGTCGATCTGGCGGCGAAAACGATGACCAGGACAGCCGGCTTCGGCCCGATCGTCGGCCGAAGAGTCGAGCCCTTGTCGGAGGTTAGGGCTGTCGAATTGGGCGAGTTTCGCGGCAAAGGAGGCAGCCACTTCTTTACTCTCAAACTCGATTTTGTTGAATCGACACGAAAACCGCTGAAGCTCATGATCGACGGCGACGACATCTTGGTGGCACAACGGGCGAAGGACTTGGCCAATGATTTGGAAGTGCCACTCGTGGTGACGCAGCCGTGGCGCAATGTGGCTTCGGAGGGCGCCAAAGAGATCGCTCTAGGCGAGGATCCTATGGCTTAGGAGGGGCGACCATTTGGTGCGGCAGCGGAGAAAGTCAGCCCCAAAAACATCTGTCCGCCCCGACTGCCACGGGGCGGACAATCCTCTCACAATCAAGCAAGCTTAAGGGCCTGCGTAGATCCAGGTGGCGCTGTGGAACTGGTTCGTACCTGCCCCCGTCGAGCCGAACAGTGTCGGCGAACCACTGGTCATGCTGTCGAACCGGTGGACGACATCGTCGTTCTGGTTCACCGTATAGACCTTGCCCTGGCCGTCCATAAAGGCGAACTGGGCTGTGTTCTCTGCAAACTCTGTCCATCCAGTGGTCGACATGAGGCCCGTCTCGATGACCCGCCCGCTGCGGTCGGCAACAAGCAACTTGCCCGCCGGCGTGATTTGCAAGGCCACCGGCGAGCCGAACTGCCCGACCCCGCTACCAGTGCTCCCCAAGGTCGTCCAGTTAGCCCCGGTCATGTCATCGATACGCACGATGCGATCGTTGAACGCGTCTGCGGCGTAGATGCGGCCCTGGCTGTCCAGGGCGATGCCGTGGATCCCGTTGAACTGGTTCGTGCCAGTTCCATTGCTGCCAAAGGTCGTCCAGCCCGCGCCGGTGATGTCGTTGATCCGGACGATCCGGTCGTTCTGATAGTCCGCGACATAAATCCGGTCTTGCGAGTCGATAGCGATGCCGACCGGCCAATGCAACTGGTTCACACCGGTCCCTTGCGTCCCAAAAGAGGTCGCTGTCGTCGACGTGAAGCTGTCGTAGCGGACGATCCGGCTGTTTCCAGCGTCGGCGACGTAGATGCGGCCCTGGCTGTCGACGGCGAAGTCGAGGCTGACCGTGCCAAAAGCAGTACCTCCACCTTCTGCGCCGGTCTTGACAGTCCAACCGGTACCGTTCATGTCGTCCATCCGGATGATCCGTCCGTTGCCAGGGTCGCCGACGTAGATGTGTGCCGGTGGGGCGACCGTCGCGGCGCCACCGCTACTGCCGCCGCAACCCGCAAGAAAAAGAATCGAACCGACGAGAATGGAGGCCGAGAATATGAGTCTCACGCTGGTGATTTTGGCAGGCTATAGACAACAATTTTTTCCAAGTTGTCTATAATCCAAATATCATGCCTGGACTTTCTATACAGCCGAGGACAAGGCACACTGGCCATGAGTGAAACACAAAGTGTCTTCTGGCCCGGCCAGGTGCCAGAGATCGTCTTTAACCTGCAGCAACTACGCGCACTGGCGTCCAGCAGCCGTTCCAACGTCTTTTGGGCTTTTAGCGTCCAATTTCCCTTGTCGACAGCGGAGGTAGGGCAAGCCATCGGGAAGTCGCCGCAGTCCGTCCGCTACCACACGAACGAACTCCTCAAGTGCGGTCTGCTTGTCCCAGTCCAAACGCGCAAGCGTCGCGCACGGATCGAGGAGGCCTACGTCATAGCGGGTGCCAGTGTCCGCAGCGCGCCGCCGCCTGTCCCCCAGGAGTACCTGCACGAAAAAAGACGCGGATTCCAATCGATCTGGCGACTTCTCGACCGAGACCGCGCCGCCATGAACATGCTCGAAAACGCCGACCCATCTTTGGGCTCGGTGAGCAACCTGTACATCGTCTCGCCCCGCCTTTCACCAGAGCATTTGCCGCAGTTCCAAAGGGAGGTCGCCCTGCTTTTGGACAAATACGCCGCCCTTGACCACGAAGACGGCGTCCGAACCAGACTCGTCGCCTTTTCATGCCCCACCCACGGTGAGACAGCGAGGCAATTTCGTCGGACCACCGGGCAAGCTCTCAAGCTTGAAGGAGATTCCGAGGACTAAGCGGTAGCCGCGGCAAAAAAGGGCCGCACTTCGCGCACGTGCGGCCCACCTCTCTTTTCAACCAATGGTCTAGCGGCGCATTTTGCGTGCCCTGACTAGACCAAGGACACCGGCACCAATGACAATGAGGCTTGTCGGTTCGGGCACCGGTGCCAAATTGGCGGCGACCATGTTCGCCGATATGAACTCACCGAGTTCCGCATCGGGCGGAGGGCTGACATGGTCCCAAGTCGAAAGGGGAGAGTGCTCAGTCGGGTCGTATGCCCCCGTGTACTTGAAGTACTCGTAGCGGCGGACGACCGCCTGAGTGGCGTCAGCGATGGACAGTTCGTCAAGCTCAGGCACTCCACCTTCGAGCAACGACCACTCGACCTCGGGCTTGTCTTGAGGGACGATGCTTCCGGGTCCGGAGATCAGTTCCATCAGGTCGACCGGACGCTCCAACTCAGTCACGTAGAGCTTCATCCAGATCGAATCCGGCAACATCGGCTCGAAGTCTTCGGGTGGGGGGGGAACGACGACTGCCTGCATGACTGCCTGAACGCCGCCAACCGGCGGCACATACGTCCACGTCGGATTGGGAATCGACAGTGGTTTGGTGCCGATGGGCATTTGGTTGGCATTCAACCAAAAGAACCTGGTTGTCGTGGGCTGCACTTGAACCGAGAAGCCAAAGTGCTCGCACCCAGGCAGGTTCACCGCGAAATGGCCGTTCGTCGACTGTCCGACACGCGGGATCATGTAGCCGCTGGGGTCGAAGTTGTATCCGAAGAAAGTCAGGTGCGTGCCATAGACGGCGCCTTTGGTGTACTCCGTCGCTGTGTACGAGTTGAAATGTGCAGGGTAGGTCTTCATCACCTCATAGGGATGCAGGCCCTCCAAGTCAATTTCGGCGCCATAGACGTTCTCATTGGTCTCGTTGAAGACGTCGAAGTTCGACATCGTGCCTTGGATGTCGGTCGAGTGTCCGAGGCTGGCGAAGCAGAGCGTCGCGAGACTGACTGCGATTTTGGGGGCTGTTCCTCTTCTGGAGTGGGTAGCCAGGCCAACTAGACGGCAGGGCCGCGAATATTTCATTGGAGCCATTCTCCTTTCGCGGTTCGAGCCGGTCGTGGCGGGTGCGTCCTGGGGGTTTTCTTATCGACAGTCCGAAAGCGTCGCGGTTCTCGATCCGCAAGCAAAGTATCGCTCTATTTCGCCTCACAAAGAGCAAGATGGAACTATAGTCCTAACCCTTATTCAGACTTCATCCTTTTCCTGACTAGTCATGATTAACTACACATAAAAATGCAGATGATTCATCAACACTCCATGATTCCATCGCGCGAATATTCTAGGCAACGATGCTCATTAGCGCAGGAAAAGTCGCGACAAAATCTAGTCCGCAAGCACTCGCACGCGATATCCCAACGACTGGCTGAGCGAGACCATCTCGTCAAAGATGTCGCCATAGGCGACGGCTATGTGGTTGCTCATATAGGTCATCATCAGCGACTGCTTGCTCAGGCCGATGTCGGCGGCCATGAACGGCCATTCGCGGGTGGTGCCGTTCCACATCTCGTCGCGCAGGGCCTCCGGCAACTTCAGCGCTTCGCCCTGACCGATGTCCATGCACAGTTCCTCTTGGCTCATCCAAGCACGTGCCCAAGTGATCTTTCCTGGCAGGCTCTCACCGCTAAAGCTGCCACCAGGGATCGGGAAGTACTGGATCGGCTGTCGATGCGAATGGACGCCGCGCAAGGTGTCGGGGTCATGGTTGAAGGCATAGGCCCCACAGGAACCCGAGTTCAAGAGCACCCAGAAAGTCCGGCCCTCATAGGTTCCAGCCCAACGAATGTCGTGGAACATGACGGCCTCATGCAGGCCCTTGGCCTTTAAGAGCCGCTTCATCATTTCCATCGGCAGCAAATTGCCCTGGTCCGCCTCGGTCGAGCAGATGAAAGTCGAGCCATCACTTTCCGGCCTGCATTTGGAGTTGAATAGCCCCTCGGCAAAATCAGACGGCGGTCGCTGGCGGAACATGCCGAGTTGGTACTGCCAGCCGACACAGTCGGCGCCAAACTCCTCGCAGATGTCCTTCACGGCGAAGTAGTCGCGTAGTTGCTCCCGAGTGGCGTCAGGCCCGAAGTCGCCCTGATAGTGGAACGTGACGCCTTTGTCGTTGACGAACTTCACAGCGTCGTCAATGCGACGGTCGTCCACGTTCTTGCCATAGTCGACGATCCACGCTTGGTCGATTTTCTGCTCGGTCACGCCGACACGGGCACAGCGTTGCGGGCCAAAGTACCCGTTGATCATGCCCATCGACGTGTCGCCCAGCATCATCGCCAACGGTCGGCTCCACTTCATCTCCGAAAATACTTTGCTAGCGTGGATACTAGCTGACTCACGGGGCGTCCGGACGTGGTCGATGGAATATGTGACGAATCCGTCGCGGCACCATCCTTCCAGACCGTCCATGAAGTTGTCGTCTTTGGTCCAGTCCTCAGCCTCGGTCCAAAGCCGCGAAGCATGGCGTCCTTGGGACTCCAAGCAGCCCGCCGTGTTCAATAGCCCGACCAGTCCCGGCCATTTGCCGCTGAAGTTGCTGGAAAGCAAAAGCGGATTGTCGTTGATGATCGCACCAGCGGAAGTGTGCTGGCCATAAACCCAGTGGGCAAAAATACCGACCATCGGGTCGCGGACCGACCCTAGCTTCTTGATGCTCTCGACTGGCTTGGTGATAAAGCCCTCGATGCGATAAGTTTCCCTACCCAGAGCCTTCAGCGCGCGCTCCATCTGCAGCGTCGCCTGTTCCACGTTGTCCAGGGCGAGTTCATTGGCCAGGGGTCGATAATCCCCCGGCCAAAAGATGGCGATGCGATCCACGGGGCCAGAATATCCTAGTCCGGGGGCAGTGTGCTAATCAAACAGACTGCCGGCGAAAGCCTGCGGGTCGAAGTCGACGAGGTCTTCGGGCTTCTCGCCGAGGCCGACCAGCTTGATCGGCACTTTGAACCGCTCATAGACGCCGATCAGCGCTCCACCCCTGGCGGTGCCGTCGAGTTTTGTCAGCACCAAGCCGGTGACCTTGGCCGCCGATGTGAACTCCTCGGCCTGTCGAAGGGCGTTCTGGCCCGTGTTGGCGTCCAGGACGAGCAGGGTCTCGTCGGCAGGGCGGCCGACCGCCTTCTCCACGACTCGGGCCACTTTGCTCAGCTCGGCCATCAGGTTCGCCTTGTTGTGCTGTCGCCCCGCCGTGTCGGCGAGGACGTAGTCCATCCCCCTCGCCTTGGCGGCGTTGATGGCGTCAAAAAGCACCGATGCCGGATCAGAGCCCGGCTGCGCCCCGACAAAGTCGGCGCCCGAGCGCTGGGCCCAGAGTTCCAGTTGCTCAATGGCGGCCGCGCGGAACGTGTCCCCCGCGGCGAGCAGCACCTTCCTGCCCTGCTTCACCAGCCGCGTCGCCAGCTTGCCGATCGTGGTCGTCTTCCCCACGCCGTTCACGCCGACAAAAAGATAGACCGATGGTGGGAAGTTGCGGAAGAGGATCGTCTCGCCTGGTTGGCTGAACCGGCTGGCGATGGCCTGTTGCAACCGGACCTTCATGGCGGCGGGCTCGGTGATCTTCTCTTCCCTCACCGCCTTGCGGAGTTCGTCCAGGATTTGATGGGTGGTCTGGATGTTGGTGTCGGCCTGCAGCAAAGCCTCCTCCAACTCTTCGTAAAGCTCGTCGTCGATGACGCCCCGGCCCATCATCCGGTCGACCCGCTCCATCAGCCGCTTGAACATGCGGCCCAGAGTATCCCCCGGGTGGCAACTCGACGGCCTCCGGTCCCGTAAACTGCGCGGACAACAACTATATGAGGCAGGTCTGGCAAGTGTTGCGCAAGGAAGGGTTGGAGCTGTTCCGCGACCGCAGGGTCGTCGTGAACGTCTTCGTCCTCCCCGTCTTCATGATGATGATGTTCGGCTACCTCTTCAGCACGATCGAAGAGAAGCTGGGCAAGCAGCCCGATCTGAACATCCATGTTGTCGGCGACATGTCCAACCCAGTGGTCCAGCGGATGATCGCCAGCGACCGCAAGCCCAAGGTCACGGCCAGCGACGACCTCGCTGGGTCGATCAAAAAGATCAAGGACGGCAACGTCCGCTTGGTCGTGGAGGTCCCAGCCGACTATGCTGCCCAAGTGGCGGTCGGCAAAGCCGTCCTCAAAGGCCACTACGACAAAGGCGCACCGCTCGGGAACATCGCGTTTGAGACCCTGCGCCGAGCTTCGTTCGACGTCAACGGCCAGTTGGTCGAAGACCTCGTGGTCGCCAGCGGCAAGGACAAAGCGCTTGCCCATCCAGTGCAGGTCGAGAGCATTGACGCCAATCCTCAGACAGGTATCGGCGCCTCGCCTCTGGCTGGCCTTCTTCCCTACTTGGTCGTCCTTTTTTGCTTCACTGCAGGCATGTCCGGGGCCGCCGACTTGGTGGCCGGCGAAAAGGAACGCGGGACCCTTGAGACCCTCCTAGTCAGCCCGGTCGCTCGCCGACATGTGGCCGCCGGCAAGTTCTTGGCCCTGTTCCTCACATGTCTGGCCGGGTCGCTGGTCGCCTTGTTCGCCGTCTTGGCAGTCGGGGCAATGGGCTTACCCGCCACAAAGTCCATCTTCCCGCACGGTGTCTCCTTGTCGTTTATGGCCGTCGTCGTCCTGTTCTTGGTCGTCGTGCCCTTGGCGGCGATGTTCGCCGGCCTGATGCTGGCCGTCAGCACCCACGCCCGGACGATGCGCGAAGCCAACACGCTCCTTGGCCTGATGAACCTGGCCGTCATCGCCCCGGCGGTCATGAGCCAGGTGGTGGGTATCGCCGGCATGGACAAAGCCGCATGGGTCCGCTCGACCCCAGTCCTGAACAGTGCGATCGCCCTCAAGGGCGGACTGGCCAACAACGTGGACTGGGCAGTCGTCGGCACATCGCTCCTGACCAGCACCGTGCTGGCCGTCATAGCGATTGTCGTCTGCGTGAAGCTGTTTGGCCGCGAGCAGGTCTTGGCGCGGGTCTAGGGCTCGTTCGCCTTTTCGGTGTCCTCAGGCACCCCATTGCCCGCGACCAAGTGCTCCATCCAGAATCTCCGGAGATTCCGGATAAATCCTCGTATACATGAGGATGACGGGTAGTGAGAGAGGGGTGATGCGCCCATCCTCCACCCCGTCATTCCTGCTTAGGCAGGAATCTAGCTCCGGACAAACCGAGTCTGTTACCGCTGGTTTGCAGTCGAAACGGACTAGCGCTAGACCGGAACGCTGGACCCCTGCCTGCGCAGGGTTGACAGGTAGTGGCTGGTCGCCGCTCGCTCACTCAATAGACCACGGTGGAACTTCCACTAAGCCAACCAGCTCTACGCTGCTCACCGCTCGGATGCACCGCCTCGCGAACGTGCCGAAATGTGAACAGGCCCTAGCCGCTAGAAGAGCTCTTGAGAATCGTCGACAGCTGCGTGCTTTGCGCCTGCAGGCTGGAAAGCGCAGTCTCCATCGCGGTGAATTTCTTGCGCAGCGTGTCCTCTTGCAGCGTGATCAAAGACTGCTTCTGCGTGATCGACGTCGTCATGTCGTCAATTTGTGCCTGGATCGAGTCGTCGATACTTTTGAATCTGCCTGAAGTCGAATCTGTATAGCTGGACAGCAACTTGTTCAAGGTACTTGAAAGTCCTTTGTTGAACACAATCGAACCGACACTGCCGGTCGTGCTGCCTGAATACTGGATCTGCAAGTTCGACGTGTTGGTGTTGCCCGAGTTGGCGATTAAATATTGGCCGTTCCCTGCCGCTGACTCGCCGTTGATCGTCCCAGCGACGTCGACACCATCGACCATCGTTCCCGACCCAGTGCCGACGCCGGAGTTGCTCGCCGAAGCGGTCTGGTTGCTCACCAATGTGAAGTTGCCGGTCGTGCCATAACGCTTGGAGGTCACCACTAGTTTCCCGCCACCGTCGAGCGAAGCGACGACATTGTCTTTCAGCCGCGTGTCTGCGTTGATCTTCGAGACCAGGTCGCTCGCACTGCTGCCGGAGTCGATGTAGAGCGTGACGTTTGTCGAACCGAACAGGCTGCCGCCAAAGGTCAACTGCTCACTGCCAGCATTGGCCAGCGTCTGCGCCGTGCCCCCAGTGAACTGCCCCTTGGTCGCGACGCGGGTGATGTTGACCGCATATCCTGTCGTTCCGCTGGCCAGCGTTTTGTCGGTTGAGCTGACATAGGTGATGTTCGCATTGGTGCTGCTTCCGACAGAGACCATCAAGTTCTTGACCGACTGTAGGTCGGTGCTCAAAGCCGTGCCCAACTTGGCTGTGTCCAGCGTCAGTTTGCCCTTGTCATCGAGACCGTATCCAAGCTGGGTCAACGTCTTGTAAGTCCCAGTGCCGTTTGGCGAAAAGAGGACGTTGTTCACCGAGTTCTGAATCTGCTGGACGTTGTCGTCGCCAAAGAGCGGCCCCGAATCAAAGGTCTTGCTGTCGAACTGGGAGTACTGGTTGGTGAATTCAACGAAGTTGTTGTAGGCGTCCTTGAACGCCGAGAACGCGTCGGAGATCTTCTGCGTGTCCTGCGTGACGTTCACCGTCACCGTCGTGTTGTCTTTCAACAGGTTCAAAGTGACGCCAGGCACGACGTTGTTGACCTGGTTGGTGCTGGAAGTGAGCGTCAAGTTGTCGACCGTGATGCTGGCGTCCTGGGCGGCGACCAGTTGGTTGCCAAAGCCCTGTTGCAGCACACCGATGTCAGTCAGCAACCCGTTCGTGTCGGTGATGCTGCTAGGAACGGCAGCACCGGTCAACTGCAGCTTATAGACTGTCGCACCGGTGGAACTGGTCGAAGTGACTACCGACGCGGTGGCTGTCGACCCTGCGGCGTTGATCTTGTCCGCCACAGCTTGCAGGGTGTCAGTCGAAAAATCGATCGCGATCGCCTGCCCCGAAATCGTGATCGAACCGGAGTTCGTCAGTCCCGTCAGCGTTCCTATCGTGGACGAGGTGTCCGAAAACCCATAGCTCAAGCCGGTGTTCGCCGCTGGTGACTCGCGCAACGACTTAGCTCCAGACAGGACGCCGAGCGACGACAAGACGCTACCGGTCGCATCGGCAAGTTGGACGCCGCCTTTGGCACCCGAGACTGTCGACCCAAAGCTGATGTATGCCGAGCCTGTTCCCCCGTTGAGGACGCTCGCCACCACCCCGTTGCCTAGCGCGTTGACTTTGCCAGCGATAGTCGTCAGCGTGTCCGACGCCGTGACTTGGACAGCCTTGCCGTTGACAACAAATGTTCCCGCTAGGTTCAGGGCATCTGTCGCATTGGTCTGGGCCGACGATGCGACCTTGTGGTTCTGGGCCAGCTTGTTGATCTTGACCGTGTATTGCCCTGGCGCTGCCGTACCCGTTGCCGAGACTGTCAAAGACGCCGTGTCGCTACTCGTCGCGCCAGCAGGGTTGAAGTTGGATGCCGTGCTCAGTCCGGCCAAAGCAGTAGCGACCGACTGAACCTGCGACTTCAACTGACCGTAGACAAGTTGCTTGGTCTGGAGAGCTTGCTGCTGCCTCTGCAGAGCCTGGACAGGCAATGATTCGATCTGGATCAGCTTAGAAATGATGCTGTCGACATCGATACCCGACGCCAACCCGGCGAAGTGAATGCCTGAGGTCGAACCTAAAGTGCTCATCTTCTGCTGCTCCTTCTGTGATTGTCGGCAGATTCAAGCAAAAAGCCCCGGTGTCAACACCGGGGCCCAGCGAACTTTGTGGACGATCTTATGGTCACAACAGACCGACGAGCTCTTTTGCCTTTGCCACTTGCTCAACCGTGCTTTCCCTCAAGCTGTCGAGATCGGCAGGTGCAATGCCAAGTAGGCGTAAAGCCCGCGGGTCAATTTGGTCGATCACGCCGACAAAAGCAGGGTCGCTCAACTCGCCGGCTAGATGGTCGGCGACATGGATGCAGGCCGTGGTCGGGCTCACATTGCCCTCAGGAATCCGGTCATGGTCGCGGATGGCGTCGACGAGGATTTGTGGGAAGTTCCACTTCTCCGCCAGCGTCGCGCCAAGTTCGGCGTGAGTAAAGCCCAGGATGCGGGTCTCAGTCTCCGAGATGGGCTCCTCGTTCTTGATCGAAGCACCCAAAACTTCTTGGTACGGCAATGTGAAAAGGGTGAACAAGAAAAGGCGGCCGACGTCGCGCAAGAGGCCGGAAACAAAGACCGTCTCGACGTCTTTACGCTCCAGGCTCTTCTTCTTCGCCAACATTTCGGCGCACGAAGCGGCAGCGAACGAGTTCTGCCAATAAGCCTTCTGCGTCTCAATGACGCGAGGGCTGGAAGACGTCAGGATGTTGAGCACGCCAATAGACAGCACCAAGTTGCGGACTTGGTGCAGCCCTAGGATCGCAATTGTCTGGTTGACGTTCACGATTTGTCTCGGGAGGCCGAAATAGGCAGAGTTGACGACCTTGAGCAGCTTGGTCGTGATCGCCGTGTCGAGCGAAAGGTGCTTCTCGATCTCCGCCGTGGAGACGTTTTCGTTCTCGGTCGCCTGGACGACCTGAAGGACAACGCCGGGCAGGGCCGGCAGGTCGACCATCGCTTTCTCGATGTACCTCCGCAGGAGGAAATTTTCTGATCTCAGTGCCATTTCGTTAGTCCGCTGTTCACCTGTCTTTCGGGATCACCCCGTTCACATCCACGATGAGGGCGACGTTGCCGTCACCGAGGATCGTCGCGCCACTGACTCCAGCCGTCTCGCCGCAGAAGCGGCTGAGCGACTTGATGACGACTTCTTGTTCGCCAATCAGCCTGTCCACGACCAAGCCGATGCGTTGCTCGGCGAGTCCGACGACCACTACATAACTATCGGCGTCCGAATCGCCGGAACTCACATCGAAAACCTTTCTCAATCTCAAGAGCGGCGTCGTTTGCCCACGGATCACGATCACCTCACGGCGGTTGATCCGCTGCACTTGGTTCGTCTCCAAGAAAAGTGTCTCGATCACCGAGCCTAACGGCAACACAAAGACATGCCCCGCCACGTCGACCAAGAGACCTCGGATAATCGCCAAAGTCAGCGGTAGCCGCAGGCTGAACTTGGAGCCTTGCCCTTCGGTCGTCTCCAGGTCGATGACACCGCCCAGCTTCTGGATGTTGGAACGGACGATGTCCATGCCGACACCCCGGCCCGACACCTCGCTGACTTCCGAAGCTGTGCTCAGCCCGCTGTGGAAAATGAGCTGGAGCGCCTCTTTTTCAGAGAGCTTGGACGCCTGTTCCTTCGTCAACAAGCCTTGGTCAATAGCTTTGTTTTTGACGCGCTCGACATCAATGCCTTTGCCATCGTCGACGATCTCGATGACGATGTGGTTCTCTTGGTGGCGGGCGCTGACGACGACACGGCCTTGCGGGCTCTTTCCGACCTTTTCCCGGTCTGCCGGCAGCTCGACACCATGGTCGACGCTGTTCCGCAGGATGTGCAGAAGCGGGTCGCCAATGACTTCGATGACGCTGCGGTCGAGCTCAGTTTCCCCGCCGACCAGGTCCAGCTTGATGTCCTTGCCCAGCTTCTGGGCCAGGTCGCGGACGACGCGCGGGAACCGGTTGAACACCGTCTCGATCGGCATCATCCGCGCCTTCATGATCTGGTCTTGCAGATCGGCGGTGATGCGGGCGATGTGAGAGACGGTCTCTTGCAGAGCATCGATCTCCTGGTCTTGGTACCGGCTGCTGATCTCCAGGCCGATCTGGGCGATGCGTGTCCGGTCGATGACCAATTCGCCGACCAGGTTCATCAAGTTGTCCAGGCGCGTGACGTCGACGCGGACGGTCTGCCCGCTCTCACCCTTCTTCGGCGCGCCAGTGTTGGCAGACGGTTCCGGGGTCGCCGACGTCGTCGGTGCCGACTCGACAATTGCAGTCTGTTGCTCTTGGGCCTCTGGTTTCGATGCTGCGGCAACTGGCTGTACCCATTCAGTCAGAGTCACCTGAGCGACCTCGCCGACTTCCTTCAGTCGGTCGAGCAAGGTGTCCAATTCCACCTTGGTCTGAACAACAAACTCAAAATCAAGCTCGAACTTCTCTTCCTCCAGGCTTTCCTGGTCGGGAGCGCAGACGAGGACTTCACCGTGCTCTTGGGCGATAGTCAGGGCCATGAACGCCCGGACGTACTTCATCACGCAGTCTTGGTGCAAGGTGAAACGGGCGTGCAGAAGTGGCCCCTCGGCCTTCGCTTGTTCGAGAATCTCGAACAGGTCGGGTGAGATCAAGGTCGTGGTCGCCGCAGTTTGGACCTCCAGCCTCACCGCCGGCGCCTCACTACCCGAATTGCCGATAGCCCGCAACTGGCCGACCAACTCGCCACATTCCACGTCGTCCGTGCCACCGTCGCGGATCTTGTCGGCCATCTTGCCAAGCGTGTCGATACACTCCAGCAGGCGGTCGGCGATCTCGGTGCGGATCGTCAGCGTCCCGTTGCGCAGTTGGTCGAGAATGTTCTCGGTCTCGTGCGTGAGTTCGGCAAAGCGGCTGTACCCCATAGCGCGGCTGCTGCCCTTGAGGGTGTGCGCCGCACGGAAGATCACTTGCAGCCTCTCCGGGGTCGGATCACGCTCCAGGATCAGCGTCTCTTGCTCCAAAACTTCGAGTTGCTCCTCTGCCTCTTGGAGGAACAAATCGACGTATTGGGACATGTCAAGTTCTGCGCTCATATCTTTATTGAATTCCTGCGGCGGGAGCCGTCAGATTTAGGCGGCCAGTGCCTTGTCGAGGTCGAGAAGGGTGATGAGGCTCTCGTTGCGGCGGGCGACGCCGCGGACGAAGTCGTTGTCCACGTCGGTGACCAGCGAAGGCGTGTCCTCGATCTGGTCCGACTGCAAGGTCATGACCTCGGTGACAGCGTCGACCACGATGCCCACGTTGCCGTTGTCGCTCTCGACGACGATGATCCTTGTGTTCTCGGTCTCTTCGCCCTGTTGCAGATTGAAACGCGCCCGCAAGTCGAGCACGGGGATCGTCTTGCCACGTAGGTTGACGAGCCCGCGCACATGGGCGTCGGTCTTGGGGATCGAGGTGATCTCGCGCAGGCGGATGATCTCGTTCACTCGGAAAATGTCGATGCCATAGGCCTCGTCGGCCAGTCGGAAAACGACGGTCTGAAGCTCATCGGAAGAGGCGGTCGTGCATTCCGTCGACCCGTCAAAAGGAGTTGATGCCATGTCTTCGATGATCGGCTTAAGGTCCCAGCAACTTTACTGTTGCCAAAGATGCCAACAACAAAGTGGTATCCCCTGTCGCGATGCCCCCAGTCCGACTGATCGCCACCGACCTTGACGGCACCCTGCTCACCAGTCGGCGCGAACTGAACTCTGAGGCAGCGGCGGCACTGCGGCAAGCCCATGAGGCGGGCATTGTGGTCTGTCTGGCCAGCGGCCGGGCCCTCAATACAATGCTTCCTTATGCCGAGCAACTCGGCGTCCCGGGCCCGATCGTCAGTTGCAACGGAGCCTACGTGGTGGACCACCGCGGAATCCCAATTCACGACCACTCCCTCGAAGAAGTGACCCGCGATGTGCTGCTCGACTACGCCAGCCATAACGGCCTCCACGTCAACGCCTATGTGAAGGGACGCGTCTTGTCCAGCGAGGCAGGCGAATGGTACGAGATGTACCGGGCGCGTGTCCGGGCCGAGATGGAGGTCGTCGGCATGGCTGCCCTTGCGGACTACCGTCCGACCAAGATCCTCTTTATCGACGAACCTGAAGCCATCCTGCATCATCGCTCCCAGCTCGCCGAAGTCATGGCCCCCCACGGCGTGACCGTTGTCATCAGCGAGCCCGACTACATTGAGTTTCTTCCTGCCGGAGTCACCAAAGCCGAGGGCCTGAAAGCTGTGGCCGCCGCCCTGGAAATCGCGCAGGACGAGGTCGCCGCCGTCGGCGATTGGGACAACGACCTCGAAATGGTGCAATGGGCCGGACTGGGAGGCGCTGTCGCGAATGGAAGCGAAGCAGTCCGTGCCGCCGCCGACATCGTGGTCTCCTCCAACGACGAAGGTGGCGTCGCCGAATTCGTCCGAATGGCTTGTTTTGGCGTCAGCCGAAGCAGCGGGTATACTCTGGCGGACGAGGTTTGAACATGAGGTTCTGGACAGTCTTACTCGCCGTAGCCATGGCAGGCGCGGCCTTTGCCGGCACGATCACAGTCACATCCCCTAGCGACGGCGACTTCCTCGGCCAGAACAACCAAGTCCAGTTCAACATCAAGAACTCAGTGACGAAAGTCACAGTCAAGGCGACCGCCACTTCTGTCGCCGACCCCTCGATCAGCATCACCGTCCAGAACGACTTCACTCCGTCCACGGGCGGGGACATCGGCGGCTCGCTGACGCTCAACTTCAACCAGAGTGTCCCACAGGGGGCCTACACCTTGGCTGTCACCGCCACCGAGCCAGGCAACGCCTATAACACCCCACCGGTGCTGGCTCTGACCATCGACCTTGACGCGCCGAAGTTTCTCGACTTCAACCCGCTCAACAACGGATTCGTCAAAGGCGTCGTCCCGATTTCCGCCAGCTTCCAGGAAGCCAATATGAAGGAGTGGCGTGTGCAGGTCGGCGGCGCTGACATCCCGAACAACACTGGTGCGACGAACACCCTCGCGGTTTCCTGGGACACGTCTGGCTTCACCCACGACGGCCCACAAAGCCTGTCCATCAAAGCGACGGACAAGGCCAAGAACAGCGCCTCGCAAAACATCAATCTGACAATCGACCGCCTGCCTCCATCCCTGGCGGTCAACTCCCCCCGTGACGGCGAGACATTCCGATCCGGCTCCAACATCCCAGTCGTCGTGACAGTCACCGACCAGTTCTCGGGTTCGATCGACCAGTACGCCATCGTCGTCGAGGTCACTGATTCGAACGGCGTCGTCCTGGGTCGGGTGGCAAGAAGTTCGACCACCAACAACGGGAACAGCATCGTGTGGACCGGACGGTTGCGCGCGACGAGGGATCTGCCCGCCACTTTCAAGATCAAATTTACTGCCGTCGACAAGGCCGGCAACGTCGCCACGACGCAGACAGTCCTAGTGAATCGAGGATCTAGGCTAATCGTCCGAAATAAATGACAGGCCACTCGAGGTTTCGCATCAAGTGACCTCGATGGCTCGTCCTGAAACAAATAAGGAGAACAACTGAGTGAGTGCAAGGAAGCAAAGGCTGGGCTGGACGCTGCTGGCCACGGCATGTGGCGCTGGCGCATATGCGCAGGTGCCTGATCTACTGAACGCGTTTGACGCCGGAGGCCGGTCGATGGCCCTGGGTGGAGGATCGAGTGTCACCGATAGCGACACCCGGTCGGCCCTCAACAACCCCTCGACCCTCGCCTTTCTGCGCGAGCCGGTCTTCTCCTTCGACATCCGCAACCTCCCGACCAGCGACGTCACCGTCACCGGCAGCTTTGTCAACCGCACGAACTCCACCGACGCCAGCCTGGGACGCAATGAGTTGACCCACATCGGCTACGCCGCGCCCATGAAGCGAGGCACCTTTGGCATTTCCTACACGGTGACCGGCTATGTCAACAACACGACCACCGGCGACAACCTGACCAACGGGTCGCTGACCGTTCGGGGCCTACAAGAGATCACCGAGGCCAAGACCAGCCTGTTCACCCTGTCCTACGGCCAGCCAGGTTCGCGTACCAACTTCGGATACGGATTGGTCGTCGCCAACCAGTACGTCAACGGCTCGCAGCGTTACTCACTGGTGGACTCTGGCAACACGAACGTCGGCACCGTCAACAGCTCGGCCAGCGGCACAAGCTATGGTGTCGGTGCTGTACTGGGTGTTCAATCTGTGCCGAAAGGCGACGAGAACTACACCTGGGGCGCAAGCGTCCGCACTCCGATCTCTCTCTCGGGCAACTCTGGCACCAAGGACTACCTCAGCCGGATTCCTGGAAAGTTCTCCCTCGGCGCCGCAGGCCGACACGACATGTCCGGCAAAGAAGACTTCGTGGCCTGGGCTTTGGGAACCGACTATTACTTCGGTGGCGATAGCAACGGCATCATCGACCGGAAATCCGTATGGGGCTTCGGTGGCGGTCTGGAGTACAACATGTTCCGGTTCAACGCCCGCATTCCGCTACGGATCGGTTATGCCCTTGTCCCGAGCGGTGGCACCGGCTTTTCGGACAGGAACACACTCACTTTCGGCATTGGATACCGGCCGAACAATGAGCCTTACTCGGTTGATTTAAGCGTCGCCAAAATCACCGGCAACGGCAGCGGCCCGTACGACATCGCCCTCGGCGTGACTTACAGACCAGGCAAGAGCAAGAAGTGACAAGCAGGACGAGGATGAAGACGACCCAAGCGATTTTGACGGTGGCACTCGCGGCCGCCGCCGCGTTCTCCCATGCCCAGGCGTGGATGGACCCGTACGAGAAGGCCGTCACCGCCGCCAACAGCGGCCAATGGGCGGAAGCCCGAGAAGCATTTAAGGCTGCAGCAGCTATCCGCCAGGAGGACTCCAACAAGGCGACCTACACCGGCGGCTCCTTGACCGAGCGAGTCGCTTGGCGCAACGGCTCTCCCTATTCACCCAACTTCGGCGCCGCCTATGCTTCCTATCGTCTCGGCATGGCCGCGACAGACGGCAGCGAGGCGACCCGCCACCTGATCCTTGCGACGCAGGAAGGCCAAGCGCTTGCCACTAAGGGACAGGTCAGTCTCGAACTCGCCCACATGCTCGAAACGGCATTCACCAAGCTTGCCGCCATGGGCGTCGACGGTGCGTCCGCGGCAGCGGAACGGACCAAGGGCATGGCCGCCAAGGCCCGATGGAAAGTCGACAATAGCTTTGTTTCTGCCGAAGACCGCGCTAGCGCAGCACCGACCGCAGAAACCAACGCCAAGCCGACCAAGGCAGGGCCCACAAAAGTGAGCAAGCCGAAAGCGGTAGGCACCAAGGGCAACTCAACGTTTTACACAGTCAAAGCTGGCACCTACAACTCGCTTGACGAAGTCATTGCCGACCCCTCCGAGAAGTTGGAACCCAAGCCCGACAAGTTCGCGCTCGTGATCGGCAACTCGGATTCCAAGCTGGAAGACCAGAAGCTCGATTTCGCTGCCTCCGACGCCGAGTTGGTCAAAGCCACCCTGGTCGACCACGCCGGTTACCGGGCGGACAACGTCATGCTCTTGGCCAACGCCTCGGCCAGCCAGATCTTGGCCGCGGCCAAAGAGTTGGCCGCCAAGGTTCCAGAGTACGGCACCGTGTTGATCTACTTCACCGGTTCGGCGAGCAACGTGGACGGCAAGGACTACCTGGCCGGCGTCGGTGCCAATTCGATGACCGACACCTCCAACATGGTCGCCAAAATGGACTTGTTCCGCGAGTTCATGACCCGGGGAGCCAAGGTCTTCTCTTTCTTCCAAGTTAACCGAACCAACCGCGAAGGCAACGTCTTCGGATCGGAAATCCCCCGAGTAGGACAGATCGCACAAATGGAGGCGACCTTGCCCGGTTCTACGGTGACGACCGTGACTAGCGGCGCCAAAACCCAAGGCGTCTTCACCAGAGCCTTCACGCAGGTTTTGACCAAGTTCCACACCAACTCGGTTCCGCTCCTAGAATTTGCATGGCAAGTCTTCTATACGATGCGCCGTGGCGGCGAGCTTGGCACGGGTGGAGGCAGTGAGCAGACACCGACGCTTCCTGTGCTGTCCAACATGTCGTCCGACACGCCGTTCTAAACTAGTAGATGCCGTTGATGCCGTTCAGCGGACATGCGAACTAGAACCGAGCCCCACATCCATCAGCCTCTGGACGAACCAGTCCAGAGGCTGATCCATCACATGGCCCACCAATTTGGCCAGCAGTTTGTCGACAGCTTCCTCATCCCCCACTTGGCACGGCCGTTAGGAGTGCCACCGGAAGACCACCAGAGTCTCCTCCAGGCGCTGGCAAAGCCAGCCGCAGCCCTCCAAGTCCTCTACGCCCACTATGCGTTCTCTCGGCGTGGCAAACATCGCGACGAACTGGTCGCCGCCGCACAAGAAGCTCTCGCCAAGACCCTAGTGGCCCAGAGCCTGCATGACGGCTCCGACACCGTCTGGCACGCCTTCGTCGTAGCTTGCCAAAGCCGCCACATCAAGGCAACCGAAGCCCAAGACCGTGGCATTGTCCAAGGATTATTTGAGCTGGCCGCCGAGACCGACGCGGCGAACCCAGGCGAATCGATCGTCAGCCTCATCGTCCGTACCATCAATGAGACTGGCAAAATCGAAGACATCTTCGCCCGCATTGTCGACATTCGTGGCTTGGGGCCTAAGTCGACCTCGACGTTCATCCGCGACATCGTCCACCTCTACGGCCTGGAGCCCCTCGTCGAGCCAGCCGAGAAGATCCACATCCAACCGGTCGACCGATGGCTCCGCCTGCTCGCCGCCGAGATCGTGCCCGAAGACGGCATGGACAAAGCCGCCGACTGGGTGATCGCCGGAAAAGTCAGCAAATACTGCCGCCGCGCCGGTGCCAGCAGCATCCTCTTCAGCATGGGCTGCACCTATTTCGGCCAACGTATCGTGCGAGACGTCGAGCGGTTCGACTACGAAATCCGCAAGCTCAAACAGTCCCTGGCTTGAGCCGACGCGAGGCCACCAACAGACCATCCAAAGTCAGTTCCGGTTCGTGCTGCTTGATCTCTTGGCAGAGCCCCAGGAACTTGGATCCCAACCCGCCAGTGCTGACCACAGTGCAAGGCCCAAGCTCGGCGACGATGCGCCTCACCAGACCATCGACCGCGTCGGCATAGCCGAACATCAGCCCCGACTGGATGCTCTCGACTGTCCGCTTCCCCACCGCCCGGCCTGGGGCTTCCAAAGCCACCGACGGCAGCTTAGCAGTGCGCGAGACCAACGACTCCATCGACACAGTAAGTCCAGGCAAGATA
Source organism: Armatimonadota bacterium (assembly GCA_018268335.1). GTDB lineage: Bacteria > Armatimonadota > Fimbriimonadia > Fimbriimonadales > Fimbriimonadaceae > JAHBTB01. Next base: position 1,984 of record JAFDWT010000057.1, on the reverse strand, counting down.
ACGCCTCCGGTGTAAACGCCGTCAGCGTCCACGCAATCGAACGTCGTAGCAGTGCCAAAATCGACGACGACGATGGGAGGAGCCCACCGTTCCAGCGCCGCGATGGCGTTGGCGATCCGGTCGGCGCCGACCGCATGGGGTGGATCATAGGACACCGGCAGCCCCACTTGGTCACCCGATCGCAAAAACACCGCTGGCTGCCCCAGATACTTCTGAAAAAACAGGCTCCAGGCCATCTCAACCGACGGCACTACGCTGGCGACAATCACCCGTGCAGCGGCAAACTCCAGCCCAGCCAACCGGCAGAGGGTTTCCAGTTCACCAGCGATCTGGTCTTCCGTCTGCTCGTGGTCGGTGGCCAGCCGCCAAACGGCCTGCCATCCGCTGCCGTCGTGCAGACCTACGACGGTCTGCGTGTTGCCAATGTCAATCGCCCAAAGCATGCGTCAAGTCCACCCGGCTGTAGACCTTACCGCCTTGCGACCCTAGCAAGGCCTGGACCACCCGGTCAGCCGCCTGGTCGCGCAAGGCCTCGTCGTCCGCCTCGACCATCACGCGCAGCATCGGCTGCGTCCCGCTAGCGCGGAGGTTGATGCGCCCCCTTCCCTCCAGGCTCGCTTCCGCCTCGGCCTTCGCTTCCACGACTTGCGCGGCTGTGTCCCAGCCGTCTTTGCGCTCGACCTGGACGTTGACCAACACCTGCGGCCAGTTGTCGCATCCCGCCGCCAGCTCGGCCAACGACTTGCCTTCCCTCTTCAAAACCCGAGCCAACTCAAGAGCGGTCACCAGGCCGTCCCCCGTCGGACCGTGCTGTGGGAAGACGATATGCCCGCTCTGCTCGCCGCCGATCTTGCCGTCGATCTCGGTCAGCTTCGCGCTGACGTACTTGTCGCCGACATCGACGCGGGCCAATGCGACCCCACGGTCACCGAGCCACTTCTCAAACCCGCCGTTGCTCATGACGGTCCCGACGACCACGGCGGGGTCCAACCGGCCGTGCTGCCGCCAATGGGCGCACCACAGCGCCATCATCCAGTCGCCGTTCACCAATCTGCCGTTCGCATCGGCAAAGACCGCCCGGTCTGCGTCACCGTCGTAAGCGACCCCCAAGTCCGCACCAGCAGCCTTGGTGGCTTCTTGAATGGCATGAGGCTTGGTCGCACCGCATCCCGTGTTGATGTTGTTGCCGTCCGGCTCGGTGCCGATGGTCTCGACCACTGCCCCCAACCGGCGGAACACCGAGGGGCCGGTCTCATAGGCAGCGCCGTTCGATCCGTCGACCACCACTCTCAGTCCATCCAGACGTTCGGGGACAAGGGAGACCAGCCAGTCCTCGTACTCCTGCACCCCGTCGCGGGCCTGGACCAGACGACCGACACCGGCTCCGGTCGGCCGATCAGCAAAGCTGTCGTGCAAGTGCTCCTCGATCCAACGTTCGAAGTCGGCCGAGACCTTGCGGCCGTCGGCCTGGATCAGCTTGATGCCGTTGTCCGGCGCAGGATTGTGGCTAGCCGACACGACCGCACCCAATCCGAAGCCTTGCTTGCGCACCAGCCAAGAGACCGCGCCAGTCGGCACGACTCCCATTGCCACCGCCTCCACGCCCGCACTGCAAAAGCCAGAAGCCAGTGCCGCACCCAGCATCGGCCCGCTGAGCCGGGTGTCACGACCAATGCAGACCCTGGGAGTGCCGCCCTGCTCCACCAATCGCCGCCCAGCCGCTTGTCCGATAGCAAAAACGGTCTCAGGGGTCAG
>JAFDWT010000057.1:0-146 GCA_018268335.1 Armatimonadota bacterium | reverse complement strand
CGCGTAGCCTGCCTCAAGTTCGTCAAGGACCGTGTCCGCCGGAAACTCGTCGGTCTCCGTGACCACCAAAGCCTCGTGAACGACGGGGTCGAACGGCTGGCCGACCGCCGGCACGCGCACAGCGCCGACCTGCTCCAAGGCCTTCA
>JAFDWT010000056.1 GCA_018268335.1 Armatimonadota bacterium | reverse complement strand
CGGTTCTCGATATAGAGCTTGCGCTCGGTGGCATCGCTGGTGAGGAACTTGACAAACCGCCATGCCTCGGCCGGGTGCTTGCTCTCCTTAGCGACCACAAGTTGGTTGCCCTTGACCATCGACTTCCCTCCCGCTGGACCCGTCGGCAAAGGGCACACATCCCACTCGAACCCCTTGGCCGCCGCACGGTAGCGCGGCGTCATGCCCGACCAATTGAGCACCATGCCGATCTGCCCGCCCTCAAAGGTGTAACCGGCGTTCGAAGCTTGGGCAGGCGTCGGTGCGACCTTGTCTTTCCACCTCAGGCCCGCGAGAAACTCATAGGCCTTGATCGTGCCCGGGCTGCCGACAAGGACATGCGATTGGTCGTCCGAGAGCATCGCTCCGCCGAAGGCCCACAGCACGGGGGTCTCCATGGGAAACAGAGGAATCTCGCAGCCAAACTGGACAGTCCGCCCCGATTTGTCGACCTTGGTCATCGCCAGCGCGTACTCACGGAACTTGTCCCACGTCCACTCGCCGCGCTTGTGCAGGACATACGGGTCTTCGAGCCCAGCGGCCCGGACCATCGTCTTGTTGTAATAGATCAGCTCGGCGCCATACATCGTGTTCGCGCCATACCAGCCGCCCTGGTACTTCGCCTCGTCGATGGCGAGGTCGACGTAGTCTGCGTACTTGAATTCGGGGTCGGTGTCGGCGAGGGGTTTGAGATTGTAGAAGTACCCCTTGCGGACCAATCGTGGGAACTCGTAGTGGTCGATGCGGACGACGTCTGGGGCCGTCCGGCTGGCGAACATGACCACCGCCTTGTTCGCATAGGCCGAATTCGGCACCTTGATGAACGTGACGTGCAAATCGGGGTTCTGGTGGTTGAATTCAGCGCACAGCTCTTCCTCGAGCTTCAGCTGCTCCGGATTGCCCCACGCCATATAGCGCAGCTTGATCTTGCCGGCGTAAGGGTCGGCCCCGCAGCCGCCTGCCACCGCCAGGACAAGGACGAGTGCAAGTCGCTTCGCCATGCTGGGCCTCGCAAGACCTTAGCACAACCAAGGGTCAACTCACGAAAGCACGCACGACGCGAAGCACCTCGTAAGGCACCTCCCCGCCCAATTCCTCAAAGACTGGTTTGAGCCGATCGGTCTGTTCCTTCCTGATAGCTTCGGTCGCTCGCCGCTCTATCTGCTCGTCCACCCAAGGGGCCAGACTGTCCGGCCGCTCGTTCTCCACCCAAACAGCCAGGTGCTGCCAGATCGTGTTGGCGGTCACGCCCGCCGAGTCTGCGATGTCTTGAACCGGGCGGCCAGCCCTGAAATACGGTGCATAGCTCAGCGTTTTGGCTGTCATCTCCGGCTTCTGTCGGACGACCTGCGCTTCGTCGATCGCCGTGTCCAAGGCGACACCTGCGGCCTCGGCATGCGCCTGCACAACGGCCACAAGACTTGGCCCAAAATCTTGCGACCTTTTCTCACCGACGCCGGGAATATCCTGCAAGCCAGCCACGCTTGACGGTCGCACCGCCGCGATCCGCATCAGAGTCGCGTCATGCAAGATGACATAGGCCGGCACCTGCCGCTCTTGCGCCAGCTTCCGACGCCACTGCCGGAGTTTCTCGAACAAGGCCTCGTCCATCCCCTCCACCGAATAGGAACCAGCCCTACTCCGCCTAGGCGCGACCAAGGTCAACGCCGTGTTCTCGACGATCACCAGGTCGGTCCCCTCATCGATAGCCCGCTTGCCGTCGGCACTCATGCGGACGACCGGGTACTCGTCGTCGGTGATCTCCAACAAGCCATGGTCGACCAGGCGGTGGACCCACGCGGTCACCCGGTCGCGGCTCTCGCCGTGGAAAGCGTCGAACCCGTCGGCCTGCTCCGCCCCTCGAGCGAGGATGTTCTTGGCTCGCGAACCAGTCAGAACCCCGACCAAGACACCGACACCAAATCCGCGCAGCCGACTACACAAACTGGCTGCCGTCACGAGAATCTGCCGCACGACCTTCGCGCTCTCTTCCAGCGCCTTCGTGCCGCCCAAGCACACGTCACAAGCCCCGCAGCCGCCCTCCGGCACCTCGTACTCCTGCCCAAAGTGCTCGCTGAGCGACTTGTGTCGGCAAACGTGCGAAGTGGCAAACCGCTGGACCTCCTCCAGCAACCGCATGTTTTGGGCCACAAAGTCCGGCTCCCCGTCACTGAGCAACCGCCGCAGCCGCATGGTGTCGCTGCCGTTGTAAAGCAACACACACTCACTCGGCAGGCCGTCGCGCCCGGCACGGCCAGTCTCCTGCTGGTACCCCTCCATGCTCTTCGGCAAACACTCGTGGACCACACACCGGACGTTCGACCGGTCGATCCCCATGCCAAAAGCCACTGTCGCCACCACCACGTGGACGCGCTCCTGGGCGAAGTCCTCGCTGATCCGCTTCCGCACGTCGGGCGCCAGCCCGGCATGGTACGCCACCGCCTCGATCCGTTCGGCCACCAATGCCGCGGCCACCCGCTCGGTGTCCTTTCGACTCAGGCAGTAGACGATCACGCCGTCGTCCGGGTACCGCTGGACAGCCTCGGCGATCCGCCGCACCGGATCGTCCTTCGCGACGACCCGATAGGTCAGGTTCGGCCTGTCAAATCCACCGACAAACTTCCGAGGCCTCTCCAGGCCCAGCTGGATGGCGATGTCACGCTGCACCTGCGGCGTAGCCGTAGCCGTGAACCCCATTACCGAAACGCCGGGAAACTCGTCCTTGATCCGCCGCAGTTGCCGGTACTCCGGCCGAAAATCGTGCCCCCAACCACTGATACAGTGCGCCTCGTCGATGGCGAACCGCGCCACCCCCGCCCGCCGTAGCAAAGCCAGCGTCGATGCCTGCAACAACCTTTCCGGGCTCACATAAAGGAGCTGCAGACCCCCAGACGCGACCAACCGCCGCACCTCGTCCTCCTCCTCGGCCTCAAGCGAGGAGTTCAACGCCGCCGCCGAGACACCAACGACCCGCAAGGCGTCGACCTGATCCTTCATCAAGGCGATCAAAGGCGAAACCACCACCGTCAACCGGTTCTCGACCACCGCCGGTAGCTGAAAGCACAGGCTCTTGCCTCCGCCCGTCGGCATGACGACCACCGCGTCGCGCCCCGACAAAGCCGCGTCCACGACCTCCCGTTGCAGCGGTCGGAGGGACTCGAACCCCCAAACCCGCCGCAAAGCCTCAGCCACCACGTCGCCCGCCACTGTCTCCCGCACCATGACCGCCGCCATCAGTTTGACCTCCGGGGCAGAGTATAGCCATTCGTCTACTATTTGTCTACGTGCCATTGATGTTTTCTTGAGACCAGAGATTACAATGCGACGAACCACCATGGAACGCCCGCGCAAGCCGATACCCCTGCACGTCCAGATCTTCATCGGGCTCCTGGTCGGTGCCGTCGCCGGCATCGCCGCCCAGTCGGCGCTCGGGGCAGACAGCCAAGTGCTGAAAGACTTCATCACCACCTGGACGCGGCCCGTCGGCCAGATCTTCCTGCGCCTGATCTTCATGGTCGTGGTGCCGCTGCTCTTCTCCGCGCTTGTTCTTGGAGTTGCCGAAATCGGCGACGTCCGCAAGATCGGCCGGATCGGCATGCGCTCACTCTTGATGACGGTCGTCCTCTCCGGCGTCGCCGTGGCGATAGCCCTGGCCGTGGCCAACATTGGCAAGCCAGGCATGGGCATCTCGCCCGAGGCCCGCGCGAACTTCCTCTCCACCCTCGCCAAGAACGACGCCGTCAAGAAGGCCGAGGCCAACGCTGCCAAGGCCCTGTCGCCGACGGACCAGGTGATCGGCCTCGTCTCGGACAACCCGCTCAAGGACGCCACCGACGCCCTCAGCGGCGGCCTCCTGCCCTTCATGGTCTTCGCCCTCATTTTCGGTGTGGCGTTGGCCTCTATCGAGCCAGAGAAAGCACTCCCGGTCATCCGCTTCCTGGAAGGCATCTTTGCCGTCTGCCTCAAGATCATCGAGTGGGTGATGAAAGTCGCCCCGATCGCCGTCGTCACGCTCGTGTTCGGAAGCGTGGCCCTCCTCGGATGGGCGTCTCTCCAGCAGATCGGCTACTTCGTCATCCTCGTCTTGGTCGCGCTGGCGGTACACCAGTTCGGGGTCTATAGCCTCGCCATCTGGCTGGTGGCCAAACGGAACCCTCTCGTGTTCTTCCGTCAAATCCGAACAGTGATGATGACGGCCTTTGCGACCAGCTCCAGCAACGCCACGCTCCCAGTCGCCCTCAAGGCGGCCCAGGAAGACGTCGGCCTACCGAAGGACATCTCCTCCTTCGTCTTGACTGTCGGAGCAACCGCCAACCAGAACGGCACCGCGCTCTTTGAGGGCATCACCGTGCTCTTCCTCGCCAACTTCTTCGGCATCCCGCTCGGGTTCGGCCAGCAAGTCACGGTGCTGCTGCTCGCCATCGTCGCCGGCGTCGGTACAGCCGGCGTGCCAGGTGGCTCATGGCCGATGATCATGGTTCTCATGGCCCGCATCGGCATCCCTCCCGAGGCAGCCGGTCTGGTCATCGGCGTCGACCGCATCCTCGACATGAGCCGGACCGTGCTCAACGTCACCGGCGACATCACCATTGCCACCTGTGTCAGCGCCATGGAAGGAGGCGACCAAAGGGCCAAGATGGAAGCGATCGGCGAAGCTTAGTCGTGCAGTTGGATCCCCAGATACGAGGTCCAAGATTGCCGCTCGGAGTCGTGCTCCCAAAGCGTCCGGCCAAAGGCCAGCAGCAAAGTCGCTCTCTCGCTGAGCTCTCGCCTCAAACCCACCTGGGCCAGCCAGTTGGACTCGCCTGACTCGAACACGCCCTCGCCAAACACCTCGGCCAAGTACTGCGTCCCCCGGTGCCCGCGCCCCGCAGCCAGCCCCGCCATCCACCCCGGGCCACGCCCGGCCTGGAACGTCGGCCCCGCCGTGGCGTTCAGGCTGAAGCGGGGGAAATCCCACTCCACCAACAACGGCGCCTCAAAGGCTGTGCCGCCCTCGGCCAAACCCAGGTCGACAGACCGACGGCTCAAACTAAAGTCGACCGCAGGATAGACCCCCACCGACGGCCGCGCGCCCTTGCCCTCGACAAACCGCCACTTGACGCCCGTCGCGCCACCGCCGTCACCCCTCTCGACCATGCCGCCCTCCGCCGCGAGCATCCAAGGCACCTCAAACTTCACATGCGCCCGATCGCTGAAGCCATAGTTGATGTCCAACAAAGGCAGCTGGTTCTCCTGCCGCAAGCGCACGGTCCGGTTGAGCCAAGCGATGTTGATTTCCCACTTTCCTTTCTCCACCGGAATCGGGTCGTCAGTGATGAGCGGCGGGCCTCCTTGAGCCCAAGTGCAGGCCGCACAGAACAGCATAAAGACGACGGTGGACAGTCGGGCAGCCATCCGCGATGTATACCGCCCACCCTGCCCGTCCTGCTAACCATACGCGTGACACAATTGACCCCAGGTGCCACGGTATCGCGTCTGCAAGTCGTTCACGGTCGAAAGCGGCCACATGTTGAGCAAGCACCCGGAGCGGTGCCGCTTCCCGCACGGCCACACGCGGCGCATCGACGTGGTGGTCTCCGCCGAAACGCTCGACGCCAACGACATGGTCGTCGATTTCAAAGCCATCAACCTGGCCTGCGGCGACTACATCGACCGCTACGACCATGCCATGGCCATCAACGCCGCTGATCCGCTCCGCGCCGAGATCGAGAGGGTCCACCCAGGCAGCACGGTCGTCTTCGACGTCGACCCGACGACCGAAGTCCTTGCCAAGGACATCTTCGACTTTGTCGCTGGTGTTCTCACCACTGGATTTGAAGGTATGTCGAGGACAGGCGTCCCCTACCGTATCGTCCCTGGCAACGTCAGGCTTGAGCGAGTCCGCGTCTGGGAGACACCGACAAGCTGGGCCGAGTTCGGCGACTGAAGTCGCTCCACTCGGCCCTGCCACGTCACTTCTTCGGCGCAGGCGCGCCCGGTGGCGGAGGAGCCGGTGGCTCCTTGATGTTCGAGTTGTCCTTCGGAGGCTGAGGATCGCATGCGGCCAGCACCAACGCCAGGCCCAGCATAGTCAGAGCAAGGGTCACAAGTCGCTTGCCCATCAGTTTGTCGCGCTGTACGGCTCGCCCCAGTACGTGTAGTCGAAGTCCCACCACTCGGTGCCCGGCTGCTTCTTCACCTTGTCGAACGGAATCGTCTTCGCGCTCGAGTCGAGCCGCACGGTTGGGATCATCTTACGGTGCGACTTGGTCGATTCGTAGACGATGTTGTTCCAGTAGCTCTCCGCCGTATAGTTCGGATCACAAGCCAGCCAGCCGTCGAAGTAGAAGACACCCCATCCACCGCCACGGTCGTCGCGACTGGTCGTGAACATGGCGCGCGTCGATATGTTCTCCTGCCCCGCCAGATTCCTGCCCTTCTGAATGCCGTAATCGGTCGTGTAGGTCTCAACCTCAAAAGCACCCAGTCGGTTGACAGCAATCGTGGTGTACCGCCCCCAGTTGAACGAGCCGGTTGACGGGGCGGTGGTCGCTACCGGAGCCCGTTGAGCAGAGTCCATGGTGATTTCACCGTTTTTCAGGTATGGCCAAATGGTCGTCGACCAGGTGACAAAAACATCGGACTGGCTGCTCCACCAACCTGATCCGCACCAAATGTCTGGGTCGCCGTTGCCACACATAAAGGCACCGGGCGTCATGTCGTCGTAGTCGTTAGCATAGATGTGTACGGCGGTGCCCAACTGCTTGACGTTCGAAATGGTGCTGGACGTCTTGGCCGCCGCCTTGGCTTGTGCGAAGACTGGGAAGAGGATCGCAGCCAAGATGGCGATGATGGCGATCACAACGAGAAGTTCTATCAGTGTGAACCCCATCCTCACACGAGGTCGAAGGCAATGCTTAGGAGAAGTAGTCATAGCTTTCCTCGATTGATGGCCGGTTTGTCCTCCCTGTCCACCAAACACTTTAACAATATATTGTTTTATCTCCAATTTGTCACTGCATTTTCGGGTTTTTGTCTGAGTATTCTCCTTGATGCCGACTTGAACCACATGACGACCGGGACTGGTTCACTTGGGCACGGCGGAGTAGCATAGATCCCAGCCCAGCCATGAAGAAAGCCGTCGTCCTGTTCTCCGGTGGCCTCGACTCCACGACCGTGCTCGCCATGGCCAAGTCGCAAGGGTTCGAGCCGTTTCCTCTGACCGTCGCCTACGGCCAGCGCCACCAGGTGGAGATCGACGCCGCCAGAAAGTCCGCGGCGGCGCTGAAGGTTTCCGAACCCAAAGTCGTCTTCGTGAACCTGACTTCGATCGGTGGATCCGCACTCACCGATGACATCGAGGTCCCCAAGGACCGCGACGAGTCTGCGATGACGGACATCCCACCGACCTACGTGCCGGCCAGGAACACCATCCTCCTGAGCCTCGCCCTAGGTTATGCCGAAGTCCTCGGGGCCGACGACATCTTCTGCGGTGTCAACGCTGTCGATTACAGCGGCTACCCCGACTGTCGCCCCGAGTTCATCGAGGCCTTCGAGCGTCTCGCCAACGTCGCCACCAAACGCGCCGTCGAAGGAAGCACCTTGACACTTCATGCCCCTCTGCTCCACATGACCAAGCGCCAAGTCATCGAAGCCGGCCTCCGACTGGGGGTCGACTACAGCCTGACCCATTCTTGCTACGATCCCGACGGCGAGGGCCGGCCCTGCGGGCATTGCGACTCGTGCCTGATCCGTCAGCGCGCCTTCGCCGAACTCGGCATGCAAGATCCACTGGCACGATCACCCTCAATCTGAACCGCCAGACCACACTTGCACTTTCACGAAAATGTAGCCTTGCCACAGCCGCGAGACGACGAGGACATGGTAGCTGAGTCCCGCTTGGTCTAAGTTCAAAATTGTTTAATATGGTACATTCCAATGTGTCTTGAACACCCGGCGACGCAGCGGGTCTGCGCTTGACTCCTCAAGGACTCTATGTCAACCACGAGCCCCAAAGTCGAAGCCTACGTCAAGCTCATCCGCACCGCAGAGGCCTTACATGCACAAGTCAGCAGGGGCCTAGCTAGCGAGAATCTGACCGCGAGCCAGTTTAGCGCCCTCAAGGCACTACGCTTCCACGGGACCATGCCACAAAAGGCAATCGCCTCGTACCTGCTCAAGACCGCTGGAAACGTCACCCTGGTCTTAGACAATCTGGAAAAGCGCGGACTCATCACGCGCAAGCGGCAGACGGACGACCGCCGTGTCGTGGACGTGGACCTGTCTCATTTGGGACGCGAGACTTTCGACAGGATCTATCCCGCCCACATTGCCCGCATCGAGAGCGCAATGTCGCCGCTCCAGGCGAATCAAATCGCCGAACTAGGCGAGTTGCTCACTCAGCTCCACCAGACGATCAACGACCCACTTTGCGGACCGAGCGAGGAAGACGACGCCCAGTCCGCTCTCGTCAGCTGATCATTCGCCAACCAGCTTAGCGACGTCCTTGTTTTCGTGCATGAAGCGCGACTCGTCGATGTCAAACTTTGGCCAACCGTCGTGACCCGGAACGACTTTGGCGACGATCCATCCGTCGGCGATCATGGCTTCTAAGGTCTGGATCAGCAGCTTCGGAAACATCGCCTGCTCCAGCTGAGTCCGCTCCGGCGCGAGGCGGAATGCATCGGCCGCTCCCACGATCTCCCGCGCAGTTCTCTCTTGGTTGCCAAGCAGGTGGGCCACCCAACCGCAGACGCCGAGCATCGGCAAGTACTTCTCGTCCCGGATGTAGCACGGGTGCTTGTTGATGCGGCCTTGGAAGAGGTTCGACCCAAACCCCTGGACCGCCCCACCCAAGTTGAGTCGGAAGTGCGTCTTGCCAAAAAGCTCATAGTGGACCTCGTCCTCCAGGAAGTTGGCAGTCAGGCTCTTGGTAGCGACTACTGAGAAGCCGGCAAAGTCGGTGATCGACGAATCTTGGTCGACAAAGCCGCCAGTGCCGAGCCAACGCCAGGCATCATCAGAGTTCATGTCGAGCCCGGCGTCGCCAGCGATCTCCTTGGCATAGTCCTTCAGGTCGCTAAACTGGCCGTTTTGCGAGTACCAGAAGTCAGCGAACCGGATGTGTTGCATGATCGCGCGGCGGTTACCCTCGGTGTACCGTTCGCGCAGCCAGTCTTCGTCGTGTTCGCCGCGGAAAAACTCCAAGATCGTGTAGGCGACGTCCCGGGCGCCCTTATGGGCAAGAGTCATGCCTGCCGCCAAGATCGGGTCGGCGAACCCAGCGGATTCGCCACAAAGGAACCAGTTGTCGCCCGCCAGCCGGTCAGCCAGAAACGACCAGTCCTTGGTCGATTGCAGTTGGTCTTCCCTTGTCGCCCCTTCTGTCAACTTGCTGACCACCGGGTCATTGGCCAAGGCTTCCATGTAGAGGTCGTTCGGTCGCAGGCCACGGTCTCGGTAATAGTTCGCGGGCACGACCAGGCCGACGCTGGTCCGGTCGTTACCCAATGGAATGAACCAGAGCCACCCGTACCCGACGCTCATGACTTGGACGCGGGTGCCTTCGATGCCGATGTTGACAGCCCACGAGGCGCCCCGCCAGTAATCCCAAATGGCGATGTTCTGGAGCGTCGTCGGTACCAGCGACTCGATACCCATGCGCTTGCGCATGATCCCTGCATAGCCCGAACAGTCGACGTAGTACTTGGCTTCGACCTTGCCATTGACCTGGTCGCCTTGGACCGTAATCGAAGTGATCGTGTCTCCATCGGTATCGATGGACTTGACCGCGTGTTGCTGATAAACCTCGGCCCCCACCGAAGCCGCATGGTCGAGGAGGATCTTGTCGTAAATCCCTCGGTCGACTTGGAATGCAGTGTGTTGCCGTTGACCTTCGAACTTCGAAGGACGCGGCACAGGCTCAAACTGTCCGTGGTTCAAGAACTCAAAATCCCAGAGCTTGGGCGACTTGCCCCAACGGTACGTCGCGCCGACCTTGATGGGAAAACCCGCCGCCTCGACCTGGTCCCAGACGCCCATCTCGTCGAGGATCACCGAGATATACGGCAGTTGGCTCTCGCCGACGTGGTCGCGTGGAAACTGTTCCTTCTCAAACACCGCCACGCGCAGCTTGGGGCGGTACTTCTTCAGGAGGGTCGCAACGGTCGAACCGGCCGGCCCGCCGCCCACAATGGCGACGTCGCAATAGTATTCGGGCTTCTCCATAGAGGTCTTCTAAAAGTATTGCCGGGGAGAGTCAAGGTCTCCCCGGCCACGAGTATGTCGCGCCAGACAGTACAACTGTCACTTGTTGGCCGGAGCCGCGCCACCTGGCGCGCCAGCCGCAGGCTTGTCGGCATTTCCCGATTTGTGGTCGTCCATCATCTTCTTGTACGGGTTGGCTTGGAGCTTGACTTCCGACGGTCCCGGCTCGTCGTTTTTGCAACCCGTGATCAGCATCAGCCCGAGGGCGAGCGCCAAAATGGCGCCCGCCCGACAGGCCGTCGAAACGAACATGTCTTTGCTCATGCTGTTAAGGATTGATGGGATAGCCTTGTAAGTAGAAGCCCCAGAGCTTACTGCTGTAAGCCTTTGTCGCAAAGTCATTGACAATGTCTGGGCAGCCCTGCTTGATGTAGAAGGCGTTGCTCTTGATCTTCCCAGCGTGACCATCGGCGTGGCCGACTGGCATCGAACTGTTATACGCCTTGAAGGCCGCATAAACAGGTGGGAACGGAGGCGTGTCGGCACCGCTACAGACCGACGAGTTGTACCAAGGGTCGATGTCGACCATCGCGTCCTTCGGATCAGACGACCAAGTGGCTAGGCCTTGGAGCGCGCCGACGACAGGCATGTAGACGCCTAGTTCTGCCGGGTATTCGACCGCCGTGAGCGAGCGAGAGGCGATATTGCAACCGCCGCCGTCCCAGACGTTCAGGGCGATGTTGTTCGGCAGGATCGTCTCCTCTTTGCTCCATGCACCCCACGTTCCGGTACGGACACCGTCGACTGGATCGGGGACCATCGGCGTTTGGAGGCTGCCCGGCTTGGGTTGGAACGCTTGCCAGGACAGGTCGATATTCTTGACATATGGATATGTCGTCTGCAGAATGCCGACGTATTCGTTGCCGGGATACCAGTCCGACCAGTCGCCGCAGCCGTTCGAAGGCGTGCCGCGCAGGGCCTGGATCGTCATCGGCATCACATCGTCATAGTCTGTCGAGTAGATGTGAAACCCGATGGTGAGCTGTTTGGCGTTCGAGAGGGTCGTCGTGGCTTTGGCTGCCTTCTTTGCTTGCGCAAAAACAGGGAATAGAATCGCCGCCAGGATCGCGATGATCGCGATGACCACAAGAAGTTCGATCAAGGTAAAAGCGCGGCCTTGCTTGCGCCGCTTCAGTAAGGTACTGCGTGTTGCCATGCGGTTTGGATACTCCGTTGTCTCGTTCAGCGAGGCCCCAGCGGGCCGGGAACCATTCAATGTTATATCATCTTATGCCGAAATAGCACTATTGCCATGAATATTTATGAAATCGAATGTGCCGGTCCAGTTTGGCCCTGCCCCACACCCCAAACCAAGCTGACCGAGTCTCTAGCCATTCCAGACTGGCGGCTCGACTCCAAGTAGGTGGCGCACGAAGAAGTCCTTCCGCTTGTGGTCGCCATACGGGCCGCCGTCCGTGTGGTCGGCATTAGGAATGACGACGAGTTCGTAGTCCTTCCCTGCTTTCTGGAGCGCGGCTGCGAGACGATATGTCGACTCTGGGGGCACGTTGTTGTCCGCCTCGCCGACGATCAACATGAGGTTGCCCTTCAGCTTCGCCGCGTTCTCGATGTTGGAGCTGGCAGAGTACTCCGGCCCGACGGGATAGCTCATCCACTGCTCGTTCCACCACAACTTGTCCAACCGGTTGTCATGGCAGCCGCAGGAACTCACCGCGACCTTGTAGAACTCGGGATGGAACAGCACGGCGCCGGTTGAGTTCTGCCCTCCTGCTGACGTCCCGAAGATGCCTACTCTGTTCGCATCGACGCCCTTGTCCTGAGCGGCCAATGCCTTGATCCATAGAATCCGGTCAGGCAAACCAGCGTCGCCGATGTTCTTGAAGCAGACGTCATGGAACGCCTTGCCCCGATTGCGCGTGCCCATACCGTCGATCTGCACGACGACGAAACCGAGTTCGGCTAGAGCCTGGTTGCGGAAGTACGGCCGGTATGTCTTGGGCACAAAGCTGTCCTGCGGGCCAGCGTAGATGTCCTCGATCACCGGGTATTTCTTGGACGGATCGTAGTTCTTGGGCCGGAAGACGACGCCATAAATGTCCGTCTTGCCGTCACGGCCTTTGGCCACAAACGGCTCCGGATAGCGCCAGCCTGACTTGCGTAACGTGGAGTCGTCCGCTTCACCGAGCTTGGCGACGAGCTTGCCGTCGGCCACTCTTCTGAGGTTGTGGCGGGGCGCCTGGGCGACAGTCGAATAGGTGTCGACAAGATACTCGCCATCGGGCGAAAGCTCGCCGTCATGTGCGCCGGACTCGGGGGTGATCTCCACCATCCCTTTCCCATCCAAACCGACGGCGAAATAGTGCGTGTAGTAAGGATCCTCGCCCTTGTGGACACCGCTCGCAGTGAAGACAACGCGGTTGTGCTCTTCATCGACCTTCACGACCTGCCTGACCACCCACTCCCCTTTGGTGAGCTGGGCCAGGACGGTGCCGTCGGCACCGATGTGATAGAGATGGGCATAGCCGTCGCGCTCGGACAGCCAGACCATCGATTCGTCCTTCAGATAGGCAAGGAACTGTTGTGTGGTGTCGAAGAAGGTCTTCGGATTGTCGAAGATGATCCTCGTGGCCGCACCCGTCCGCGAGTCAGCACGGTAGAGGCTGAATGAGCCAAAACCACGGGCCACCATGTCTACAAGGAACGACCGCTTGTCGCTCGACCATCGTATGCTCGGGTCGCCGTAATCGATTTTGGGAACTTGCGTCGGCTTGGCCACACCGGTCGCCGGGTCGACCGTTTCGAATGTGAATGTGTCGATCTTGTCGCCAGGCCGGTCGTAGATCCGGTTGTGCACCTCCGGCATACCGCCACCTGCCGGCGCCTGCTGCATGTAGGTGTAGCTCTTGCGGTCGCCTGGCTGGCAGCGCGTGGCGACCAAGGCTCCAGAATCCAGTGCCCACTGCAGGCGCATGTAGTAGTCCGCCGCCGTCCCGGTCGCGACGACCTTTTTCGTACCGCCCTTGGGCGTCAGGACGACGTCCAGCCCTTCGATCGTCGCCGACCAGTTCCCATCAGGTGAGGTGACGACGGCCCGGCTCGCAGGCCATAGGTTCTGGTTCCAAGGTTCGCGCCCGGGAGCCCGGCGTGAGGGTAGCGTCTTCTCTGCGACCGAGTAGCCGGCAAACGTCAAATGCCAGCCCTTGCCCTGCACACGGAAGTCCATGCCCTCGTCGGTTACTGCCGCCACAGACAGACCGTCCAGGCTCTCCGTGCCGCCAGCCTTGGTCAAAGCCATTGCTAACTTCTTACTGTCAAACAGAGCCGACTTTGAGCCTGTCGCTGTGTCGACCAGATGGAATGTCCCCGCAGGCTGGTCCCAGGCGTACCAGAACTTCTTGCCTCCCGCCACCCAGCCCGGCGTCACCGACAGGCCGGTCACCTTGCCCCTTGTCTGCCCCTGAAGGGCGTCGGCCGCCTTGTAGCGCGCCTCCATCTCGGCCCGGCTCGGCGGCGCTTGGCCGAGGGCCAGAGCCCCTGACACGACCACCACGAGCAACGCCGCCGCGCGGTGTCGCAGAGACCTTTCTTGGAGATAGTTCAGCATTTTACGATTCCAGTTGAAACAATACCCAGAGGCGGTGCTATATTCTCATTCAGGAATACACAGCCGCAAGAATGCAATAACATCGCATTCCGGCAAGTGGAAGCAAGCCCAATGACGACCGTTGCCCTCCTCGCCGCCGCTTGGACGCTGATCCCCCACTCGACCGAGCACACCGTAGTGACCATGCGAGACTATCCTATCCAGCCCGTTCCGTTCACCGCCGTCAAGATAGACGACGCCTTTTGGAAGCCCCGCATCGAGACCAACCGCACGGTGACGATCCCCTACGCCTTCCAACAGTGCGAGGAGCACGGCCGGGTCAAGAGCTTCGAATACGCCGCCCAGCAACTGCAGGGTCAAGACCCGACCGGCAAGCCGATGCCGGTCTACCCCTTTGACGACACCGACATCTACAAGACCATCGAGGGCGCGTCGTATTCGCTCAACGTCCACCCGGACAAGAAGCTCGAAGACTACGTCGACTTACTCATCGCCAAGATCGGCGCGGCGCAGGAGCCCGACGGCTACCTCTACACCGCCCGGACGATCAACCCGAAGAAGCCGCACGAATGGTCGGGAGCCGAACGCTGGGTGAACGAAGAGGAGCAGAGCCACGAGCTCTACAACCTGGGGCACCTCTACGAAGCCGCCGTCGCCCATCACCAGGCCACAGGCAAGAAAACCCTTCTCGACATCGCCGTGAAGACAGCCGACTTGCTGGTCAAAACATTCGGCCCTGGTAAGCGCAAGATCTGGCCCGGCCACGAGATCATCGAGACCGGTCTCGCCAAGATGTACCGCGAGACGGGCAAGCGCGAATACCTCGAGCTCGCCCAGTTCATGATCGAGTGCCGAGGCGGCAAGGGCGAGTATTGGCAGGCCCACAAGCCGGTGCTGGAGCAAGACGAAGCCGTCGGCCATGCCGTCCGAGCCGCCTATCTCTACGCCGGTGTCGCCGACGTCGCAGCCTTGACGGGCCAGCCCCAGTACATCGAGACCATCGACAAGATCTGGCATAACGCGGTCGAAAAGAAGCTCTACATCACCGGCGGCATCGGCGCGACCGGTGGTGGCGAGGCGTTCGGGGCGAACTTTGACCTACCGAACCAATCCGCCTATGCCGAGACCTGCGCGGCGATCGCCAACGACTACTGGAACCAACGCCAGTTCCTGCTCCATGGCGACGCCAAGTACGTGGACGTCTTCGAACGCACCCTCTACAACGGCATGCTCAGTGGCGTCGGTCTGGAGGGCAAGAGCTTCTTCTATGCCAACCCGCTGGCGACCTCCGGCCACTACAAGCGCTCGCCCTGGTTCGCCTGCTCCTGCTGCCCGACCAACGTCGTCCGGTTCATCGCCTCGGTGCCCGGTTACGTCTATGGTGTCCGCGAAAGCGACCTGTTCGTCAACCTCTACGTCGGTTCGACCGCAGAGGTAAAGATGCCGAAGGGCCGCACCCTCAGGGTCAAGCAAGAGACGCAGTATCCGTGGGACGGCAAGGTCACGCTGACCGTTGACCCCTCGACAAAAAAGAAGTACGCCGTCCGCCTCCGCATCCCCGGCTGGGCGCGTGAGGAAGCTTCTCCCGGCGGGCTCTATTCGTTTGCCGATAAGTCGGGCAAGACATACTCGGCCAAGCTCAACGGCAAGGCCATCAAGGGCACGCTCAAGGACGGTTACCTGGTTGTCGACCGGGTCTGGTCCAAGGGCGACAAGGTCGAGCTCGACCTCCCCATGCCCGTCCGCAAGGTGGTAGCCCGTGACGAGGTCCAAGCCAACCGCGACAGGATCGCTTTCCAGAGAGGGCCGATCGTCTACTGCGCCGAAGGCATTGACAACCCGAACCGCGAGGTCCGCGACCTGGTCGTCGCAAAAGGCGCCGAGTTCAAGACCGTGTCTGAGCCTGACACCCTGAAGGGCATCGTCGCGCTCACCGGGAAAGCCGACCGCGTCCTCCGCAACGAGGACGGCAGCATCGACCGCACCCCGGTCACGCTCAAGCTGATTCCCTACTGCACCTGGGACAACCGGGGCATGAGCCCGATGGCCGTCTGGTTGCCGACGACACCCGAAGGCGCCCATGTCCTTCCCAAGGTCCGACCGGTCTATTCCACCGCCAAGGTCAGCGTCTCCGGACGCCCGACCCGGCCTGACGCCGTGAACGACCTCAAGTCGGTCAAACGCTCGCGCGACGAGGGCGACTTCATGCACTGGTGGCCCACCAAGGGCACGACCGAAACGGTCACCTACACCTTTGAAAAGCCCCAGACCTTCAAGTCGTCCGGCGTCTTCTGGTTCGACGACACCGGCGTAGGCGAGTGCCGGGTGCCTGCGTCCTGGAAGCTGCTGTACAAGGCTCCAGATGGTTCCTGGCAGCCGGTGAAGACTGCCTCCAGTTATGGGGTCGGTCTTGACACGATGAACAATGTCTCATTTGAACCGGTGACGGCGACCGCTTTCCGAATCGAAGTCTCGCTGCAGAAGAACTGGTCCGCCGGTATTCAACAGTGGGTGTTGGAATGACTCCACTGTCTCTCCTTCTTGTGACAACTATGAGCCAGCCGCCCGTCGTCGCCCAAGTCCACTCGTTTCCTCTTGGGCAAGTGAAATTGCTCGACAGCCCATGGCTCAAGGCACGGGACAAGGAGCAAGGCTACTTGCTCAAGTTGGAGCCTGAACGCTTGCTCCACAACTTCCGAAAGAACGCCGGTCTAGAACCAAAGGGCAAGATCTATGGAGGTTGGGAGAACGCGGGCCTGGCCGGTCACTCGCTTGGCCACTACCTCACCGCCTGCGCCCAAGCATTTGCTTCGTCAGGCGACAAACGGTTCAAAGACATGATCGAGGCGATCGTGACCGGCCTGGCCGAGTGCCAAGCCCACCGACCGGACGGCTGCATTTCAGCCATTCCGAACGGCGACAAAGCTTGGGATCAGATCAGATCGGGACAGATCAAGAGCGGTGGCTTCGACCTCAACGGCTTGTGGTCACCCTTCTACACCCATCACAAGGTGCTCCAAGGTCTCCTCGACGCACATCGATTGGCGGGCGACAAGGCGGCGCTGGGTGTGGCGGCCAAGTTCGCCGACTGGATGGTCGACCTGACCAAAGCTCTCAGCGACGAACAGTGGCAGCACATGTTGGGTTGCGAATACGGTGGCATCAACGAGTCGCTGGCTGAGCTTTCAACCGTGACTGGACAGCCGAAATACCTGGCCCTCGCAAAGATGTTCTTTGACCACCGCAACCTCGACCCGATCATAGCTGGACACGACCGGCTGGCTGGCACGCACTCCAACACGCAGGTGCCAAAGATCCTCGGCCTTGCCCGGATGAGCGAGACCACAGACGGTGGCGATTACAGGAAAGCTGTCAAGTTCTTCTATGACACGGTGGTCAACGACCATACGTACGTGATCGGCGGCAACAGCGACCACGAATACTTCACCCCGGCAGGCAGGCTCAGCGAAGAACTGACAACCAATACCGCGGAGACGTGTTGCACCTACAACATGCTCAAGTTGGCTCGGCAGTTGTTTGAGTGGGAACCGGACGTCAAGTACCTGGACTTCTACGAAAGGGCCCACATCAACCAGATACTTGCTTCACAAAACCCGGAAACGGGTGGAGTCACGTACTTCTTCCCCCTCGTCACAGGCGCGAACAAGAACTACAGCAACGACTACGACGACTTCACGTGTTGCCACGGCACGGGGATGGAAAACCACACCAAGCACCAAGACAGTGTGTACTTCCATTCAGGTTCGACTCTGTATGTCGCCCAATACCAGCCGACCGAACTGGACTGGAAGGAGACTGGCCTGCGCCTCCGCCAAGAGACGGACTTTCCAGTCAGTGGGAAGGTCAAGTTCACAGTTTTGTCTGGTTCAAAGAGCGAGTTGACAGTCAAGCTGCGCCATCCTAGTTGGGCCACCGGGCCACTGGTCGTCTCCGTCAACGGAAAGAAGTCGACCGCCTCTAGCAAGCCAGGGAGCTTTCTTAGCCTCAAACGCTCGTGGAAGAAGGGAGATGTCGTTAGCCTTGACTTGCCAATGGCCATCCGCACCGAGCCAATCAGCGGCGATCCGAACAAACTCGCCATTCTCTACGGCCCTACCGTTTTGGCGGCTGACTTAGGAGCTCCAGGTGGGCCAGAGAAAATATCGCCTGTGCTGGTGCCAGAAGGCAGACCCCTCGGCGCCTGTGTCGAGATGACGGGCCCGCTTGAGTTCCGGATCAAGGACGCAGCGAAACCCGAGCCACTGACTCTGAAACCCTTGTTCCACATCGTCGACAACACCTATGCGGTGTACTTCGACGTCTTCTCGCACGAAGAGTGGGCCAATAAGGAAACTTCATTCCGGGCCGAGGAGGCGCGCCTGAGGGACTTGGAATCCCGCACGATCGACCTGATGCGCATCGGCGAGATGCAACCCGAGCGTGACCACAACCTGATCAGCGACAAGTGCGACGCGCGAGAAGCCAACGGCAAGGGGTTCCGAACACCATTCGCCAAAGGCTTCTTTGAGTTTGACCTCAAGATCGACGCTGACAAGGCCAACCAGCTTGTCGTCACTTATTGGGTGAACAACCGTTGGCCACGCGCAGGCAAACTGGCCGTGGACGGCCAAGAGATCGCAGAATTTGACCGCTTGAACCCGATGCCGAACAACACGTTCCAAGACGTGACGTACCCGCTGCCCGCAGCGCTGACGAAGGGCAAGAAGCACGTCCGCATCCGATTCAGCGGGTCGGACGACAAGCAAGGAGCATCGGTTTCCAGGGTACGGTCTGTCCGACCATAGACTTCTTAGACTGAAAGCGCACTCGATTCGAAGACGACTCAACACACAAGGCAATGAAACTTTCACAACTCGCACCCATGTTCCTTCTCGCCGCGGTCGCGGTTTTGTCCGGCTGCGGCTCCAACGCTGCCGAACCAGCCAAGCCAGCAGGCGACAAACCAGCGACGGACGCTGGCCAATCGGGCAAGAAGCTCGTAGTCGGCTTCTCACAGATCGGTGCCGAGAGCGCTTGGCGCACGGCCAACACAAACTCGATCAAAGCCGAAGCCGAGAAGCGCGGTATTGAGCTCAAATTCAGCGACGCTCAACAGAAACAGGAGAACCAGATCAAGGCGATCCGCAGCTTCATTGATCAAAAAGTCGACGTCATCGCCTTTGCTCCAGTGGTCGAGACCGGTTGGGAGCCAGTGCTGACTGAGGCCAAGAAGGCTGGCATCCCGGTCTTTGTCTCCGACCGCCGTCCGCAAGTGCCGGACGACCTGTATGTGACGTTCCTCGGCGCCGACTTCATCAAGGAAGGCCAAATGGCGGCTGAGTGGCTGATCAAAAAGACCGGCGGCAAAGCCGTCATCGCCGAACTGGAAGGCACCACTGGCAGCGCCCCTGCCAACGACCGGAAGAAAGGCTTCGCGGAAGCGATCGCCAAGTACCCGGACATGAAGGTCGTCTTCAGCCAAACCGGTGATTTCAAACGCGCCAACGGCAAAGAAGTCACTGAGGCCCTCCTGAAGTCGCCAGTCGGCAACACGATCAACGTCATCTATGCCCACAACGACGATATGGCCCTCGGCGCCATCCAAGCCATCGAAGCCGTTGGCAAGAAGCCGGGCAAGGACATCCTTGTCATCAGCATCGACGGCATCAAGGACGCTTTCGTCGCGATGACGGAGGGCAAGCTGAACTGCACGACCGAGTGCAACCCGCTCCTTGGCCCACTGCTATTCGACTCGATCGAAAAGTTCAAGAAAGGCGAAAAGCTGGAGAAGCGCCAGATCGTTCCGGATGGACAGTTCGACGAGACGACTGCAGCGAAAGAGCTCCCGAACCGCAAGTACTGATGGCCGAAAGACCGCTGTTGCAAGCGGCCGCTGTTGTCAAGCGGTTCCCTGGCATGGTCGCCCTCGACCACGTGGACTTCACCCTTCAACCGGGTGAGGTCCACGGTCTGATGGGCGAGAACGGCGCAGGAAAGAGCACTCTTCTCAAGATCCTTACCGGGGCGCAACTGGCGGACGAAGGGAGCTTGGAACTAGAGGGGCGCAGCATCAGGCCGGGTACGCCGTTCGAGGCGGCAGCACTTGGCATCAGATGTGTCTTCCAAGAGGTCAATCTTGCGCCGAACCTCTCCGTCGCCGAGAACATCTGCCTGGGCGCCAGCGTCTCGGGCGGGCGGACGGTCAAGTGGAAGCAGATGGTCGACCGAGCCCAAAGTGTCCTGCGCCCACTTGGTGTCGACATTGATGTCCGCCGCCCACTGTCCTCTCACTCCCTGGCTGTCCAACAACTCGTTGCGATCGGGAGAGCGGTGGGCGAAACACCTAAGGTGCTCGTCTTAGACGAACCGACTTCCAGCCTCGACGCAGCAGAAGTCGAACTCGTCTTCGCCGTCATCCGCCGCCTGAAGGAGCAGGGCATCGGTATCGTCTTTGTCTCCCACTTCATCAACCAGGTGTACGCGATCTGCGACCGGCTGACCGTATTGCGGAACGGCCAAGTCGTAGGGACTGGAAGCACGGACGAGATCAACCCACAAGCGCTGGTCGAACTAATGGTCGGCCATAAAGTCGAGTCTTCAGGCTATTCGTCAGAGCGACCGAAATTGACCGACAATCCGTCCGTCTTGTCCACAGATGGCCTAGGTAAACGAGGAACCGTCGCTGGCATCGAAATCCAAGCTCGCAAAGGCGAAATCCTCGGACTGACCGGACTTCTCGGCTCGGGTCGGTCCGAGACACTGAACCTGCTCTTTGGTGTCGAGAAGGCCGACCAAGGCAGTTGGACACTGCAAGGCAAACCAGTCAAAAAGTGGAACGCCAGGAAGGCCATCGCCAGCGGCATGGGCTATTGCCCGGAAGACCGCAAGACGCAGGCCATCATCCCCGGCCTCAGCGTCCGCGAGAACATCGTCTTGGCCATGCAAGCGCGAGCCAAGGTCTGGGCGTCCCTTTCTATGGCCACACAACGCCGCGTCGCCGGCGAGATGGTCCAGGCGCTCGGCATCAAGACCACCGATATCGACAAGCCGGTCCAGTTCCTCAGCGGCGGCAACCAACAGAAGTGCATGCTCGCCCGCTGGCTGGTCATGAAGCCCGAGGTGCTCCTACTCGATGAGCCCACGCGCGGCGTCGACGTCGGTGCCAAAGAAGAAATCCTCAAAGCCATCCAAGTGCTTTGCGCCGACGGCATGGCCCTCGTTGTCGCTGATTCAGAACTCCAGGAGATTGTCCAGATCGCCCAAAGAGTGGTCGTCATGCGAGACCGTAAGATGGCGGGCCGGTTAGAAGGTGAAGCGGTCACACAAGAAGCGGTTATGGAGATCATGGCCAGCGGGAGCGGGCAGTGAAGAAAGCCGCCGGGTCGCTGGCCGCGCCGCTGGTCATGCTCGCGGTTCTCCTCCTTGTTGATCTCATTGCCTATCCGGGCTTCTTCAAGCTGACCCTTCAAGACGGGGCCCTCGTCGGCAATGTGGTCGACATCCTCAACCGTGCCGCACCGGTCGTCATCATCTCGGCGGGCATGGTCGTCGTCATCTCCACTGGCGGCGTCGACCTCAGCGTCGGCGCTGTCATGGCGATCGCTGGAGCCGCATCGGCTTTCGTGCTCAAACAGTCCGAGGCAGCCAAGGAAGCCGACGG
>JAFDWT010000055.1:47746-48566 GCA_018268335.1 Armatimonadota bacterium | reverse complement strand
AACGCCTATCCGCACCTCTTGCATGTGGGATTAAAGGAGCGGTTTCCCTATGCCGTGGTCAATGTGGTTGTCACGGCTATCGGCGGCGAAAACTCCATCCAAGGAGCCAAGAGGTTCGACGCAGACGTGTTGCCGCTCAAGCCCGACGTCGTCACCATCGATTACGGCCTCAACGACCGGGGCATCCCGATGGAGGCGACCAAGAAGGCGTGGACGGAGATGGTGCGCAAGTGCCAGCACAAGGGGATCAAGGTGTTGTTGTTGACGCCATCGCCGGACCAGTCGGCGAAGATCTTTGACGAGCACGACCCCTTGTCCCTGCAGACTGCCCAAATCCGGCAGATCGCCAATGACACGGGCGTCGGGTTGGTTGATGTCTACCACCGGTTTCAGGACCTCGTCCGGGGTGGGGCCGAGTTACCTGCCTATATGTCCCAAGTCAACCATCCCAACCGCAAAGGACATGAGGAGATCACCGCAATGCTGTTGCCTTGGTTCTTGACACCCAAGCCACCAAAGTAATGCTCGCAATTCGCCCCTAGGACCAAGTGCATGCTTCGGTAGGTTGGGATTGCCGACCGTCGTCGCCCAACCCGTCTTTCGACGGCCGACAAGGTGACAACATGGCACGCTCGCGAATCTTCCTTCTCGGAGTCGGTTGCCTGGTCGCGGCAGGTGCGCACGCCCAGCACTTCGACTTTGAGTCTGTTCCCCAATACAGTCCCCTACCTTTGACGCTGACTGCCGACGGAGTCGTCTTCCACTTTTCCGGCGAGTATTCCGTCCAAGACGTGCAACAAGTGATCGGACTCTCGCCGAC